>NZ_JAHXBG010000008.1:0-300000 GCF_020103725.1 Hyalangium gracile | reverse complement strand
GCGCGGCGAGGTGGAGTCCTTCGCCGTCCGCTTTCCGGGGGGCGCGCTCATGTCGGGCGGGCCTCGGGAGCTGGAGCAGTGGGCGCAGTCGGCGATGGAGCCGGTGCACATCGCGCTCAAGCTGGTGGGCCCCGGGGTGCGGCCCTTCTTCGAGGGCGAGGCCGGGCTGCACGTCTGGCAGTCCTCGGGACGCCTGCCGGAGGTGGTCAAGGCGCGCGTGCACGACGCCGCGGCATCCGCGCCGCTGGAGCTCATCACCCAGCACGACGCGAAGCTCCAGGCGTTCCACAAGGCGCGCCAGGAGGGGCGCAGCCCACTGCCGGAGAACCCCGAGGCGGCCGTCCCGGTGGTGCGCTCCTACCGGTTCGAGCCCCCCACCCGACCCAACACGGTGTCGAACCTGGAGCTGGAGGACTACCTGCTCACCCACAGCGGCACCCACCGCGTGTTCACTCCCGGCGAGGCCCTGCCGGCGCTCTGGCGGGTGCGGATGACCCAGAACCCGAAGGACGGGAGCCGCTGAAGCCATGACCGACAAGAGCCTTCGCGTCTACTTCACCACGCACCACGACGGCCGCCTCACGGGGCGGCTGCTGCCGGCCTGGAGCAGCTTCTTCGACGCGCCCGCCCCGGCCGCCTACGGCACCAGCGAGGCGGAGGTGTACGCCCAGCTGGAGACGCGGGTGCGGCACATGATGCTCGAGGACTCGGCGGCGCTCGGCCGGTTCCTGTGGGAGGAGGCCCTGCAGGCCCGGACGCTCACGGTGGAGGTCCACCCGCAGACGGTGCACCAGAAGCGGCCGGTCATCGGCAAGGCGCTCATCCCGCTCAAGCTGACGTACGTGTACGGCAAGCTGGAGAGCGGAGCGTACCGGGTGCTGGTGCCGCGCTTCGGCTGGTCCTTCGTGCTGGAGGAGCTGTCCATCGCGCGGGAGGTGCTGCAGCACGCGCTCGCCACCGCGCTGCTGGGAGAGCAACCGAAGGGCCTCTATGACTTCCGCCACGAGGGCGAGGAGTACGTGCAGAGCTGGGACCCGGGCGGGCTGGAGCAGGCGCTCCGCAGCGGGACGGACGAGGAGCCCCCTCCGGCGGTGCTCACGCAGATCGGCGAGGAGCTGACCTCGCGAGCGCTGGGCCCCCGGGCACCGTCGCTCGTCTACGACGGGGATCAGCTCGATGACTGGCGCATCTACGCGCTGCGGCAGCCGCCCCGGTCCATCCTGCTGGTGGGAGGCCCGGGGGTGGGCAAGACGAGCACGGTGCTGAAGCTGGCGCGCTGGCTCGCGGAGCGGCGGCGGGAGGAGAAGAGTCGCGACTTCCCGAAGATCTGGCGCACCAGCGCCGAGCGCATCGTGGCCGGCATGGTGTACCTGGGCATGTGGCAGGAGCGCTGCTTGAAGATCATCGACGCGCTCTCGTTCGAGAACCACTACCTCTACGTGGATCGGCTCACCTCGCTGCTGGCGCCGCAGCCGGATGGCTCATCGATTGGAGATCTGCTCATCCCAGCGGCGGCCAGCGAGGAGATCTCCCTCATCGCCGAGTGCACGGAGGCGGAGTTCGAGCGCTGCCAGCGGCGCTTCCCGGAGGCGCTGCGCCCCTTCCGAATCGTCCGCGTCGAGGAGCCGGCGGCCTCGCAGATGCCGGAGCTGATGCGGCGCTATCAGGAGACGCGGAGAAGCCGAGTGAGCATCCACCCCATGGGGCTGCGGCAGCTCGTGGGGCACCTGGAGATGTTCCAGCGCGACACCCAGTTCCCAGGCAAGGCCTTCCGCTTCCTGGACTGGCTGGACCAGCAGGCGGAGCGCGGCAAGGCGACGACGCTCTACCCGCGCGACGCCTCGGAGGCCTACGCGCGTTACACGGGGCTGCCCTTGCAGCTCATCAGCGACGAGATCCCCGCCGAGCAAGGGACGCTGGCCGGTCAGCTCTCGCAGGGAGTCATCGGGCAGGAGAAGGCATGCGCGCAGGCGGCGGGGGTGCTCTCGCGGTTCAAGGCGGGGCTCAACGATCCGGACAAGCCGGTGGGCACGCTGCTCTTCGTGGGCCCCACGGGCGTGGGCAAGACAGAGCTGTCCAAGCAGCTGGCGCGCACGCTCTTCGGCCACGAGGACCGGATGATCCGGCTGGACATGTCCGAGTACATGCTGCCGGGCTCGGCGCAGCGGCTGATGGAGGTGGGCCCCGGCGTCACCAGCCTCGCCGAGCGCGTGCGGCAGCAGCCGATGTCGCTCGTCCTCTTCGACGAGCTGGAGAAGGCGCACCCGGAGATCTTCGATCTGCTGCTGGGCATCCTGGGAGAGGGCCGGCTCACCGACAGCCTGGGGCGGCTGGTGGACTTCCGGATGACGGTCATCTGCATGACGAGCAACCTCGGCGTGGAGCAGTCCGAGCCCGTGGGCTACGGCGCCGAGCGAGCCGGAGGAGACTTCCTGCGCGCGGTGCGGCAAGCGTTCCGGCCGGAGCTCTTCAACCGAATCGACCACGTGATTCCGTTCCGCCGCCTATCGGAGCAGGACGTGCTGCGCATCGTGGACCTGGAGCTGGACAAGGCGGCCTCGCGAGCGGGGCTCTTGCGGCGCCGGCTGAGGCTGGTGGTGGATCCGGAGGCGCGGGCCTGGCTGGCGAGCAACGGGTACGATCCGAAGCTGGGAGCCCGCCCGCTCAAGCGCCTCATCGAGGCGAAGGTGATGGCGCCCATCGCGGTGAGGCTGGCGGCGGAGGCCTCGCTCGAGGGCGCCATGCTGCCCGTGGTCGTCGCCGGCAGCGCGGCGGAGCAGCAGCTGCGCCCGGAGCTGCGAACACTCGCAACGGTGCTCGGCGCTAGCTGACATGCGTATTGGAATGGCAACAACGGATCGGCGGTCTGATGGGGCACCTACCGCCTGACTCATCCACCTACCTGTGAGGCACAGGTGCATATCACCGGCGCCATGTTGCATTCGCTTGTCGCAGTGGCCCTGTTCTCCAGTTCCTTCGCCTTCGCATGCCCGACCGGCCAGTTGACGCCTGCCCAGGCACGCGAGGAGCTGGAGCTCGCCATCTCCGCCGTCGAGACCGCGATGCCGGCCCTCTATTGGCGGCAGAGCCGGCGGGACTGGGCGCGACGCAAGGCCGAGGCACGCGCGCTCCTGCCTCAGGTGCGATCCGAGGAAGCGTTGTTCCGGGCACTGCGCCCACTGCTGGCGGGGATTGGCGAGGGCCATTTGTCGGTCGCGCGCAGCGACGGGATGAACTGTCGCTATCGCGAGACGGCACAGCTCTTCCCGCTCGATCTGTTGTGGCGCGATGACGGCGCGTTCGTCACCACGGGCCATGGCGATGCCGCGGATGTCCCGGCGGGCGCGCGCCTGCTCTCGGTCAACGGCGAAACACACGAGGTGATGCTGGCCGAGATGGTCCGCGTGAGCGCCCATGACGGCGCCAACCGGACGGGCGTGATGCGGGACCGCGAAGGGCGCGGCTATGCGGTGGTCCGCTGGTGGATGCGGGGCAATGAGGCTGGATTCGATGTCCGCCTTCTCCTGCCCGACGGAAAGGTCGTTCGTCGCCGGCTCTCGCCAGTGCCGGTCGCCGCGCGTCCGCCTCCGCCCGACGACCCGTCGCCGGTTGCCACGCTGCACTGGATTGATGGCGACACCGCCTATCTGTACGTGCCGACCTTCAGCAACCGGCGCTACCGCGCGGCGGGCGCCGATTTCCGCGCGACGATCCAGTCGATCTTCGACGCGCTCGATGCGCGCGGCACCCGGAACCTGATCCTCGACCTGCGCGACAACGGCGGCGGGTCCGAGCCGAATGAGAGCATCCTGTTCTCGTACCTGGTCGAGGAGCCGCTGCGGAAATACGCGTCGGTCCGCTCGCGCTCGAACGCGCTCCGCGTCACCAGCCTGTCAGGCAAGGTGTTCGAGCATGAGATCTATGATGCTGACGAGCTCGCGACGGTGCGCGCCGGAGCAGGGGGAGACCTGTACCGCATCAATGCGCCGCCCGAGGGACTGATGACGCACTGGGAGCGCGCGCGCCCGGTGTTCAAGGGTCGGCTCGTGGTGCTCGCGGGCGGCGCAACCTTCTCGGGCGGGGCCGAGCTCGCCTCGATGCTGCGCGCGACGGATCGCGGGCTGTTCGTCGGCGAGGAAGTGGGCGGCACGCATGGCGGCAACACCAGCGGCTATAAATGGGAGCTGACGCTGCCTCACTCGGGGATGGAGCTCGGCATTCCGCTGCTCGCCTTCCAGTTCGTCTGGCCCGAACAACCGCCGCACCACGGCGCGATGCCGCATTGCTTCGTCCAGCCCTCGGTAGGAGAGCGACGCGTGGAGAATGATGCGGCCTATCGGCTCGCCGTGCGGGCGCTCGGCAAGCGCTGGAGCGCACCGTCACGCGAGGCGTGCTGAGCCGTGGAGCCTCCTCGCTTGCTGAGCGATCGAGCTCGCCAGCCCCCCCAATGCATTCCGTCCTTTCGACGGTTCAAGGTGTCTTCCGCTCGGTCTCTATGAAGCTCCGTGAAGCCGGTCGGACTGAACGTCAACCCCAACAAAGGACACACCAGGTGAATCGAATCATTGGCAAGGCGGCAGCACTGGGCGTGGGCATGGCCCTGACGGGCTGCGGCCCCATGGACGCGAGCGAGGCCACGGGACCCGGGCTGGAGACCTTGGAGCAGGGCCTGCAGGTCGTCACCAACAACAGCTTCGAGGCCGCTCCTTCTGGCTCCTATAACTACCAAGACCTCAGCCCCGGCAGCACCGCGCTGACGAACTGGACCATTGGCGGTGCGGGGGGCGTCAAGGTCATGAACAGCAGCTACAAGACGGCGGCCCAGGGCACCAAGTCCGTCGATCTCAATAGCTCGTATGGCCCCGGCAACGTCTCGCAGCTGGTCCCCACCGTGGTGGGGGCTGGGTACACGTTGAGGTTCGCCATCGCCAACGGCCCGAACTGTGGGAGCCAGTGGCGCTACGGCACGGTCACCTACGGCCCCTCCTCGGCGAGTATTTCGAACAGCCTCCCAGGGTGGACCTACAGGACCTACGTGTTCAACGCCACGAGCACCAGCTCGCTCATCAAGTTCGAGAGCACCTCGAGCGGGGGTTGTGGCATCGCCATCGATGACGTCACGGTGACGGGTCCCTGATCGCTGACAGGCCCACGCGTGGGCCACGGCCCGCTCCCCGAGGACTGGGGGGGCGGGCCCCTGACTCGAGCGTCGGACCTGGAGAGCGCGTCCGATGAGGGGCGCGGCTCAATCGAGCTCCACGATGCAGTCGCCCAGCTCCAGCACTTCGACGAAATAGCAGGGGTGGTGACCTCCGCCGATCGTCACCCGGATCGACACATCTTCCAGAACACGGGCTGGCCGCTGAACATCATCCTGTACCTGGAGCGGAGGGAGGGGGTGCTCTACCACTCCCTGGGGGCCTGGGCACCGCCGCCGGACTCCGCGCCTGAACGCGGCTGCGAGCCGCTCACCCTGCGCTTCGCCATGACTGGCGGCGGTTGAACCCCGACTCCTTCACCGGGTGGTCGCGGCGCCGGTGAAGACGGCCAGCTGGGCGGCGAAGGCCCGCTTGTACGCGGGCCGCGCCTTGCCCCGTTCGACGTAGGCGAAGAGGCTCGGATAGTCCTCGAGGATCCCTTCGCCCTCCAGCCGGCGCAGCACCGTCACCATCAGCAGGTCGCCGGCGCTGAAGGCCCCGTCGAGCCACTCGGCGTCGCCCAGGCGAGCGGAGAGCGCGTCCAGCCGATTGCGGATGCGCTCCTTGAGCATCGGGAGGCGGTCGGCGTACCAGGGCTTGTCGCGCTCGATGAGCGTGGCGGCTTCGAGCTCGACGATCGGCGGCTCCACCGTGCTGAGCGCGGCGAACATCCAGGTGATCGCGCGCGCCCGGGCGTTGGCGTCGTCCGGCAACAGGCCGGCATGGCGCTGGGCGAGGTGGAAGATGATCGCCCCGGATTCGGAGAGGACGAGGTCGCCCTCCTCATAGGTCGGGATCTGACCGAAGGGGTGGCGTCTGAGATGCGGGGCTTCCTTCATCTCCTGAAAAGTGACGAGACGAACGTCGTAGGGCTGGCCCACTTCCTCCAGCGCCCAGCGCACCCGCATGTCGCGCGCCTGTCCCTGTCCCTCGTCGGGAGACTCCTTGAAAGCGGTGATGGTGATGGTCATCGTGCTCTCCGGGCGGGGGCGCCCTGCCCGCGCAGCAATCGAGCCGCACCATAAGTCGGCGAAGGGAGGGCTTTCCATCGATTGAAGGCCGTCGCTCACGCGGCTCCGGAGGCAATGACCGAGGCGTCACCGTCTGACTCCATACACTCGGTGGTGGAGCCAGCACTCGAGTGCATTGCCTATCCGGAGCGGCTCCATCAGGCTGGCTCAGCAGCAACCAACTCAAGGAGGCAGCCATGAGCAAAGGTAGCAGTGGCGGTGGCACGGGAGGTGGTAGCAGCGGCGGCAAGAGCGGGGGAGGCGGAGGAAGCAAGGGCGCGGGGAGCAGTGCCCCCAGGCCCCCCAACGGCCCGAGCACCACGGGGAATCCATCGGGCGGTGGCCGAGGAAACAACCCTCCCAAGAAGTGACAGATCCGTCGAGCGACAGGCACACGCCAGGAGCGTCATGTCTGCGAATCAGCGCTATTGGGGTGGACGCAAGCACGCGCGTCCCAACGATTGAAGCGCGAGGCGGCGGAAATCGAACCCGCGCCGGGCGGTGCGAAACCTCTAAGTCATCGGGGCCAAGAACGCTCTTAGGAGGCCCGTAGCGCGCACCACGAGGCCCGCGTTGATGTGGTGAGCGCCCAGCTTGCCTGGACGCTCACCACGAAGCCCAGCGCTTGCCATGAGGCCCCAGCACCGCGAGCCCCAGCGCTCACCGCTTAAGCCAGTAGGAGGGACGACGGGTGAGCAAGGCCGCATCCAGAAACGCCGCGAACGAATCTTCGATCTTCTCGCAGTAGGACGGATCCGGCCATGCCTCGTGCCATGCGTCGGAAACGGGATAGCGGCCATCCACCTGTTGGCTCACGTCGATCACCACGTAGTCGCCATCTTGAACGTTACAGATCGCATACACGGATGGGGGGCCGTGCTTGTCCTCATCCCTCCCGAAGATTGCCACGCGCGCCCGGACGATCTTCGACAACGGAAGGATCCGATATGGGCAATCCGGCCCCCGCTTGATCAACTCCGCGCCGTTGCAGTGCAGATAGAAGGCCCGGAGATCGGGATCCAGTTGCCAGCCCGCGCGCTGCTCGAACGCCGCGATCTCGGCAGCAGTAGCGGGCGGATAGGGGAAGTGTTCGCGTGAAACTTCCTCAAGCAGTTGGGGTAAGGGGCGCGTCATCGTCACTTGTCCAAGTAGGGCAGATCCGGGCCTACCGTATTCCACGGGGGCTGTCCGTCGTAGCACCTCGGATATTCAAGGTTGAAGATGTCGTGAACGTCGGTAGGCGCGGGCAGGATGTTATCGGGATCGACTGGATCGCCGCCGTGCTTCAGATCGCGGATGTGATGCCCAGGCCAAGACTCGCCCGCTTCCTCTGGCCACTGGCCGAACTTCTTGCCCCAGGCTTCGCGGAACTTCTCTCGAAAGCCCTTCCACCTGTCGCGTGCGGCCTTGGTCGCCGCTGTTGACAGCGGAGGGTAGTCACAGCAGCAGTGGGTGATCGCGTAGCGCCCCCCCGCGTTGTGGGTTGTGCCTTCCCAGTCCAGTTTGAGATCAGCAAGCCACATGCAGCCCTTCAGGGGATAGCCCTCGGCGGCGCACTGGCGCTCGCAGTAGGTCATCCACCGCTGACTGCACTGCCATGGACCGTAATAGAACGTGGGCTTGAAGCTGCCAGCCACAACGCTGATCCGTGGTCCCTCCAACTTGCGTGCGGGCACGGCGCCGGGTGATGGGATGGCCCCTCCGGGTGTCCCGCACCCGCTCGCGAGAAGGAGCACCGCTCCGGCAAGTGTCCAGCGCGTCGGCATGTTGATCTCTCCTGCTTTGGTCGGCCAGCAAGGAGAGCACCTAGCCCGAGCACACAGGAACGACCCAAGAGATCACGACGTTCCGCCACAACTCCAGGCCCAGCGCTCACCGCGAGGCACGCGTCCGACGATGGCCCACGTCCGGCTTGCTTGGACGCTCACCACGAGGCCCCAGCGCTCACCGCGCGGCCCGTGTCAGATTTCGCGGCTCAATCCCCTACCTGCCCTTCCCCCTGTCAACGCTTCACCTGCACCCTCACGGGTACCGGCGCATGACTCGAGGCCATCGTGAGGGGATAGCCCTTCGATGTACGACTCTTTCATTCGCGACTCCATGCCGGTTTATCCCGGCGCACCAAGAGTTCGCCGTCCCCCTCGTGAGGAAGATTCCCGGCGAGCGTCCGGGTAGGCGAGAATGCCACGCCTGCGGGGCCACGCTACAACCGCAGTTCCACCGCGCCGATGCTCTCTTCGCTTTGGGAGACAGGAGAATGCCGCCCCGTTGAGCCAGCGTGCTGCTCCGGGTAGGGTGCGCTGACACTCGGAGAGGACATGGAAGTGACGACGGCACTCCTCGTGCTCATTGGTATCGCCTACTTCTGGGCGCGAGGCAGGGAGAAGAAGGCACGCGACCACAGGGACGAAATGCGGGATCTGCGGTTTCCCACCCTCGCCGAAGAGGACCTTGATCCTGGAAGCTCAAAGGTCTTTGTGGACTTCAAAGAGATGCTTTTCGTCCATGAGACGAGAGGACCAGGCTATCACTCTACCCGCGTCTACCATCTGCGTCGACGAGATGGGCCAGTGTGGGAGATCTACGAGGAAGCTGAGTCGAGGAAGCGCGAGGCTGCTTGGCTTACCGGTGCTGGCTCCCTGTGGACACCGCAAAGACTCGCTGAGCAACGTGCCGAATTAGAGTCGTCGGAGTGGCGCCCTGTATTTCTACCTAACCTTGACGTTGCCTACCGTAGATTCTTTGCCCAATACCGCGACATTTACGATTGGGACCAGACGCGCGTGACACGAGCCGTTGCAGCTGCCAAGGAGGCTGCACGACGAGAGCGCGAGAGGGCCCGGGTGGCGCCTGTGTCTGCTGCGCCTGCGCCCCTACCGCAAGGGGGAGAGCGGCTGTCGCCGAGCAAACTGGGCGCAGCCATAGACGTGAAGGGCGTACGCTGGGGCATGGCCCCACACCATGTCTTTTCTCTCTTTCAAGATGCAGACTGGGAAGAGGAGGGCCAAGTCGCTCGGTGTCACGGGGAGCTATTTGACGCACCGGCGCTACTTCGCTTTCGCCTCACTCCATCAGGAAAACTCCACGCTGTGAGCGTGGCCACACGCCACGCGACACTTGACGAAGCGTGGCCACGGTTTCTCGAAGTGGCATCTGCGCTAACAGCGGAGCACGGCCATCCAACCAAGGACTATGGAAAGTTCGTATACGCACGCGCCCACGAACCCTCGGCTTTCAGGGACTTGGTTGAGCGAGCAGGCAGCATCAGCGCAGCGTGGGGCGGGCCGCAGCAAGAGACAGGCATTCAGCTTACTCTTCTGCGGATGAGCGGCTATGCCGTTGTCGCCGAATTCACCGAGAACAGCAGCCTGCCCGAACGCACGCGCTGAGCAGAGCTACCCACAAACACGACGGGTCACGTCAATCGTTCCGTAAATGTTAGCCCTGCCCCGTGGTGATGAAGTGTCCACCGCCCATGAGCCGCCAGATGGGCCGCCCGGTTCCACTCGGAGTGGGGGCAGGGCGAGTAGGACGCTGACGCAGCGTCCGCCCTGCCTCCTCCTCCAGTTCGGCAGGCCGCTCCCTCTCCTCTTCTCAGACGGGGCACGGCGATCGGTTACCCCTCAAGGCACACCGTCACCTGCGGGGCCGCTACGTGTTCTGCCAGGAGGACGGCCAGCCGCTCACTGCGGGCAAGATGGAGCAGCCGCTGCGCCGGGCCCTCAAGCACGCGGGCATCAGCCGCGAGGAAGGACGGGTCGGGTGGCACGACCTACGCCACACCTACGCGAGCCACCTCGCGATGCGGGGCGTCCCGCTCAAGGTGCTCCAGGAGTTGATGGGCCACGTCACGATCGAGATGACCGAGCGCTACGCCCACTAAGCCCGGACACGCGCAGAGAGGCGGTCGGGGTGCTCGACCGGCCCTTTGCGCCCGCATGCGACATACGTGCAACACGGATGGAGGAAGCCGCTAACCATCCGTAACGACGTACTGAAAAAATGGAGGCGGCGACGTTCCCATTGCCGCATTTCGCGCCACCAGCGCGCCCCGCGAAAGAGGGCGAAGCGCGAAAGTAACAGCCCGCGCTCAGGCTCTATGATGGGGCGATGAGAATCCTCCTCGCCGTGCTGACGGGCATCATCGCCGTCCTCCACCTCTTCTTCCTGGTCCTGGAGATGTTCCTCTGGCAGACGCCCTACGGGATGAAGACGTTCCACCTCACGCCGGAGGTGGCCCAGAGCTCGGCGGTGCTGGCCGCCAATCAGGGGCTCTACAACGGCTTCTTCGCCGCCGGGCTGATCTGGAGCCTGCTCATCGGCGACGTGCGCTGGGCCCTGAACGTGCGCGCCTTCTTCCTGGGCTGCGTCCTCGTCGCCGGAATCTATGGAGGCGTCACGGCCCAGCGCTCCATTCTGGTGATTCAGGCCCTGCCAGCGCTCGTGGCCCTCATCGTCCTCGTCCTCCACCGGCGCTCCGTGCCCCAGGCGCGCTGAGCTCCGCGTGGGAAACTATGAGAAGGCGAAGCGGATGAGCCCTCTGGCGACCAGCATGCTGAGAAACGGCCCCAGCCCCAGGGTCCACACGGCAAGCGCGAGAAAGGTGAGGAGCAGCCCCGGAGGGGTTTTCTGAGAACCGTCGTCGGGAGGGAGCGTCCGAAGGAGCCGCTCACATGCCATCCTGACCGCGACAATGGACAGGAAGCCCATCACGAGCCCCAGGACGACCGCCATCCCCGTCCTGGCAACGCCGCCTCCCTCCACCCTGGCGGCGGCCAAGGCCCCAGCGAGCACGGAGCAGCCAGACATCAAGGTCATGATGTCCCACAGGCCCACCATCGGGTCCTCACCTCCCTCGGTGTCATGATGGGTCATCCAGGTCCTACCAGTCTGTAGGACAGCCGTACCCGTTCGTCCCGAGGGCGCCGAGGGTCGACACCTCGAACCAACTGGTCCTACAACCATACCAGTTGGCCCAGAGCGCGCCCTCGCAGCCTCGCGCGTCAGTTCTGGATGGTGACGGTCACGCCCTCGGTCACGGTCATGTTGCCGTCCGTGTCGAAGATGCGCGCGGTGAGCACGTAGTCGCCGTTGGCGAAGTTGAGCGTGTTGAAGTTGATGCCGTACGGTGCCGTTCCATCCCAGGTGACGTACTTGCTGCCCACGTAGAACGTCACCCGATCGATGCCCTGGAGATCCTGGGCATCGACGGAGAAGGCGACCGTGCCGCTCAGCACGGCCTGGGGAGCGGGCGAGGTGATGCTTCCGGTCGGCAGGGGGCTGTTCGCGACCGTGACCGTCACGTTGGAGGAGTAGCCGATACGGCCCGACGTATCGTAGGCCTTGGCGTAGAGGGTGTAGCTGCCATTGGCCGTGTCCGCCGTGTTCCAGGTGAGCTGGTAGGGCGCCTGGGTGGCGGTGCCCAGCAGGGTCGAGCCCCTGTAGAAGTGCACGCTCTGAATGCCGTAGGCGTCCTGGGCTGTCGCCTGGAGGGGCACGCTGCCGGACAGCACGGCCCCCTCCGACGGAGCGGTCAGCACCACCGACGGCACGGTGTTGTCTACCAGGACGGTCACCGCATTGGAGACCGTCTTCTGGCTGTTGTTGTCGAAGGCCCTGGCGGTGAGGGTGTAGACGCCGTCGCTGTGATTCTGCGTGTTCCAGGGGACCTCGTAGGGCGCCGTCTCGTCGGAGCCCAGGAAGATGGGGCTGGAGGAGGAGGAGGACGAGGCATAGAAGTCGACCGAGTAGACCTGGAAATCATCCGTGGCCGTGGCCTCGAGCGCCCTCGTGCCGAACAGCACCCCACTCGGCGTGTCCAGCGTCACCTGAGGCGGCGCGTCCGCCGCCCGGAACACGATGTCATCCCGGTCCGCGGAGCTGTCGGCGGTGCAGGTGCCCGCCGCCGTGGCGCCGCGCAAGGAGACTCGGAGGGCCCGCAGCTCCGTGCCCTCGTGCAGCAGGAAGCGCCTCGAGAGGACCTGAGCCCCGGCCTGGGTGGGGTGCATCGAGACGATGTGCGTCCACTGCGGAGCGTAGGCGTCCGCGGCCAGGTGGACCGCGAACCACTCGTTGGCGTAGTTGGCGGAGGCCCAGATGGTGGCCTCGACGATGACCCACTTGAAGGTCGTGAAGCCGGCACCGTTCTCGGTGTAGATGCGCACCCGGTCCACCGATGGGTTGACGTGATAGAGGCCCGCGCTGCCGTCCGCGCACGTGGAGAAGAGCGTGTTGGGCGCGTTCGCCTCGGGGCCCAGCGGGCCTCGGCCATTCACCAGCGTCCCCGTATCGCAGGAGCTGCTCGGCGTCAGACAGGCAGGGACCTGGAAGAACGCATCATGGATGGCCATGGCGGCGCCGTTGAGCGGCGCCTGGGCCTGCTCCAGCGAGGGGGTGGCCTCGTCGGGGCCCAGGGGGAACTCCAGCTCCTGATTCATTCCACAGCCCGCGAGCACCAGGCTGACCAGCGCACCGAGCGTGCACAGTGGACCCAAGCGATTCATGTCGTCTCCTGGGAGCACCGTACAGGAATGACAGGGTTTCCTGTGATTGAGGCAAACCCTCGATTGGGTTTTCCCTAGAGACGAGCGAGAAGCGACCTCACGGTGGTTTACCCGGATTCAATCCCGCAGGTTGCTGATGCTATCAGCCCCGCCTCCTCGCCAGCAGGGGCGTCCATGATCCAGCCTCGCATCCTCCCTCTCCTCCTCGCGCTCATTCCCACCGCAGCACTGGCAACCAACGTGAGTGGGCCCCTCTCGGGCAACACGACGTGGACGCCCGCGGGCAACCCGTGGGTCCTGACGGGCGACGTGACCGTGCCCACCGGGGTGACGCTGACGATCGATCCGGGAGTCCAGATCACCTTCGCCTCGACGGATGGACGGGGCTCGGGCAACGACACCACCAAGGTCGAGCTCATCGTCGTCGGCACGCTGAAGGCACAAGGAACCAGCGCCGCGCCCATCTCCATCACCGCCACCAACGCCTACGGCGTCTCCATCGAAGGCTCGGCCAGCTTCGACTACACCCACCTCACTGGCGGCCTCGAGTGCCTGGGCGTCTACAGCGGCACCCTCTCCTTCACCCACGGCACCATCCAGAACTGCTTCGTAGCGCTCGGGACCGCGGGCGGCACCACCACCTTCACCAACAACGTGGTGCGCGGCAGCGGCAGCACCGCTCAGAGCACCTTCGCGCTGGAGATCGGGGCGCCCATCAGCCTCATCCACAACACCATCACCGGCAACAACTACGGCGGCGTCAGGATCTACCAGTTCGGGGGCAGCGCGAACGTCTACGACAACATCATCGCCGCCAACGGCCAGTACGGCCTCTCCTTCTACAATCCCACCACTCCCACGCGCGTCGTCCACCACAACGACGTCTGGAACCACTCCGCCTCCGACTACACCAACGTCGCCGAGGGCACGGGCGGCATCTCCGCCAATCCCCTCTTCGTCTCCAGCACCAACTTCCGCATCACCGAGTACTCTCCGGCGCGCCTGGCGGCCTCGGACGGGACGGACATGGGCGCCTTCGCCTATGCCGGAGATCCCGCCACGTCCCTGCAGGGCTCGCTCGTCGCCGACAAGACCCTCACCGGCGCCAATACCCTGGCGGGAGACCTCACCGTCCGGCCCGGCGTCACCCTCACCCTCGCCGCGGGGGCCAGCCTCACCTTCGCCGCCACCGACGGCATGCGCTCGGGAGAGGACCCCGCCAAGGTCGAGCTCATCGCCCACGGCACGCTGAACGCCGAGGGCACCAGCACCACCCCGGTCACCATCACCGCCACCGGCGGCATGGGTACCGCCATCCACGGCTCGGCCAGCTTCAACTACACCACCCTCAATGGCGGCTCCCTGTGCCTGAGCGTCACCAGTGGGACCCTCTCCTTCACCCACGGCACCATCCAGGGCTGCACCACGGCGCTCATGACGATGGGCGGTTCCACCAACGTCCTCTACAGCCTGGTGCGCAACAACGGTAACCGCACCCAAGGCAACTTCGCGCTGGACCTGCTCGCGCCCACCAACCTCATCCACAACACCTTCGCCAACAACAGCGAAGGTGCCATCCGGGTCTACGGCTTCGGCGGCGCCGTCAACATCTACGACAACATCATCACCTCCAACGACCGGTACGGCCTCTCCTTCTACAATTCCACCAATCCCACGCGCGCCGTCCACCACAACGACGTCTGGAACCACTCCGCCTCCAACTACAGCGGTGTCACCGCGGGCACGGGCAGTATCTCCGCCGACCCCCTCTTCGTCTCCAGTACCAACTTCAATCTCCAGGCGACCTCGCCGTGCCGGAACATCGCCTCCGACGGAACGGACCTGGGCGCGTTCCCCTACGCTCCGGTGCGCGTCGCGTACGTCGTCGTGACTCCGTCGCCTGCCAGCCTGGCCGTCCAGGGCACGCGGCAGTTCAGCGCCACGGCATATGACGCCTC
Organism: Hyalangium gracile; assembly: GCF_020103725.1. Taxonomy (NCBI): domain Bacteria; kingdom Pseudomonadati; phylum Myxococcota; class Myxococcia; order Myxococcales; family Archangiaceae; genus Hyalangium; species Hyalangium gracile. The sequence goes on along the minus strand of NZ_JAHXBG010000008.1, from coordinate 285,331 downwards.
CAACAACCCGCTCCCGTTCCCGATCACCTGGTCCGCGACCAGCGCGGCGGGCTCCATCGACTCGAACGGCCTGTTCACCGCGAGCTGCACACCCGGTACGTACACGGCCGCGGTGACGGCGACCTCTGACGGAAAGTCAGCCTCGGCGGATGTGACGCTCACGCCGGGCGCGGCCTCGGCGGTCACGGTCTCGCCCTCCAACGCCACCGTGCAGACCAATGGCACCCAGCAGTTCACCGCCAACGTCACCGATGCCTGCAACAACCCCCTGCCCACCGCGCCCGTCAGCTGGGTCGTGACCACCGGCGGTGGCACCATCAACGCCAGCGGTCTGTTCACCGCGGGCTCCACTCCGGGCACCTTCCCCAACACCGTCCGGGCCTTCAGCGGCACGCTGTCCGGGACCGCGTCCGTCACCGTCACCAGCCCGCTGGCCAGCATCCAGGTGACCCCCTCCCCCGCCACCCTGTCCATCAACGGCACGCAGCAGTTCACCGCCACGGGCAAGGACTCGGCTGGCAACACCGTGCCTGTCTCCGTCACCTGGAGCGTCGTCAATGGCGGCGGAGCGATTGACGCGAGCGGCCTGTTCACCGCGGGCACCACTCCGGGCACCTTCACCAACACCCTCAAGGCCACCAGTGGCGCCATCTCCGCCTTCGTCACCGTCACCGTTCAGCCGGGTGCCCTGGCCAGCATCGAGGTGACGCCCAGCGACGCCACCCTGTCCATCAACGGCACGCAGCAGTTCACGGCGACGGGCAAGGACTCGGCGGGCAACACCGTGCCTGTCTCCGTCACCTGGAGCGTCGCCAATGGCGGCGGCTCCATCAACTCGACGGGCCTGTTCACCGCGGGGACGGCGCCGGGGACCTTCGTGAACACCGTGCGCGCCTCCAGTGGCACGCTCTCGGGCTTCGCCAGCGTCACCGTTCAGCCCGGCGCCCTGGCCAGCATCGAGGTGACGCCCGACACCACGACGCTGGGCGTCAACGGCTCGCAGCAGTTCACGGCGACGGGTAAGGACTCGGCGGGCAACACCGTGCCTGTCTCCGTCACCTGGAGCGTCGCCAATGGCGGTGGCTCCATCAGCTCGACGGGCCTGTTCACCGCGGGCGCCACGACTGGCACGTTCACCAACACCATCAAGGCCACCAGTGGCACCGTCTCCGGCTTCGCCACCGTCACCGTTCAGCCCGGCGCCCTGGCCAGCGTCGAGGTAGCCCCCTCCTCGGTCACCCTGCCCATCCACGGGACGCAGCAGCTCACCGCGACCGGGAAGGACTCGGCGGGCAACACCGTGTCCGTCTCCGTCACCTGGAGCGTCGTCAACGGCGGCGGAACGATCAACGCCACGGGCCTCTTCACCGCGGGCACCACGCCTGGCACCTATGCCAGCACCATCAAGGCCACCAGCAATGGCATCTCCGGCTTCGCCACCGTCACGGTGCAGCCCGGCGCCCTGGCCAGCATCACGGTGACACCCAACACCGCCACCCTGCCGATCAGCGGCGAGCAGCAGTTCACCGCCACGGGCAGGGACTCGGCCGGCAACACCGTGTCCGCCGCCATCACGTGGAGCGTCGTCAATGGCGGCGGAGCCATCGACGCGAGCGGCCTGTTCACCGCGGGCACCACGCCGGGCACCTTCACCAACACCATCAAGGCCTCCAGCGGCGGCGTCTCGGGCCTCGCCAGCGTCACCGTCCAGCCGGGCGCCCTGGCCAGCCTCGAGCTGACGCCCGGCAGCGCGACGCTCGCGATCAAGGGCACCCAGCAGTTCACGGCCACGGGCAGGGACTCGGCCGGCAACGTCGTGCCTGCCGCTGTCACCTGGAGCGTCGCCAACGGTGGAGGCTCCATCGACGCCACCGGCCTGTTCACCGCGAGTACCGTGGCCGGAACCTTCGCGCAGACGGTCAAGGCCACGAGCGGCTCTCTGTCCGCGACGGCCTCCGTCACGGTGAACCCGGGCCCGGTCCAGAACGTGGCGGTGACCCCCGCGTCCGTGACGCTGCCGGTTCGCGGCACGCGCCAGTTCACCGTCACCGCGACCGACGCGTGGGGCAACACCGTCTCCGGCACGCCGACGTGGGCGGTCCTCCCTGCTACCGCGGGCACCATCGATGCGACGGGCTTCTTCACGGCCGGCAACGCCTCGGGCTCCTACCTGTCCGCGGTGACGGCGACGCTGAGCGGCGTGAGCGGCTCGGCCGACGTGACGATCTCCGCCAGCGCGCTGGCACGCATCATCGTGTCTCCCGCCGCTCTCACCGTGGAGCCCCGGAGCGTGCGCCAGTTCAGCGCCCAGGGCCAGGACGCGGACGGCAACGTGGTGCCCATCACTCCCGTCTGGTCGGTGGTGAATGGAGCCGGCAGCATCACCCAGGACGGCGTCTTCACCGCGACGCAGGTGCCTGGCACCTATCCGGACAGCGTGGTGGCCACGGCCAACGGAGTGACCGGCACCACGTCCGTCACCGTGACCGTGGGTGGCATCCAGCGCGTGGCGCTCTCTCCGCTCAACCCCACCGTTGCCGTGAATGGGAAGGTCACGTTCAGCGCCAAGGCCTTCGACGCCTTCGACAACGAGCTCCCCGCGCTCCCCGCCACCTGGGAGGTGGTGAATGGGGGAGGCAGCATCGATGCCTCGGGTGTCTTCACCGCTGGCACCAAGAGCGGGACCTTCACCCACACCGTCAAGGTCACCCTGGGCGGCTCGAGCACCACCACCTCCGTGACCGTCGCCACGGACTCCGACGGCGATGGCCTGGCCGACGACTGGGAGGTCGCTCACGGGCTCGACCCGACCCAGCCGGGCGACGGCGCGCTCGATCCGGATGCCGACAGGTTGTCCAACCTGTCCGAGTTCCAGACAGGGACGAATCCACGCGATGCGGACACGGACGACGACGGCGTGCTCGACGGCAACGAGCAGAGTCCCTCCGAGGACACGGACAATGACGGCCGGGCGAACGCTCTCGACCCGGACAGTGACGACGATCGCCTGTTCGACGGCACGGAGATGGCGGTCTTCGCGTCCCACGCCAACACCGACACCTCCAACGGCTCCTTCATCGCGGATGCCGATCCGGCGACGAGCACGGCTCCGCTCCTGCCGGACACGGACAAGGACGGGCGCAAGGACGGCGAGGAGGACGCCAACCACAACGGCAAGGTCGACTCGGGCGAGACGGACCCCAACCACGCCGACACCTTCTGCGCCGCGACGCCGGAGTGCGGTGGCGGCCAGTCTTGCGAGAATGGAGTGTGCGTGGACGACGGCCCCTCTGTCCCTGAGGAGGACAGCGGGTGCGGCTGCAGCGGCTCGGGGCCTGGCGCCTCGCTCTTCAGCCTGTTGCTGCTGGCGCTCCTCGGGCGCCTCGGGGCTCGGCGCGAGCGGGCCTGAGCCTCGAACAGGGCCTCGCCTCGCGCGGGCCCCTCACTCCAGGTTGATGGGGTAACCGGAGCGGGATTCGTCCTGCATGGGGCCGGTCTGCCAAAAACTGGTTGCAGCACAGGACCAGCTGGTCCACCATCGCAACTGGTTGCAGCTCGCTACCAGAGGCCCCCGTTGAAGGAAATCCTGTTCATCCACAGCGCCGGCCCCCAGGGCGACCTGGAAGGCAGCGGGCGGCTCGTCGCGGGGCTGAAGCGCGCCCTGCCCTCTGGCTACACCCTTCAGGCACCTCTGATGCCGGCCCCGGACGCGCCCAGGGCGCGCCCATGGCTCGAGGCGCTCGCCCGGCACGTTGCCAGGGCCAGGCCACCGTTCGCCCTGGTCGGGCATTCGCTGGGTGGGTCGCTCATCCTCAAGTACCTCGCCGAGAACCCCGTGCCCGGCGGCCTCGTCGGCGTCGTGAGTGTCGCCGCCCCGTTCTGGAACGCGCCGGACTGGGAGGTGGCGGAGTTCGCGCTGCCACCGAACGCCGGCGAGCGGCTGGCCTCCGTGCCACGCATCGTGCTGCTCAATGGTCGCGGCGATGACGTGGTGCCGCTCGACCATCTCTCTCGTTACGCGCGAGCGGTGCCCACCGTGACGACGCGGGAGATCGACGGCGATCACGAGTTCACCCATGGCGACATCGCCGCGGTGGTGGACGCCATCGAAACGCTACCGGGCTTCGGCCGCGGTGCTTCATGAGGAGGAGACGAAAATGGGCAAGGTGCTCTTCGGAATGATGACGTCGCTCGACGGCTACATCAGCGACCGCAAAGGCAGCTTCGACTGGGGCCAGGTGAGCGAGGATGTGCACCGCTTCGCCGAGGAGGAGCAGCGGCGCGCAGGCCTGACCATCTACGGGCGGCGCATGTACGAGACCATGGTCTTCTGGGAGACCGCCGACCAGCACGAGAACATCGAGCCTCACTACCGCGACTTCGCCCTCCTCTGGCAGCAGACCGACAAGCTCGTCGTCTCGAAGAGCCTCGAGAAGGTGACGAGCAAGCGCACGCGGCTGGTCCGCGAGCTGACCGCGGACGACCTCCGGCGCCTCAAGGCCTCGACAGAGAAGGACATCAACATCTCCGGGCCCACGCTCGCCTCGTCCTTCTTGAAGCAGGGCCTCATCGACGAAGTGAGCATCTACTACGTGCCCGTGGTCGTCGGCGGGGGCACCGCGATGTTCCAGGAGGTGTGGCAGACGCTGAAGCTCGAGCGGCTCGAGCACCGCGCCTTCGACAACGGTCTCATCTACGTCCGCTATCGGGTCCTCAGCTGACCTCTCTGCCCCGCTCCTGGCGGGTGAGCTCGGCACCCTCCCAGGTCGTTCCGAAGAAGTGCCTGCACCCAGGAGGCAGGCACCTGCGCCAGGGCAGCAGCCTCTGAGCCGGGAGGCACCCCGTGCTCGAACCGGTACCCAACTGGTATGACAAGCAGACCAGTTCGGACAGGTTGCGACCGGACCGGGCGCGAGTGCGGACTCGTGCGTTCACCCCGACGCACCCGCACGCGCATCCGAGCAGGACGCCCGAGCCACGCCCACCCGCGTGCTCCGTCGCTCATGAAGCTTGCCGCTCTCACTGTGCTCGCGAGGGCCGCGCACACGCGCGCGCGCGTGTGCTCGCGGTGGAAACTTCGAGCCCCGAAGTGATCGCACGGACAGGCAGCGGCGAAGCGGCCACGGCGCTAGAGTTTTCCCTGTGAATCCCGGTGCCCGGGTTTCACGGGTTGTACGCTCGGCGAGGGGATGATGCGTATGGCGCAAGAGGCAGAGGAGAGCGGACGCGTGCCCCGGTTGCCCCGCCCTCCCATTCACCGGAGTCCCGCGGCGACCCAGGCCCTGCTGCTGGATCTGCTGCCGCGCGTGCGCAGCCTGGTGCGCTACCTGGTGCACGGCGACGGCGACGTGGAGGACATCTCCCAGGAGGCGCTCGTCGCGCTGATGCACGGACTGCCCACGTACCGGGGCGAGGCGCTGCTGAGCACCTGGGCCGACCGCGTGGTGGTCCGCACGACGTTCCAGTGGCTCCGGCGCACGCGAGGCAACCGCGGGCCACAGGCCCACGAGCCGGAGGAGCTGGTGGCGGTGCCCTCCGACGACGCGCCGCTGGACGAGTACCTCCACCGGCAGCACCTGGTGACGCTCCTGGATCTCATCCCCAGCGAGCAGCGCCACGCCCTGGTCCTCCACCACGTGCTGGAGATGAGCGTGCCGGAGATTGCCGCCGAGCTGGGCATTCCCTTCGAGACGGTGCGCAGCCGCCTCCGCCTGGGCCGCGCCGCGCTGCGCGTGCTGGCCGCGGAAGAGGAAGCACCCGCTCACGCCGTCCGCTGACGACGCACGTTTCTCGCGAGCACATATCGGCTCCGCGCGCATCTCATTTTCTCAAAGAGTGGTGACCCGATTTCGGGGTCCGTTGCCTCCAATACAGAGCGCGCACTTCGCGCCACCGCCCGGCCGGAAGGGCGGTGCCGCCGTGCCCTCTCAGGAGGCTCCCCCATGCGTCTCACCTCCACGCAACAACGCTCTGCCCGCGTCGCTCCCCCACTGCTCTTCAGTCTCCTGCTGGTGCTAGGCACGGCGCCGGCCTGCTCCGGCGAGCTGTCCTCGGAGGAGGAGCTCTCGCGGGAAGAACCCTCGCTCACCACCACGCACCGCCAGGAGCTGGCCAACACGGGCTTCACCTTCACGACGACCACGACGTGGCCGACCGGCTACTGCGCGGAGATGCGCGTCTCCAACCTGACGGGCCAGGACATCAAGAGCTGGACGGTGACGTTCCAGCTGGTGCCCGGGATGGCCATCAGCTCGCTGTGGAACGCCAACTGGACGCAGCAGGGCACGCTCCACACGGTGAAGGACCAGGGCTGGAACGGAGCGCTCCGCGCGGGCGCCCAGGCCTCCTTCGGCTTCTGCGGCACGCGGACGGTGCCCGTCAGCGAGCCCATCAGCTGCACCATCAACGGGCGCTCCTGCGGTGGCGGCGTGCCTCCTCCTCCGCCGCCCCTGGACACGCAGCCGCCGTCCACGGTGGTCGGCCTCACCGTCGTGGGCAAGGGGCCCAGGAACGTCGACCTGGCGTGGCAGGCCTCCACGGACAACGTGGGCGTCACCGGCTACGAGGTGTTCCTCAACGGCAACGCCGCGCCGGTGGCCTCGCCGACGGGGACGAGCGCCAGCGTGACGGGGCTGAGCTCGGGGGTGACGTATAGCTTCACGGTGAAGGCGCGGGATGCCGCGGGCAACCGCTCCGCCGCCAGCGCCGCGGTCACCGCCACCACGACGAGCCCGAAGAAGATCGTCGGCTACTTCGTGCGCTGGGGCGTGTACGGCAAGGCCTTCTACGCGAAGACGCTGGACACCAACGGCATGGCCGCGAAGCTGACGCACCTCAACTACGCGTTCGGCAACGTGGTGGCCGGCCGGTGCGGCATCCTCCCCGCTCCGCTGGGCGACCCCTGGGCGGACTACCAGATGGGCTTCACCGCGACCAACAGCGTGGACGGCCAGGCGGACGGGCTGACGCAGCCGCTCAAGGGCAACTTCAACCAGCTGCGCAAGCTGAAGGCGAAGTACCCCAACCTCAAGATGCTCATCGCGCTGGGCGGCTGGGACTGGTCCGGCGGCTTCTCGGACGCCGTGAGCACTCCGGAGAAGCGCAAGGAGTTCGTCAGCTCGTGCATCGACCTGTACATCCGCGGCAACATCCCCGGGCTGCCGGCGGGCGCGGCGGCGGGCATCTTCGACGGCATCGACATCGACTGGGAGTTCCCCGTCTCGGGCGGCCTGGTGCCGGGCCGGCCGGAGGACACGGCGAACTTCACGGCGGTGCTGGCCGAGTTCCGCCGCCAGCTGGATGCGGTGCGGCCAGGGCTGCAGCTGACCATCGCCACCGGCTCGGCGCCGAGGGCGTACACGAACATCCAGCTGGGCCAGGTGCAGGCGTACCTGGACCACATCAACATCATGACGTACGACATGCACGGCGCCTGGGACTCGACGGCGAACTTCCACGCGGCGCTCTACAACCCGGCGTCGAACCCGGCGCGCTCGCTGCAGGACAGCACGCACGAGTCGGTGCAGGGGCACCTGGCCGCGGGCGTGCCGGCCAGCAAGCTCATCGTGGGAGTGCCCTTCTACGGCCGCGGCTGGCAGGGCACGCAGGCGGGCCCGGCGGGAGACGGCCTGTACCAGTCGACGTGGGGACCGGCGTGGGGGAACTGGGACACCACGGGCCCCAGCGGCATGTTCGACTACTACTACATCCGCAACACGCTCGAGCCGACGGCGGTGAAGCGCCGCCACCCGGAGGCCCTGGTGCCCTACCTGTACAACCCCTCCACGGGGCTCTGGGTGAGCTACGACGATCCCGTCTCGCTGGGCGTGAAGGGCGACTACATCAACACCCAGAATCTGGGCGGCGCGATGATCTGGGAGCTGAGCGGGGATGATCCGCAGGGCTCGCTGGTGACGGCGCTCAAGAACAAGCTGAACCCCTGACGCCGAAACGGAGCATTCTCCTCACACCGTGGGCTTCCATCTCCATGGCGTGCTCGTGCTGCATGAGGCAGCGGTCGCGCTCTACGATCGGGTCGTTCCCGGCGGAGGGCGCGCCGCCATCCCCTTGCGTGCCGCGGGGTTTCCGGGCGGCTGGTTCCTGCCCAGCCCGCACCTCAACCCGGAGGAGCTGACGTACGCGCCGGGCTGGCGCGAGGAGGCCTCCGAGGAGGAGTGGCGGGTCCGGCTCGGCATCCCCGCCGCGCTGAGGTCCGGCATGCTCGTGGACTCGGAGGACCACTGCCTGGCGGCGCTGCTCAGCCTGGCCGCGCTGTCCGGGGCGATGTTCCTGTGGGACGAGAGCTTCGCCGGCCACATCAACCCGGAGCACGCGGCGACCTTCATCGACGGCCGCTTCCGGCTGGCCATGGGCCAGGACGACCTGATCGACAACGGGCGGCTCCACGTGCACGTGGGCGCGGAGCCCGTGCCGGAGGCCATCCTCCGCTGCACCCCCACGACGGCGTGCAGCGCCCTGCTGGACTCGCGCTTCCTGAGCCGCTCCCTCTACGAGGAGCAGTACCTGCCGAGGGACGGGACGCGCGGCCTGTGGCAGCCCTGCTCCGGGAGGGAGGACTGGAGCCGGGTGCCCGCCATCACGCGGCCCATCGACGCGCAGTGGTTCCGCTGGTTCCCCGTGCTCGGGCGGTAGCCCGCGGGCTCAGTCGCGCGGCGCATGCTCCAGCATGGCGCCTGCTCCAGCTTCTTGTCCGCATACAGCCGCGGGCCGAGGCCGTGCGCACGATGCACCGCGTGTTCAAGCGGGCGCTCGGGGTGCCTCCGGCCGGGTACCGGCGGCGGCTCGCGCCTCCCGCTTGACGGTTGGGCCGGCCGAACGTTCACAACCTCTGGGGTCAACTGCCCCGTGGGGCTGGGTCATCGTCGTCCGCCGCAATGGCGAGCAGCTCCCCCCCTGGCGGGCAGCTCTACCAGACCCGCTACCCTCTGGGGAGCTGTACCCAGGCACAACACCTCGCTGGAGCGCCCGCAGAGTCTGGGAGCAACCCGTGGCCGTCCCCCCGGAGGATCCCTTGAACGACGTCACCCTCGCAGGCAGCAAGCTTCGCCACTACCACGTCGCGGCCTTCGTGCGCTCGCGCGAAGAGGAGTACGAGGCGCTGCAGTCCTACATCCAGGAAGGCATCACCGCCGGCGAGAAGGCGATCCACATCTGCAATCCCAAGCAGGTGGACGAGCACCTGCACCACCTGGAGCACATGGGCATCCCGACGGCCGACTGCACGCGGACGGGGCAGCTCGAGGTGCTGGGCTGGCACGACGCCTACCTGAAGAACGACCGCTTCGACGGAGAAACGATGATGGCGCTCGTGGAGGAGGCCATCAGGACGAGCCTGGCCGAGGGCTTCCCGCGGGTGCGGCTCGTGGGCCACATGGAGTGGGCGAGCGAGAGCTGGCCGGGGGTGGAGCGGCTCATCGAGTACGAGGCGCTCGTGAACAACTTCCTCAACCGGCTGAAGCAGCCGGCGATCTGCGTCTACGACATCAGCCACTTCAACGGCATGACCATCGTGGACATCCTGCGCACGCACCCCTACGCCATCATCGACGGCGTGCTCCGGGAGAATCCGTACTACGTCCCGCCCGAGAAGCTCTTGAGCACCCTGCCGCTGTCCACGAACCGGTCCTGATGCGGTCCAGCGAAGCGCCCGTGATGCACGAACACAGGACACTCCGCCTGTCGGAGCTCGCCGAGCAGGGGGCGCTCGCGCTGCGGCGACAGGTGCATGACCTGTTCGCGCTGCTCGAGCTGCCCGCGCAGTGGCGAGGCCGGGAGCCGCGGGAGATTGCCCAGAGCTTCGTGGAGGTCATCACCCACCTGCTCCGGCTCGATCTGGCCTTCATCCGCATCCACGAGGCGGAGGGAGCCCTCGAGCAGCGCTTCCCCGTCGATCTGGACGCCGCCGAGCTGCTGGCGACCGTCCAGGAAGCCTCGGAGGGCGCCTCCATCCTGTTCGGGCTGCCTCGGCCGAACACGGTGGGGCGCACGGTGGTGCGGGTGGTCACGACCGTTCCGCTCGGGGAGCAGGGCATCGTCATCGTGGGCTCGTGGCGCCAGAACTTCCCCACGTCCCACGAGCTCCAGCTGCTGCGGACGGCCACGAACCAGGCGGCGCTCGCCATGCAGTCCAGCCGGGAGGCGCGCACGCAGCGCTGCCTCGTCGAGGAGCGCGGGCGCCTGGAGCACATGAACCGGGTGCTCACCCGGGCCCGCCTCGAGGCCGAGGCGCGACAGCAGCGCGCGGACTTCCTCTCGGAGGCGAGCGCCATCCTCGGCTCCTCGCTGGACTTCACGGAGGCGCTCACGGCGATCGCCCACCTGGTGGTGCCGCGCTTCGCCGACTGGGTGATGCTGCGGGTGGCGGTGCGCGTCTCGTCGGCCGTCGAGGAGATGCGCACGGTGGTCGTCCACCGCGACGCCTCGAGGACGGACCAGGCCCGGGAGTACGCCCGGGCCCTGCTCTCCACGAGCGGAGAGCCCCGGGTCCGCATGACGAACAACTCGGTCCTCGCGCCCATCGCGGCGCGGGGGCGGCGCCTGGGCGTGGTCATCCTCAGCTCGGAGCAGCCGGGCCGCTACGGCACGGAGACGCTGGGGATGATCGAGGAGCTCGGCTTCCGCGCGGGCGTGGCGCTCGAGAACGTCCGGCTCTACGAGGCGGCGTGCGAGGCGGACCGCCGCAAGGACGAGTTCCTCGCGATGCTGGGCCACGAGCTGCGCAACCCGCTCTCGCCCATCCTCACGGCCCTGCAGCTCATGCGGCAGAAGGCCCCCCACTCCGTGGAGCGCGAGCGGACGATCATCGAGCGGCAGATCGATCACATGGTCCGGCTGGTGGATGACCTGCTGGACGTGTCGCGAATCACTCGGGGGAAGATCCAGCTCAAGCGTGGGCGGGTGGACGTGCTGGACATCGTGACGAGGGCGGTGGAGATGACGGCGCCGCTGTTCGAGCAGCGCTCGCACCACCTCGAGCTGGACCTGCCACAGGCGCCGCAGATCGTCGACGGCGACAGCGCCCGGCTGGCGCAGGTGGTGGCCAACCTGCTCAACAACGCGGCGAAGTACACCGAGCCCGGGGGCAGGGTTCGCGTCTGCGTGGCGCCGGAGGGCGAGCAGAGCGTGGTGCGCGTGCGGGACACGGGGACGGGCATCTCCCCCGAGGTCCTCCCCCGCGTCTTCGAGATGTTCGTCCAGGATGGGCGGGCCATCGACCGCTCTCAAGGAGGGCTCGGGCTGGGCCTCGCCATCGTCCGCAGCCTCATCGAGCTCCACGGCGGCACGGTGTCGGCCCACAGCGAGGGGGTGGGCCGTGGCAGCGAGTTCGTGGTGCGCCTGCCGCTGGTGAAGGCGCGCTCCCAGGAGCTCCCCGCGCTGCCGGCGCCCGGCCCGGCCCTGGCCACCGAGGAGCGCGGCGAGTCCGCGCCGCGGGTGCTGGTGGTCGACGACAACCAGGACGCGGCCGAGATGTTGGCGGAGGCCCTCGGCATGGTGGGGTTCGTCACGCACACGGCGGCGGACGGGCCCTCGGGGCTGGAGGCCGCGCTGGCCTTCCGTCCGGACGTGGCGGTGCTGGACATCGGCCTGCCCGTCATGGACGGCTACGAGCTGGCGGGCCGGCTGCGCGCGCAGCCGGCGCTGCACGGCCTCAAGCTCATCGCGCTGACGGGCTACGGGCAGGAGTCGGATCGGCTCCGGGCCCACCAGGCCGGCTTCGATCTGCACGTGGTGAAGCCGGTGGAATTCGCCCAGCTGCTGGGCGCCATCCGTGGCCTCACCAGCGCATCCCCCCAGGCCTCGGCCTGGCGTCAGCAGGCCCCGGGGGGATGAAGCGAGCGGACGGCTCGGGGCTCACTGCTCCTCGAGCAGCATCTTCAGCTCGCGCACGCGCCGGGTGACGTCGTCCCGGTCCATGGAGCGGAACTGCTCGGGCAGCAGCTCGCGGCTGGTGCACTCCTGCACGGCCACCAGGTTCTGCAGCTCGATCTCCAGCGGGTAGCTGGGCGGGATGAAGTCGGCGAGCACGGCCTTCAGGTCATCCACGGACACCTGCTCACGGCCCTCGGCCAGGGCGCGGAACTTCGCGCGCACCATCACGGCCTCGATGTCCGCGCCGCTGAACTGGCGGGTGCCCTCGGGGATGAGCGACGCGAAGGACGGCACGTCCACGGACACGCCCGTCTTCTTCTGCATGACCTTGAAGAGCTCGTCCCGCTCGGCGTCCGTCTGCGGGTAGAAGAGGGCCAGGTGCTCCTCGGCGCGCCCCTGCCGCTTCAGGTCGATGGGCAGCAGGTCCGGCCGGGCCGTCATCAGGAACCAGACGATCTTCCCGCGGTACTGGGTGTTGCCCATGAAGGAGGCGATGGAGCCGAACACGCGGCTGCTGGTGCCGGAGTCCCCGCCGGAGTCTCGGTTGCCCAGGAAGGTGTCGGCCTCGTCCACCATCACCGCCACGGGCCACAGGGCCTTGAGCAGGGTGAAGATGCGCTCCAGGTTGGCCTCGGTGACGCCCTGCCACTGGCTGCGGAAGTTGAGGAACTTCACCGCGGGGATGCCAATCTCGCCGGCGAAGCTGGTCACCATGAACGTCTTGCCGGTGCCCACCGGGCCGCTGATGAGGTAGCCCATGGGCATCACCTCCATGCGGCCCTTCTTGAGGGCGTTGGCGGCGTGGCGGAGCATCTCCTTGGCCTTGCCGTGGCCGGCCACCGCGTCCAGGTTGTGCGCCGGCTCGATGAACTCCAGCAGGCCATGACACTCGGCCTGGATGAGCTCCTTCTTCTTCTCCTTGAGGAGCTCGGGGGTGATGCGCACGTCGCGCTCCATGGCCTCGGTGAGCACCCGGTCCAGGTTGATGCGCGACAGGCCCGCCGTCATCTTCGCCAGCGCGGCCAGCGACACGTCCGAGATGGACTGGAGCCGCTTGCCCTCCAGCTTGTAGCGCACGTAGTCCAGGCGCTCCTCCTCGCCCGGCAGCGGCAGCTCGATGGGCGCCACGTACGGGTTGCGGGAGATGCGCGGGGAGATGTCCGCCAGGTTCTCCGCCAGCAGCACCACGGAGATGTCGTTGGAGAGGAACTGCGGATCGTGCGCCCACTTGTCCAGCGTGGCCACCACGAAGCGGTCCTCGGCGGACAGGTGGCTCATCTCTCCGCCGGGCACCAGCGTCTCCGCGAAGTCGATGATGAGCGCCATCGACTTGCCCTCGCCCAGGCGCAGGCGCAGGAAGTTCTCGAGGATCTGCAGCGCCCGGCCCGGGTCTCTCGGCAGGGACTTGGCGTAGTCGGTGCCGTAGAGGGCGTCGTAGCCCGCCATGGCCCGCTGCAGGTCCTTCTGCGTCTCGGGCGCGGCGGCGCGGATGCCGGAGGAACGATCGTAGAAGATGACGTGGTCCCGCCCGCCGAACAGCTCGTCGGCGAGGAACGTCTTGAGGATGCCGTAGCCCCGGTTGCCGTCCTCGAGGGTGAGGGGCTGCAGATCCCTCACCGCCCCGTAGAGCAGGAACGTGGAGACGGTCTTCGTGTAGTACTTCTGGGCCAGCTTCTGGGCCCAGCGGGGCAGATCCGCCAGCGGATCCGACTTGCTCCTGCGCGATTTGCTCACGGACGAATGTCCCTCCGCCCCGTTGAGGGGCCCCGGCCCGCCTCTGTCTCAGGCAGGCGCGACTACTTGCAGCCCGGCTGCTTCTTCAAGGCACCCTTCACCACGGGCGGGCCGTCCCCGGACGAGGCGAGGCTCACCGGCAGCTCGGCCTCCTCGAAGCACTTCAGCCGCAGCGTCACCTGCTTCACCCCGGGCGGCAGCCGCACGGTGGCCGGCGTGGTGAAGCCCAGCTCCTTGCCGCTGGCGAGGATGGTGGCCCCCGACGGCTCGGACTCCACGCGCACCGCGACCTCCGCCGCCTCCAGCCGCACCGTCACCTGCAGCGGCTCGGAGCCCGCGGGCAGGGTGTACTTCTGCTGGTGGGGCTTGAAGCCCGGGGCGCGCACCTCGATGACCATCTCATCGGTGGCGGGCAGATCCTTGATGAAGGCGTCCTGGGAGCCCTGAGCGCGGATGACCTTGCCGTTGAGCGTCACCTGGGCGTCCTGGGGCACGGTGGCGAGCACCATGGACACCGACTTCACCAGGGACTCCATCTCGGGGACCACGCGGGTGACTTGCGTGCCCTCCTCGACGGTGACCGTCTGCATGAAGGCCTTGTAGCCCTCGGCGCTGACGGCGACCACGACGGGGCCGGCGGGCACCGGCTGCAGGACGACGCCGTTGTTCGCCGTGGCGGGCTGGGCGTTGAGGGTGACCTGGGCCTTGCCCTTCAGCTGGGGCGGCAGCTCCACCATGATGAAGCCCGAGGCGGGCGAGCGCGTCGCCAGGATGATGACCACCGCCAGCACCACGAGCACCGCGGCGCCGATGCCGCCGAAGAGGACCATCCGGTTCGGGCCGGAGCGCTGCCCAGGCTCGTCCTTGTCCGCGCGCCCCGGAGTCTTCGCGGCGGGCGTGGGCGAGGGCGTGCCGATGGGCGGGGCGGGCACCTGGGGCGCGGGCCTCGCCCCATGCCCGGCGGCATTGCCCTGCATGCCCGCGGGGCTCAGCATGGGCGGCCCGCCGCCGGGACCTTCCTGGCGAGCGATGCGCGGCAGCCCATCACCCGGCAGGCGGCCCGGAGGAGGACGGGCCGGCGCCACGGGCTCGGCCGACACGGAGGGCATGCCGAACACGGAGGGACGCACCTGCACGTTGGGCGTGGGCGTCACCACGGGGATGTTCGGCGAGGACATGCGGGGCGACTGAGCGCCCGGGGGAGGACCGATGACGGCCGTCTTGCCGGTGCTGGCGGGCTCACCCTCGGCCAGCTCGGCCCGCTCGGACTCCAGCGGCGTCACGGTGCGGCCGGCCCTGGCGCCCGGCTGGGTGGTGGGCTCGTCCTCGTCGTCGAAGTACTCGCGCGAGTCCACCAGCATCGTCGCGACGGCCTCGTCGTCCTTGGGCGTCGGCGTGGCGGCGGCGGCGGTGAGCTTGGGCAGCGCGGTGAGCGAGGGGGTGCGGCGGATGGCCTCGCCATTGGCGCCCGCGGGCCCCATCACCGCGGTGGCGCCAGAGGCCTTGGGCGTCTCCATCGGCGTCTGGGTGGGCGGGGCGGGAGTGGGGGGCGGAGCGCTGGGGCTCGAGGAGCCGCTGAAGCCGGCCTCGATGGCGGAGAGCATCCCGTCGGGAGGCTTGATGTTGGCGTACTCGGCCAGGCGCTGCTTCTCGCGCTCCACGTCCTCGGCGAAGGTGGCCTTCATGTACTGCATGAGGTCCTTGCGGCCGAAGATGGTGTCGCTGGTGATGAGGAAGCGCTGCAGGTCGTCGCCCAGCTCGCTGGCGTACTGGTAGCGCTCGTCCACGTCGCGGGCGAGCGCCTTGAGGACGATCTTCTCGAGCTGCTCGGGGATGCGCCGGTTGTAGGTGGACGGCGGAGCCACCTCGGCCTTGCGCACCTTCTCCAGCACCGAGAAGTCGCTGTCGCCCACGAAGAGGCGCTCGCCGGTGAGCATCTCGTAGAGACACACGCCGATGGCGAACACGTCCGAGCGGCGATCCAGCGGCAGGCCGCGGATCTGCTCCGGGCTCATGTAGCCGAACTTGCCCTTGAGGATGCCGGCCTGCGTCTTGGTGGCCTTGCCGGCGGCCTTGGCGATACCGAAGTCGATGACCTTGACTTCGCCCTCGAAGGAGATGAGGACGTTCTGAGGTGAGATGTCGCGGTGGACGATGTTGAGGTCCCGCCCCATGCCGTCCTTCTTGCGGTGGGCGTAGTCCAGGCCCTCGCACATCTTGGAGACGCAGTAGGCCACCAGGGGGATGGGGGCGGGCTCACCCTTCTTGCGGCACCGGTCGAAGATCGCCCGCATGTCCTTGCCGGGGATGTACTCCATCGCGATGAAGTAGTTGTTGGCGATCTGCCCCAGCTCGTGGATCTGCGCGATGTTGGCGTGATTCAGCTGGACGCTGATCTTCGCCTCATCGATGAACATCGTGATGAACTCTTCGTCCTCGGCGATGTTCGGGAGGATTCGCTTGATGGCGACGAGCCGCTCGAAACCTCCCGCGCCGAACATCTTCCCGCGCCACACCTCGGCCATGCCGCCGATGTTGATGCGGTCGAGAAGGAGGTACTTCCCAAATGGGATGGGTTGCCGCTTCGGTTGAGAGGTCGTCACGAGATTCGAGTGTCTCGGGGTTTGGGACCCGAGCCTAGCGATCGCGGCTCTACAGGGTCAACCATCGCGGACGCGGAGGGGAGCGTGTAGGCAAGCAGGCCGCCTGCTCAGGGTGCCGGGCGAGCATCCTGGCCCCCGTTGCCGGGCTCGGAGGGCTGCGCCGCGGTGCGGCCCGAGCCTCGGAAGGGCTCGGAGGGTGCCGGCTCGGGGGCGGGAGCCTCCTCGGAGGGCAAGGGCTGTACCAACATGAAGCGCGGTTCACCCCCGACGGAGAGCACCTCTGGAGAGCCGAAGCGGCGCTCGGCGGGGAGCCCCACCAGGGTGATCCAGGCCCCCTTCCGCCCTGATGCGACGCAGTAGATGAGCGTGCCGGGCTGGAGGCCGGGGGCCGAGCGCACGGGGCCCTCGCAGTCCTGGCGGACCTGGAGGGTGTACTGGGAGGCCGGCTGGCCGCGGATGAGGTACGGCGGGCGCCCGAGCTGCTCGAGCAGGGGGTTGAGGGAGGCAGGGTCAGCGGGGACCGCATCCCGGGTGGCCTGTCGCTGCGCCAGGTCCTGGAAGTAGCGCAGGGACATGGAGGCCAGGTCCACGGAGCTCAGCGGCATGCGCTTCTCCGCGAACACGAGATCCACGAAGAGTGCGGCCACGAGGACGATGGGTAGCAGCCTGTAGCCCTTGAAGTCATCGTCCTGGCGGCGCAGCAGTCCCCACACCACCACACCCAGGGCGAGGGTGCCGATGACGAGGACGATGATGGGGCGGACGAGGGGCGGAGGCTCGAGGAAGGCGGAGACCTCGGCGGAGCGGGCCTGGACGGCGTCGAAGACGTCGCCGCCATAGAGCCAGGCCAGGAGGACCAGACAGACGCCGTTGGCGAGGAGGACCTTTCGGGAAGGCAGCGTCATCCGGCGAGCGTCCGGGCGGGATCCATGGCGGCGGCGCGGCGGCTGGGGAAGTAGGCGCCGGCGAGCGCGGCGAACAGCCCAAGCGCCACGCCTCCGAGCACCACGGGCCAGGGGAAGGAGAAGAAGCTGTCGGGCTTGAAGGGGAAGTCCGGCAGGTAGCGGGCGGCGAGCCGGTTGATGACGAGGGCGAGCAGCAGCGCGGCCCCTGTCCCGATGGCACCGCCGGCAAGGCCCACCACGCCGGCCTCGGCGAGGACGATGTTGCGGACGTCTCCGCGCGAGGCGCCGACAGCCTGCATGACGCCGATCTCCTTGGCGCGAGCGCGCACGGAGGCGGAGAGGGCGTGGGCGATGTTCACGGCGGCCAGCACGCAGATGAGGATGGACAGCAGGGCGAGCGCGGAGGTGGTGAGCGTGACGGCGGCGCCCGCGTTCTCGGCCAGCCTGCGCTCCTGATCATCGATCTCCAGACCCATCTCCTTCACGGCGGAGACGAGGGCCGACACCTGCGAGGGGTCCTGGGCCACGAGCGTCACGCCGGTGAACGTCTCGGCATCCACGCCGGAGGCGCGGTTGAGGCGGATGGCCGTCTCGAGCGGGATGGTGATGCCTGCGAGCAGGCCCCGGTCGGAGGCGCCCACCACCTGGGCCTGCGTGGGAGTGGTCGGGCCGCCGGTGGTCTGCGCCACATAGGAGCGGTTGAACTCCACGGGGAAGCCGAAGCCGACGATCATCTGCGGGGAGATCTGCGGGAGCTTGCGCGCCGGAGCGAAGGTCTTGTTGTAGATCTCCAGCAGCCGGGTGGAGATGACGGCGGGGATGGGCTTGTCGGGCCCGGGGTCCTTGAACTCGCCGAGCTGCACGTCGGCGGACACGAGGCCCGGGTCCACGCCGACGGCGAGCACCTCCATGCCCATGCGCAGCCGTGCGCCGAAGAAGGCGCCCTCGTAGCGGCTGACGGCGGGCACGCGGACGTTCATCTTCCGGTACACCTTCTCCACGCCGGGCAGGGCGGACAGACGCTCCACGGTCTCGGCATCCAGCTTGCCGCCGCCGAGCAGCGAGCCGAGCGACACCGCCGGGGGCACCACATCCACCAGCCGCGCGTCGGTGGGGAAGATGCGCTCGCGGATGACTCGGCCGACGCCCAGGCCCAGGCCGACGAAGAAGACGAGCGCCCCGACACCGACGGCCACGCCGAAGGCGGAGAAGAAGGCGCCCCGGCGCTCGCGGGCGATGCTCAGGCGCACCAGGCGGGACAGAGCGGCGAGCCTCATGACGCACCTCCGGGAGCGGTGCGGGCGACAGGCTCCTCGACGAGCCGACACTCCTTGAGTCGCAGCACGCGGCGGGCGGCGGAGCTCATGCGCTCCTCGTGGGTGACGGCGAGGATGGTGAGCCCCTCGCGGTGCAGCTCGTGGAAGAGCTGGATGACGCCAGCGCCGGTGGCGGCGTCGAGGTTGCCGGTGGGCTCGTCGCACAGCAGCAGCTTGGGGCCGGTGAAGAGGGCGCGGGCGATGGCCACGCGCTGGCGCTCGCCGCCGGACAGCCGCACCGGGGCACGGTCCTTCTTGGAGAGCAGGCCCACGCGGTCGAGCATGGCCTCGGCCCGCTTGCGAGCCTCGAGGGAGGCGGCGCCGAAGTGCGAGGGCAGCAGCACGTTCTCCACGGCCGAGAGGTTGGGGATGAGGTGGAAGGACTGAAAGACGAAGCCGACGTGCGAGTTGCGGAAGCGGGCCAGCGCGCGATCGTTCAGGCCGCGCAGCTTGACGCCACCCACCTCCACCTCACCGGAGTAGTGCACGTCGAGCCCGCCCAGCAGGTGGAGCAGCGTGGACTTGCCGCTGCCGGAGGGGCCAACCACGGCGACGAAGTCACCCTGGTCGACTTCCAGGGACAGACCATCCAGCACGCGCACCAGCGTGCCGTCACCGTCGTGGTACTCCTTCACGATGTCTCGCGCTCGAATCACTTGGCCTCGGTGGGCTGGGGAGCGGGCTGGGACGAAGGCTGCTGCGGGGCCGGAGGGAGCGTCAGCTTCAGCGACACCTCGGCCTGCAGGGCCTTCTCCTTCTGGGAGAGGTTGAGGGTCACCGCGCGCAGGTCATCGGTGGCCTCGAGCCACCGGAGGGCGGTGGCCTTGATGGCGAAGCCGCCAATGCCCCAGGCCTCGGAGGGCAGGTTGCGCACGGCGTCCGACAGCTTGCGCAGGTCCATCACCACGGAGAGGACCTGATCCTTCATGGCGCCCTGAAGGTCCTGCGCGAGGGGGAACTCGCCCGGCTTGCCGGCGAGGCCCGTGAGCGCCGCCTCCAGGCGGGAGCGAGGCGCGGCGAGCACCAGCTTTCCCCCAGCCTGGGCGAAGTGGGCGCCCTCCCCTGCCCGGTACGAGGTGAGGTACACGCGCTTGCCGCCCACGTCCTCGGGCTTCACCTGCGCGCCGAAGTTGCCGGCGATGTCGGGCACGCGAGCCAGGGTGGCGTCCGCCTTCGCCACGTCCTTGGGCTCGGCGACGACCATGAGCTGCACGTAGCGGAAGGGGCTGGTGCGGCGGATGTCGAGCTCGGGGATGCCGCTGCCGAACTGGGCGGTGGGGGCCAGGGCCACGCCCATCGCGATGCCGCTCTGGAGGTTGTCGAGCACCTCGCCCTTGATGTCGAAGTTGCTCTGCTGCACGGCGCGGGTGACGTAGGGGCCGACGATGTACGGCCACACGCCGCCGAGGGTGGCCGGGTCTCCCCGGTAGCGGGCGACGAGGAAGCTGTCCGCGGGCAGGTAGCCGAGCAGGTCCGGCCCCTCCTTGGGAACGAGCGGCGCGAGCGCCTGCTGGGTGTCGGGCCACGGGGCATCCGCGCGCAGGGTGACGGCGCGCTCCTCGATGACGCCGGTGAGGGTGAGCCCCTGCACGGTGCCGGGGCGAACCAGGTCGGTGCCGCCGGGGAGATAGATGTGGAAGTCCCGCTCCTTCGGGAGCCGCCCGAGGGAGGCGGCCAGCACGGGCTCCTCGGCGAGGGACTTCTCGGAGGGCTGCGAGGCGAACGTCGCCAGCCGCTCCACGGTGGAGCCCGGGGCGACGAGGACGAAGTCGCCGATGAAGAGCAGGCCCAGCTGGGGCGTGGTGGCGCCCTTCCGGCTGAAGGTGATGAGGGTGCCGCCGCCGGCCTTCTGCTCCGCGCGCTCGGGAGCACCGAGGCGGTTGCGGGCGAGGTTGGAGAAGGTCTCCTCCAGCGTCTTCGCGTCCTTCACACCGAGCACGGAGAAGGCCTGGGTCTGGGAGAGGAACGCGGCGCCGGCGCCCTTGCCCGGGTCGATGCCGGCCTTCTCCATGGCCTGGCGGCTGCGCAGATCCACGCCCACCTGGCGCATGACGGCGGAGACATAGGCCTCCGCGGTCTGGAAGTTCTGCAGCTGGGCGAGGAAGGAGGCGATCTTCAGGTTCTGGAAGCGCGCGAGCTTCTCGCCGAGCGCGCCGAGATCCTGGACGACGATGGCGGCCTGGGCGTCGCGAGGCAGGAAGCGCTCGACGGAGGCGGGCTTGCCGGCGGGGCCGGTCGGGCCGCTGTCCTTCCCACAGCGGGAGCAGCCGGCGAGCAAGACGAGCAGGAGCAGGGACCAGGACGAGGCACGGCGGAGCATGGAGGTGAGTGCAGACGGACCTGGGTCCAGAGTCAATTTCTTCCTGTCACAACCGCTGGATAAGCGTAGGACCCGCCTTGTTCACGGCAGGACACGCTGTTAACAGGGCCGGCATGCCTGCGCCGGGCCCCCTGTATGCCGGCCGGGCGGCACCATCCCTTGAGGAGGAGTCTCGCCATGCGAAGGTTCGTCTCGAGCCAGGCCCGGGTCCTGGTGTGCCTGTGGGCTCTCTGGGTCGCGGCGGTGGCCGAGGCCACGACGCTCCGGGTGCACTACGACGTGGGCTACGGCAATCGCATCACGCTGCGAGGCAGCAAGGCGCCGTTCTCGTGGAGCGCGGGCATCAACACCACATGGACGTCTGGGAACAAGTGGACGTACACGTGGGCGGACTCGGTGGGGGACGTGGAGGTCAAGCCGCTGATCAACGATGCGACCTGGTCGGTGGGCGCGAACTACAAGGTGAAGGCGGGCACCACGGTGGACATCTACCCGTTCTTCCAGGCGCGGGCTGGGAGCCTGGTGAAGGTGAGCAACTTCAGCTCGCCGCAGCTGGGTAACACGCGGAGCCTGAGGATCTACCTGCCGCCGAGCTACGGGCAGAACCCGCTCAAGCGCTACCCGGTGCTCTACATGCATGACGGGCAGAACCTGTTCGAGGCGTCGACGGCGTTCGGCGGCGTGGAGTGGAGGGTGGACGAGACGGCCACCAGCCTGATCAACAACGGGCAGATGGACGAGGTGATCGTGGTGGGCGTGGACAACGGCGGGGCCAACCGCATCTACGAGCTGACGCCGTGCTGCGATCCGCAGTACGGCGGTGGAGGCGCGGACACCTACGAGCGGTTCCTGCTGGAGACGGTGAAGCCGTACATCGACCAGAACTACCGGACGCTGCCGGGCAACAAGAACACGGCGATCATGGGCTCGTCGCTGGGCGGGCTGGACTCGTTCTACACGGGGAGGAGACACCCGGAGGTGTTCTCGAAGCTGGCGGCGCTCTCGAGTTCGTTCTGGTGGAACAACCAGGCGCTGACGCAGCAGGTGGAGGCGTCGACGACGAAGGTAGCGGTGAGCATCTACCTGGACGCGGGGACGAACGGCGACGGGCAGCCGGAGACCACGCGGATGAAGGATGCGCTCGTGGCGGACGGCTACGTGCAGGGCAAGGACCTGTACTACCACGTGGCCCAGGGAGCGGGTCACAACGAGGCGTCATGGGCGGCGAGGCTGAACCTGCCGCTCACGTACCTCTTCCCGTGGCAGAGCACGGTGTACTGAGCGACACGGCCCCGGTTACCTGGGGTTCTGAAGGCGCTCCAGTTGAGCCTGGAGCTCCGCGACGCGTTGCTCCGCGGCCTCGCGCCGTCGAATCACTTCCTGGAGAAGGCGGGCCTCTTCTGGTTCATCCGCTCGTCGGAGCACCTGGTCCAGCATTGCCTGCGCACAGTCGAGCAGTTCCTTGGTTTCCAGCAGCAGCGCGTTGCCTGCCCAGACCTGCAACCTCTCGCCAAGGACCTCGAACTCCAGTTCCAGCACCTCGGAGACGTACCGGCCCTTGCACGAGCGCGCCAGAGGAGAGCCGAAATCGAGTCCGTGGAGCCGGACTGTGAGCCTTGGGAGAGCGGGACGGCCGGCGCGGGAGGACCCATCCGCTGATGGGGGGACCCGCGCCGAGACGAGGGACCCGCGACCTGCGTCCCCCGACTGTGTCCCCGTCTCACCGCACCCGTGTACCGTGCGGCAGCGGCTTGCCGACCTCTTCCTGGAAGTCCATGAAGCGCTCCATCTCGCGCACCGTCTCGTCCGTGGCCTCCACCTCGGCGCTCACCACGTCCAGCTGGCGGTTCACCGTCTCCGGATCGCGGATGGTGATGGACTGCTCGTGGGTCAGCCGCATCAGGTCCTCGATGCCCGCGAGCTGATGGCTCACCACCTCGCGGCTCTCGCCCGCCTGCTGGAAGCGCGCCACCCGCTTGCGGAGGATTTCGAGCCGCTTCTCCTTCACGTCCTTGAGCCGCGGATTGGGCTCCTGCGCCACCTCGGCCTCCAGCTCGCGCAGCTCCTTCTCGAGCTGGGCCCGGTCCGTGCTGTTCAGGTACGTGCGGTGGTGGTTGAGCGCCGACACCAACCGCAGGAACGAGGTGAGCAGCGCGTCCAGCCGCGGCTCGCTGTCGCTGGCGAGCACCTTGCCCGCGGGCAGCCGGCGGTAGTTCTCCAGGATCTTCTCCTTGAGCCCCACCAGCGCCTGGTAGTGCTCCCGCTGCGACGGCGCCAGCTCCGCCAGCAGCGCGTCCACCTGCTTGCGCTCCGCATCCGGCGCCTCGTCCCCACCCTTGGCGCGCACCGCCCGCTGGAAGCGCTTCATCGAGGGGACGATGCCCAGGTACAGCCCCTCCACCCCCAACGCCACCAGCGCCGGCAGCGGCTCGCCCGTCATCAGCGACGAGGCGCCGGCCGTGAGCAGGCCCACCAGGTTGGCGGGCAACAGGAAGGCCGCCTTGATGAAGCTGGGCGAATCCGCCACGACGCATCTCTCCTGCCCCACCAGGGGGCGTCAGGGTCCGCGAGCCTCCGACACGTACTTCAACGCCCCCAGGTCCCGCGTGTCCTCCGCGGGAGGCGCCGACGCCCCCCGCTTGAGCTTCTGGAAGAGCGCCGAGGCGCTCTGGAAGAGCTCGTCATAGGTGACAGGCGCCTCGCCGGAAAGCCCGAAGAAGGAGCGATTGTCCGCCAGCGTCGCCGGAGGCGCCGACCGGATGGCCTCGATGGGGTCTCCCAGATACGGCGCCACGTCTCCCAGCATCCGAGCAGCCGGGGCCGGCTCCTTCTGGACACTCTGCCCGGCATCCAGCAGGCCACGAAGCACCCTGCGCACCGCGTCCGGATAGCGCGCGGCGAAGTCCCCGCGGGCCACCAGCACCGTGGCGATGAGGTGCGGCGCATCCGCCGTCGTCGCCAGCACCGCCCCGCCCCTGTCCCTCGCGGCCAGCTCCACGTCTCCCCACAGCCCCACCACCGCGTCCGCCCGGCCCTCGCGCAGCGCGCGGCCCGCATCCAGCGTGGAGGGCAGCTCCACCCACGTCACATCCGTCGTCCGCAGCCCCGTCCGCGACAGCACCCACAGCGCGAAGTAGTGCGCGGAGCTCATCGGATACACACCCATGCGCTTGCCCCGCAGCGAGGCCAGGTCCGGCACGCCCACCGCCGCCAGCGCCTCCTGCCCCCGGCTGCGCCCCAGCAGCATCACCGTGCGCGGCGCCGCGTCCCGCAGCGAGGGAGCCCACGCCGCCAGCCGGTCCACCGACAGCGCGGCCATGTCCACCCCGCCGTTCTCCGCGCCGATGGCCAGCGCCTGCCGCAGCTCCTCCTCACGGGCAAACAGCACCGCGCGGGCATCCAGCGCGTAGGCCGTCTTGAGCAGCCCCTGGGCCGCGCCGGGCGGAGCCGCGGGCGCATCCAGCGTCATGGAGCCGCCCGTGGCCAGCAGCAGCGCCGACGCCGAGCCTCGCGGGGTGAAGCCGATGAGCACGGGCCTCAAGGGCACCGAGGCCACATCCGCCACCGGAGCCGCCACCCCGGCGGGGAAGTCACCGGGGGACAGGCGAATCGCCTCCTTGGCGGGCGGGAACAGGCGCGCCTGGAGCCGATCCAGGTACCCCAGCCGCGACGCGAGCGTGTAGCCCGCGCCGAACAGGCACAGGGTGAGGAACAGGAAGAGGCCTGGCCCGCGATGCAGCTTCATGGGTGCGGCCCCTTCCCGAAGGGAGGGCTACTTCACCTCCACCTTCTTGCCGATGGTCTTCTCCGCCGGCGCGCCCACGTCGCTCACCGGCGCAGGGCTGTCCAGGCCCATCTCCATCTTGAACTGCTTGACCAGCTCGTTGGCCTGCATCTTCTCGGCCTCTTCCTCGATGGCCAGCGACTGGTGATCCACCGACTCGAGCGCCATCTGCATGCGCGCCTCGTTGACGGCGGCGTTCTCCTGCACCTTGCGGAGCATCTCGTCGTGGGTGGCGTCGATGCCGGCGACCTGGAAGCTCTCCATCGCGTCGGCGACCTTCGACTGCCACTTCGCGCGGCGGGCGTCGCGGATGGCGTTCATCGCCTCCTGCGTCTTGCGCTCCTTCTCGCGCATGAAGAGCTTCTTGACGTTCATCGCCTTCTCGTACGCCGCACGAGCCGTCTGCAGCTGCTGCTCGTTGCGCTCGAGCGCCTGCTTCTCCATCTGGAGCTTGGAGGCGTACTGGGCGGCCAGATCGTCACGGCCCGCCTGGATGGCGGCCTTCACCTTGGCGGTGAGCTCACGCACGTCCTGCTGGTACTTCTGGTTCTCCTTCTCCAGCAGCGTCACGTTCGCCCGCACCATGGCGATGGACTCGTTCATCTTCGGCACCTGGTCGTTCAGGTCCCGAACGTTCTGCTCGAGAATGAGCTCCGGGTCCTCGATGGAGGAGACGAAGAAGCCCGCGAAGCTACGCATTGCTCTCTTGAACCGTTGCCACATGTTGGCTGCTACCTCCTCCAGAAACCTCGGACGACTGGACCTTACACGATCCCGTGGGGCGCCAGCCTACCCTTCTCCCTCCCCTACGGATATCTCGGGTGGGACATTGCCTTCCCCCGAACGGTTCCATCGGACCGTGGCCGGCCCCTCCCCTTCCAGCCGGAGGGCAGTCCACTCCGGACCTCCCGGGGTGATAGTGTCTGGTTCCCTCTCACATGGCCCAGCCGGACACCACAGCCTTCGATGCGCAGCTCGCCGAGGCAGTCGATCAGCAGCGCCGCCGCATCCTGAGGGTAGGTGCGGCGGTCCGGGTCGCCGGCACCTTCCTCTTCCTCCTCATCATCCTGGCGATGTGGCTGAGCGGGCGCCATGACTGGGCGCACTACCCGCTGCCCCTCACGGTGTACCTGCTGGTAGCCGCGGGCCTGCTCGCCCTGCACGACAAGCCGTACGTGCACTGGCTGGACGTGGCCCAGTCCCTGGTGGACGTGGGGCTCATCTTCTGGGTCCAGCACACCGCCCTGCCGCTGTCCCGCTTCCCGCCGGGCATCGCCGGCTTCAGCCTCGGGCTCTTCGCCCTCGTGGTGGTGCTCAGCAGCCTCACCCTCATGCCGGGCGTCGTCTACGCGACGGCGCTGCTGGCCGCCGTGGCCGAGGCCGTCCTCATGCGCGAGGCGGACGTCAGCTACGGCTCGGTCACCATCGCCAGCGTGGTGCTGCTGCTGGTGGCCTTCCTGAGCCAGTACGGCGGCCAGCGCATGCGCCAGCTCGCGGTGGCCTTCACCCGCACGGAGGTGGAGCGCCAGGTGGAGGCCCGGCGCTTCCAGGAAGTCGAGCAGGCCCGCGGCACCATCGAGCGCATGCTGGGCGAGGTGCGCGCCCAGAACGAGCAGCTGCTGACGCTCCAGCGGGACAAGGACCAGCTCATCCAGTTCCTCGTGCATGACTTGCGCTCGCCGCTGTCGGCCCTGAGCATGACGTTCTCCTGGCTGGAGACCGAGCTGGCCGAGGCCGACCTGGCGCTCATGCAGGGGGTGCGCACGGGGCTGGCCGTCACCGGCCGCATGGAGCGGATGATCTCCGAGCTGCTCGACCTGCCCCGGCTGGAGGAGGGCAAGCTGGAGCTGCGCCCCCAGCGCATCGACACCTCCTCCCTGTTCGAGGAGGTGCGCCAGGCCTTCGTCGGGGCGGCGCAGTTCCGCCGGCTCACCCTGGAGGTCGAGGCCACCCAGGGCCTGGTGCTCCACGGGGACCGGGCGCTGCTCACGCGGGTGGTCGAGAACCTGGTCGCCAACGCCCTGCGCTACACGCCTCCTGGCGGGCGCGTGCGGCTGGAGACGGGGCTGGAGGCAGGCGCTCCCTACCTCGCCGTGCGCAACGACGGCCCCTCCATCTCCGAGGAGCTGCGAGGCCGCATCTTCGACAAGCACGTGCAGGGAGAGCAGGAGCGCGCCACCCGGAAGGGCTACGGCCTGGGGCTCTACTTCTCCCGGCTCGCGGTGGAGGCCCACGGTGGCCGCATCGCGGTGGAGGACGCGCCGGGCTGGGGCACCTCGTTCGTCGCGCGGCTGCCCACGACTCCGGGCGAGTCCACCCGCGTGGCTTGACGGGGCCCGCCCCGGCTCAGACGCTGGCGCGCTCCACGAGGCGGGCGGCGTGCAGACGCGCCTTGTCGGCCACCTCCCGCGCATCCATCGTGAGCAGCTGCCGCTCCTTGAGCACCGGCTGGCCGTCGATGATGACGTGGGACACGTCCGTGGAGCGGGCCGAGTGGACGAGCACCCCGAGGACGCTCTCCGGCGTGGGCAGGGTGTGCAGGCCGCGCACGTCCACCACGGTGACGTCCGCGCGCTTGCCCTCCTCCAGCGAGCCGATCTCCTGCTCCAGCCCCAGCGCCCGCGCCCCCTCCAGGGTGGCCATCTCCAGCACGCGCAGCGGCGGCATGCCCAGCGGGCCCACGCGCGGCTTGTGCAGCAGGGCCGCCAGCCGCATCTCCACGAAGATGTCCAGGTTGTTGTTGCAGGGCGCGCCATCCGCGCCCAGGCACACGCGCACGCCCGCGTCCATCAGCTCGGGCACCTTGGCGATGCCGGAGGCCAGCTTCAGGTTGGAGCTGGGGCAGTGGCACACCACCGTCCCCGTCTCACGCAGCAGGCGCTGCTCCTCGGCCGTGGGCCACACGCAGTGGGCCAGCGTCACGTGGGGGCCGCTGATGCCCAGCGAGTGGAAGTAGGCGATGTTGTCCTGGCCGATGCGCTGGCGCACCAGATCGCACTCGGTGGCGTTCTCGCTGGCGTGCGTGTGGATGCGCACGCCCTTCTCCCTGGCCAGCCGGGACACCGCCTTGAGCAGCGGCTCGGTGCAGGACAGGACGAAGCGCGGCGCGAAGGCGTAGCGCAGCCGGTCCTCGTGCTTGCCATGCCAGCGCTCCAGCAGCGCCAGGCTCTCGGCGAGCGAGGCCTCCGTCGTCTCCCGCAGGCCCGCGGGCAGCCCGTGGCCCGTGTCCATCATCGCCTTGCCGCCGGTGAGCCGGAAGCCGCAGTCCCGGGCGGACTCGAAGACGGAGTCGTAGTGACGCACCGTCCCCATGTCGAGCGCCGCCGTGGCGCCGGACTGGATGAGCTCGGCGAACGTCAGGTCCGCCGAGGCCCGCAGGGAGTCCGCGTCATGCGCCGCCTCGTAGGGCCAGATGCGCTCGCGGAGCCAGTCCAGCAGCTCCAGCCCGTCCGCGTGGTTGCGGAACAGCGTCTGGCAGGCGTGCAGGTGGCCATGGATGAGGCCGGGCAGCACCACCTGGCCCCGGACATCGATCACCCGCCGCGCGGCGCCGCGAGCCTTCAGCCCACGGCCAATCCGAGCGATGCGCCCATCCTGGATGAGCACGTCCGCGTCCGCGAGCACCTCGCGCTCGCGGTTCATCGTGACGACGGTGCCATGGGTAAGGAGGATATCCACGCGCGGGGCTGCTCTTAACACAGAGCAGCCCGGTGTCAGAGGAAGTCGCGCGTAAAGGCGTGGGGGAGCAGGTCCCGGAGCGTGTACTGGGCCTCCTCCCCCTTGAGGTTGCGGCTGCGCACGGGCAGGTCCGGCCCGCCGAACTCGGCCATCACCTGCCGGCACATGCCACAGGGGGGACAGGGCGCCGGGGTGTCCACCACGATGGCCACCGCCACCGGCCGGCTGTGCCCCTGGGCCACCGCCGCGGCGAAGGCGTTGCGCTCGGCACACACCGTCAGTCCATAGGTGGCGTTCTCCACGTTACAGCCCGCCACCACCGCCCCGTCCGAGAAGAGCACCGCGGCGCCCACCGGGAAGCGCGAATAGGGCACGTGGGCGCGCTCGCGCACCTTCGTCGCCTGCTGGAACAGCGCCTCCCAGGGAATCTCCTCGGCCATGCTGCCTCCAGGGCTCAGTGGCTCAGCTCTTCGGTGCGGCCAGCTCCATGTCGTCCAGGTGCCTGGCGATGGCCAGCTCCGCCTCGACGGCCATGTCCAGGAAACGCACCCGCGTGGCGCTCCCGTCCGAGCCGGCCAGCACCTCGCCGCGCACCTGCAGCTCGTCCGAGGCGGCGGGCAGGCGGAAGCGCAGCTCCAGCTGCGTGCCCGGCTCCAGCCCCGCCCCCTTGAACGCACACCCCCCGAGCGACAAATCGCCCGGGTGCGACTCGAACGTCGCCTCGCTGCCGGCGCGCCGCACCTGGAAGCTCATGGGCACCCGAGGCGACTCGCGCCGCTCCTCGTTCTTGGGCCCCGTGGAATCAGTCCTCTCCGCCATCGCTGTCGAATCCTTGCTCACGCGCGTGCCACCACAGGAAGAAAGTCCGTCAGCAGCCGCGAGAAGATACCCGCCACCCGGTTTGCCGTCTCTGCCACTTCTTCATGCGTCAGGGGCTTGTCTCCCACCCCTGCCGCCAGGTTGGTGATGCAGCTGATCCCCACCACGGGTACGCCCATGTGGCCCGCGGCCACCGCCTCCGGCACCGTGCTCATGCCCACCGCATCCGCCCCGAGCGTCCGCAGCATGCGAATCTCCGCGGGCGTCTCATAGGAGGGGCCCGCAACCATGGCATACACCCCCTGGCGCAGGGGAACCTGGGTGCGCTGGGCCGCCTCCAGCAGAAGCCCCCGGAGCAAGGGCGCATAAGCCCGGCTCATGTCCGGGAAGCGAGGCCCCAGCCGCTCGTCATTCGGTCCGGTCAGCGCGTTCCACCCGGACAGGTTGATGTGGTCCGTGATGGCCATCAAGTCGCCGGGGGCGAACTGGGTGTTGATGCCGCCCGCGGCGTTGGTCACCACCAGCCCCCGGATGCCGAGCGCGCACAGCACCCGGGCCGGGAAGGCCACCTGCGTGGAGGTGTAGCCCTCGTAGGAGTGGACGCGGCCCTGCATCGCCACGACGACTTCACCGCCCACCTCGCCCACCACCATCCGGCCCGCATGCCCGGGCACCGAGGAGTGGGGGAAGTGCGGCAGCTCCTGGTAGGGGATGACCACCTTGCGCCCGAAGCCGTCCGCGAAGGCGCCCAGCCCGCTTCCGAGGATGATGCCGACGCGTGGCGTCAGTCCCCCCGCTCGCTGGCGGATGGCCTGCACCGTCTCCTGGACCTGTTCGTAAAGCCCCATTTTCCCGGCATCATATACGCCGCCGCGAAATGGACGAGGTTCAGGCCACCGAGCTGTCGTCCGGGCCCCCCCGGGGGGGCGCCTTCATCACCTCCTGGAGGAGGTTGCGGAGCGTGGCCAGCTCCACCGGCTTCTCGAGCCAATAACGCGCCTGGTCGAGAAACTCCTGGGCCCGGGCCGTGAACGCGCCCCCCGTCAGGAAGATCATCCGGTCAGCCAGGGCGGGACGCTGCTCCTTCAGCCGCGCGTGCAGCTCCATGCCGCTGATGTCCGGCATGGCCAGGTCGCAGACGATGACGTCGAAGTCCTCGCCGGCCAGCAGCCGCTGGAGCGCCTCGGGCCCCGAGCTGGTCGTCACGTCGTACTCCGTGCGGAGCGGTCGGCTGAGGGAGGCGGCGACCATGGGCTCGTCATCCACGATCAGGAGGCGTGCGCGTTGGGGGCTCATGGCGGCGGGGGGCCTCTCGGCGGTGGTGGCCGGGGACGTCTCGGTGGCGGGCAGCGTCACGGTGAAGGTGGTGCCCCGGCCGACCTCGCTCCGGACGGTGATCTTCCCCCCGAGCGACGTCACGATGCCGTGGCAGATGGACAGGCCCAGCCCCGTGCCCACCCCGGCGGGCTTGGTGGTGAAGAACGGCTCGAAGATGTGCTCGAGGATCTCCGGCGGGATGCCCATCCCCGTGTCGGAGATCTCCACCAGGACGTGCCCCGACTCCTCCAGCCGGGTGCGGACCGTGATGGTGTGCGCCTCGGGGCGGCCGTCGGGAATGGCCTGCGCGGCGTTCACCAGGAGGTTGAGGAAGACCTGCCCCAGCCGCGTCTCGTCTCCGAGCACGAACGGGACGGGCTGGAAGTCCTTCACCAGCTGGGCGCGCGCGCGCAACTCCTGGGCGGCGACGTTGATGGAGAACTCCAGGCCCTTGTGGACGTCGATCGGCTGGAGCCGGGCCTCGTCGACGCGGGAGAACGTCTTGAGATCGCGCACGATGTTGCGCACGCGCTCGGCGCCCTCGCGCGCATCGGAGACGGCGCCTCGGAGCTCTTCTTGGATGGGCAGCTGCTTGGCGGCTTGGGAGTCCAGGCTCTCCTCCAGGTAGACCAGGTTGCTGGTGATGAAGGTGAGCGGGTTGTTGATCTCGTGGGCGATGCCCCCCGCCAGCGTGCCCAGGGCGGCCATGCGATCGGCCACCATGAGGCGCTTCTCCATCGTCTTGCGCTCGGTGATGTCCTGCAGGGTGCCGCTCATGCGCACCGGCTCGCCCCGCGCGTCCGTCACCACCTGCCCCTTGAGGTGGCCCCAGCGCACCCCGCCCGACGGCCGCACCAGGCGGTACTCGCCATGGAAGGGCCGCCGGTCCGCGCGGGCCTGCGCCAGCGCGAGCTGGAGCGAGGCCTGCTCCTCGGCATGGATGCTCTGGACGAAGGAGTCGTGCCGGACCGGCTCGCCGGGGGCTCGGCCCAGGATGCGATAGAGCTCGGCGGACCAGGTGTGCTGGTCCGTGGCGAACTCCCAGTTCCAGCTCCCCGTGTGGGCGATGGCCTGGGCCTCGGCGAGCGCCGCCTCGCTGCTCGACAGGCGCTCCTCCATCCGCAGCCGCTTCTGGAGCTCGACCCGGGCCACGAGCTGCTCGAGCACCAGCCGGGCCACGAGCTGCCCCAGGATGCCAGCCACCAGGATGTAGCTCAGGCGGATCAGCACCAGGGCCAGGTGCTCCACGAGCTGCCCCATCAGGAACACCAGCACGAGGTAGCCGCTCGCGACCACCGCGGTGGCGATGGCGGTGTCCCGCGCCGTGAAGCGGATGCCGACGGTGATCACCCCCAGCGGCAGGGTGATGACATAGGGGGAGAGCACGCCGCCGGTGGCGTACAGCCACAAGAGCGTGATGAGCACGTCACTGATCGACGTCACCAGGGACGAGGGCCGCACCGTGTCCCGGCGGTAGGGCTTCAGCAGGAAGACGCCGAGGGAGTAGAGCGTGGCGAGGCTCAGCAGCAGGTATGCCAGCCAGGGAGTCGTCCCGGTGTGATCCAGCAGGGGGTAGGTGATCCACCCGGCCGCGACGATCAGCACGCGTTGGACCGCGAGGCCTCGCTCCGCCGCGGAGGCCCTCTCCGCGAGTGCTTCGTCCGTTGACTCCAACACCGGTGCTATACCGCCCTGATTGAATAATTGAAGCCAGACTATTTCACCCAAGCTCGCTTCTGAACAAATACCCTTGGGACCACCGGGCTGCATGTGTGGCAGTGAAGGCCTTACGTCTCCCTGCCCTTTCGGGCTTTGCTCCGCTGGCTGGCCGTGGCCTTGCACCGGAGACGGACATGTCCTCGCGAACAGTGGCTCCTCGCCTGGTGGATCTCTCCGCGGCCGCGCTGCTGTGGCGGCGGAGCAAGCAGCTGGCGCTGCAGGCGAACCGGCTGGTGCGGTGGGCCGCCACCCCCGAGCGCTGGCCCCGTCCCCTGCTGGCGCCGGCCAGGGGCATGAGCGTGCTGCTGGCCTCGCACACCGTGGATATGGCGCGCACGGATCCGGAGGCGGATCCGCTGCTGGAGGCAGGCAAGCAGCACAACGTCCGCCTGGCCGCGCCGGCCTTCGATGGGCTGCTGCTGGCGCCGGATCGGCCGCTCTCCTTCTGGCGCACGCTGGGGCGGCTGACGGAGCAGGCCGGCTACCGGTATGGCCTGTCGCTGCGCGGCGGGTGCCTGACTCCCTCCGTCGGTGGAGGCATCTGCCTGGTGGCCAATGCGCTCTTCGAGCTGGCGGCGCGCCAGGGCTGGCACATCCTGGAGCGCCACGGACACACGCTGGAGGCGGTGCCTGCGCTGGAAGGGGCGCTGTGGGGCATGGACGCGACGGTGGCCTGGCCCTACGTGGATCTGGTGGTGGCGCCGAGGGAGGGGCCGGTGCGGCTGGGGGCCCGCGTGCAGGGCGGCAAGCTGCGGCTCACCCTCCACGGGGAGGCGGCTCCGCGGACGCGCGCACGGCTGTGGTCCGAGGATGACGCCGTGGTGGAGACGGCCGAGGGCCCGGTGCGCACCAACCGCATCGTCCGGCGGGTGGAGGAGGTGGGCACGGGCGCGGTGCTGGAGGAGCGGACGATCGGAGAGAACCGCCGGCGGATGCTGAACCCCGAGTCGCGCAAGCGCACGTGCCTGACGTGCGGCGAGGCGGCGTGCCACGCGCGGGTGGAGGTCCCCCAGCCTGGGAGCGCGGCGTCATGAACCTGGTCCTCGCGCCAGAGCCCGCGCCGTGGCTCCACCAGCTCCCGTCCTTGCTGAAGTCCGAGCGCGGGGGCGAGGTGGTGGCACCGTGGGCGCTTCCGTCCCTGCCCCTGCGAGTGCCTGCCCCCGCGCGACTGCGCACGGCCTGGAAGCGCAGGACGCTCCCGGTGCCCGAGGGCTTCCGGGTGTGGGGGCTGCCAGGGTGGGCGGCGGTGGAGGCGGGCATGCGGCTGGCGGCGCCCTCGACGGCGGCGACCTTCCGGGCGCGCTTCGCGCTGCGCAGGCGGGTGGCGCAGGCGGTGGCGACGCTGCTGCCTCGCTCGGTGGAGACGGTGCTCGCGCCCTCGCTGTGCGCGCGGGAAGTGTTCGCCCTGGCTCGCAGCCGGGGGGCGCGCTGCGTGCTGGTGGAGGACCTGCCCACCCTGAGAGCGCTGCACGCGGACCTGGACGAGGCGGCCTCGAGGCACCCGGAGGAGGCGTTCCTGCGCAACCACCGCGCCTCGGCGGAGGACGTGGCGCGGCAGGAGGCGGAGCGGGTGCTGGCGGACGAGCTCTGGGTGCGAGGCGAGTTCTGCCGCGAGCGGCTGATGGCCGCGGGCCACGCGCCCGAGCTGATCCGGGAGCTGCCTCCGCTCCAGGAGGACGCCGGCACCACCAGGCCACCGCCGAGGGGCTCCCTCGAGCCTCACACGCTCCAGGTGGCGCTGCTCGCGGGCCCTGCGCTCGCGCGAGGCGGACTGCGGGAAGCGCTGGCGGCCATCGAGGCGCGGCCCCAGTGGAGCCTGTGGGTGCGGCCCGCCGAGGGGACGGACCCGAAGCACCTCCACCACCCGCGGGTGAGACGGGTGACGGCGGAGGTACAGCGGACGCTCCACGGAGTGGACGTGGTGCTCGCCCCCTCCTGGTGCGAGAGCCACCCGCCCGAGCTGGCGCGAGCGGTGGCTCGGGGCATCCCGGTCATCGCCACGGATCGCTCGTCCGGCTTCCTGCCCTGCCGGACGGTGCCTCGTGGCAACGTGCCCGCCCTGGTCGCCGAGCTGGACGCCCTGGCCGCCCGGTGACGCCCGGGCGGCGGGCTCCGCGCGCTACTGCCGCCACTCCTCCGGCACCCGCTTGTCGGAGGCATAGCGCTCGAGCTCCGCGAGCTGCTGGTTGGCGAGCTTCAGCTCCGCCTCGGCCTCGGAGAGCTTCTGGCGCACGTACCTGCCAGCGGCCGCGTCCTCCTCCAACCGTCGCTTCGCCTCCTCGGCCCGGGAGAGCCGCTCACGCGCCCGGCGGAAGGAGGCGCGCCACTGCTCGGCATCCTCCCGCGAGCGATCATTCTCCACCCTCGCCTGCCAGAGCGTCTGCTCCCACGCCTTGATGCCTCGCTTGTTGCGGTTCCACACCCCGCGAGCGGTCGTCACGGCCTGCAGAGGCAGCTCATACCGGTCGAACTCCTCGTCGCCCGCCCCATCCACTTTCAGCCAGGCCTTCCCCACCTCCGGCAGGGAGCAGTCCTCGACGGGGAGCCGGGCAGCGCCCACGTAGAGCCCCTCGGTGATTCCACGAGAGGCGATCCAGCGCATGCGGCGCGAGTCCTTCTCGCGCTCCATCGCCTCCTGGATGGGCAGCCAGAACTCGAAGTCCGCGGGCATCGCGCACGTCTCATCCTTCGTCTGGAGCACCAGACCATGCCTCTTGCGAGACGGAGGGGCGTCGAAGCGCTCGACGATCAGTACGACGAGCCCGACGTTTGGGGCCTCCTTCACCGAGGCCAGCACCGGCCGGGACGTCTCCACCTTGAAGGACTCGACCTCCCGCGCCTCTTCACGCTCCACACGCGCCAGCAACTCCTCCCAGCGAGCGGTCGCCTCGGGAGACGCACTCACGGGGATGAGCTTGCTGGCGTACGGAATGGGCAGCGCCAGCCCCAGGCCGTCCGCGTTCTCGATCTTCAGGGAGACGACGCCCACCACCTCGCCGCGCCCATCCAGGAGTGGTCCCCCGCTGTTGCCGGGGTTCACCGACGCGTTGAACTGCACGTAGCCGAGCCCCAGGTAGTGCCGCCCCACGAAGCCCACCTTCCCCTCGTGGACGGTGAAGTCCAGCCCCTTGGGGCTGCCGATGAAGACGAGCGGATCTCCGGGCTGAAGGCGCGTGACATCCCCCAGCTTCAGCGGCACCGCCTTGGCGCCCACCACCCGCACGGTCGCGAGATCCAGCTCCTCGTCCCGCGCCAGGGTCTCCCCAATGAGCTGGCGGCCATCGGGCAGCACCACGGTCATGGTCTTCCCCAGCGGGCAGGCCACATGCGCATTGGTGAGCGCCAGCTCCGGCTCCACGAAGAAGCCGGAGCCCATCTGCCCTCCACAGCGCAGGCTCAGCGTGCTGGGAGAGGCTCGCTGGGAGATCTCCTGCGTCGTCAGCCAGGCGGGCTTGCCGGACTCCGCGGGAGCCAGCGAGGGAGCCCCGAGCCCGAACGCCACCTGTTTCTGGATCTCGGCGGACTGGGAGGTCCAGAGCCGGTGTCCCGCCCCGGCGACGACCACGAGCAGGAACACCGCCATCAGCGCGGAGCGTGCCGAGCTCCGGGGAGGCGCGGCGGCGGGCTGCACGACGGACTGCTCCGCTTGCTGGAGGACCGCCTGGGCTCCATGCTCGGAGAGCACCGCGACGATCTTCTCGGCGAACACCCGCGAGGCGCCACGCACCAGGCGCTCTCCGGGAATGCCCAGCGCGACCCGCGCCTGGGAGAACGCCGGCGCCGGCGGTCCCAGCAGGGCCAGGGCGCGCGCCATCACGAAGCGCTGGCGCTCATCCTCCATGGGCTGCTTCAACAACACATCCACCAGGAGACTGGCGCCACAGATGCACCGCGGCTTGTCCCCTGGATCCGGCGCACCGCACCGGAGGCACCTGGCCTCGAACGACTCGCTCATCTCATCCCCCCGCACGTCAACGACTGCTTCACTGCGTCCCCGCACGAGAACCTCGCGCGGGGACTGACCTACGACCGGCTCAGATGTTCCAGCGGAGCATGCCCTGGAGCACGTTCTCCGTCTTGCCGCCGATCAGGTAGCGGTTGAAGGCGAGCTGGTACTCGAAGCCGGCGTACAGCTTGCCCGGCGTGAAGCCGATGGGCTTGCCGAAGTCCCAGAGCAGCTGCGGCTGGGAGAGGAAGAACTGGTTGCCCTTGCTGCCCTCGAAGTTGCCCACGCCCTCGCCCTCGCCGAACAGGCCCGCCTGGAAGAAGCCGGCGAAGATGAAGTCCTGGCTGGCGATGGAGAACGACTTCTGCCACGCCGCGCCCACCTGGAAGTCGATGCCCTTGAACACGCTGTCGTCGCGGATCACCGTGGTCACCGTCAGGAAGTCCAGGAACGGCGCCTTCAGGCCCCACTGCAGGCCGTAGTAGTTGAGCATGCCGAACTTCGCGACGTGCTCCATCTCGTACTTGATCTCCAGGTCGGCGATGGGGCCCCAGTCGAACTGGCGGCCGGCGATCTTCTCGCCGATCTTCTTGGGGGACACCGTCGTGGTGATGCCGCCGAAGAAGCCGCCGCGCTCGTTGGCGCGATCATCCGCGCCGTCCGTCTTGGAGTTCGCGCCATTCCAGGGGCCGGTGATGTCGTAGTACAGGAACATCGTCCCGTACTCCCAGGCCTGGAACGCCTTGATGGACAGGATGGTGCGCGAGCCGCGGCCGTTGAAGTCGTCGTTGAAGCAGTCGACGGCGCCCCGGTAGCGACCGTACGTCAGGTCGCCCTCGGTGGGGTGCTTCACGTTGTTCTCGTCCCCCGTCCAGCAGGGGGCGTGGAGAACCTCGAACCACACACCCGCTTGAGCTTGAACCGGAGACAGGAAGACGGCGACGAGTGTGGCGAGGAACAGCAGGTTGCGAGTCATGTGGCACCCCTCCCGGATGGCGCGAGCGATCTCCCACAAGACCCCCCACGTCATCAAGGACTCATGACACGCGAGGTGCTCGTGAGGCCTACTCCAGGCGTTCGACGATGAGCGGGCGCGGCGCGGGCGCCTGAGGACCGAAGCGGTAGGCCGAGAGCAGCCGCTCCTTCACGTCCCTCAGCGGACCCTCGTTGTTGTAGTGCACGCGCACCACCGGCTCGCCGGCCTTCACCGGCTCGCCCACCTTGCGCAGCAGCGTGAAGCCCACCGCGGGATCGATGAGGCTGTCCACCCGCTGCCGGCCCGCCCCCAGCGCCACCGCCGCCAGCCCCACCGCCTCCGTGTCGATGCCCGTGACGAAACCGTCACCCGGCGCCAGCACGTCCGCCGTGGCCCGGGCCTGGGGCAGCAGGGAGTAGTCCTCGATGGCGCGCGGGTTGCCGCCCTGCGCCTGGACGATCTCCTGGAGCTTGCGCAGCGCGCTGCCGTCCTCGACCGAGCGCGTCAATCGCGCCCGCGCCTCCTGCACGGTGGCCGCCTTGCCGCCCAGCACGAGCATCTCCGCGGTGAGCGCCAGCGTCACCTCGGTGTAGTCCTCGGGGGCCTTGCCGCGCAGCATGTCCACGGCCTCGATGACCTCGAGCGCGTTGCCCACCGCGCGCCCCAGCGGCTGATCCATGTCGGTGATGAGCGCCGTCACCTTGCGCTTCATCTGCGTGCCGATGCCGATCATCGTCCGAGCCAGCTCGCGCGCGTCCTCCAGGCGCTTCATGAAGGCGCCGCTGCCCGTCTTCACGTCCAGCACGAGCGCGTCGATGCCCTCCGCCAGCTTCTTGCTCATGATGGAGCTGGCGATGAGCGGCATGCAGTCCACGGTGGCCGTCACGTCCCTGAGCGCGTAGAGCTTCTTGTCCGCGGGGGCCAGCGTCGCCGTCTGCCCGATGAGGCAGGCGCCCACGTCCCGCACGAGCCGCCGGTAGTCGGCCACCGAGAGGTCCACCCGGAAGCCGGGGATGGACTCCAGCTTGTCCAGCGTGCCGCCGGTGTGCCCCAGCCCGCGGCCGGAGATCATCGGCACGGGCA
The DNA here is from genome assembly GCF_020103725.1 of Hyalangium gracile. Lineage (NCBI taxonomy): Bacteria > Pseudomonadati > Myxococcota > Myxococcia > Myxococcales > Archangiaceae > Hyalangium > Hyalangium gracile. Next base: position 247,242 of record NZ_JAHXBG010000008.1, on the reverse strand, counting down.
CCCCGCAGGCGGCCGCCAGCGGCGCCAGGCTCAGGGAGACCTTGTCCCCCACCCCGCCGGTCGAGTGCTTGTCCACCTTGACGCCAGGCGTCTCGGACAGATCCAGCACCTCGCCGGACTCGAGCATGGCGCGCGTCCACGCGCCCAGCTCCACGGCGCTCAGGCCGCGGAAGAAGACGGCCATGCACATGGCGGACATCTGGTAGTCGGGGACGTCACCGCGGGTGTAGGCGGTGATGAACTCGCGGATGGCGTCCGGATCCAGCGTCCGGCCTTCCCGCTTGGCCTTGATGAGCTCGTAGGGTCTCACGATCGTGCCCATAGCCTACCCCTTCCATCGGGTCCATCATCTGCTAGATACGCGATCATGACCCGAACCCTCCGCCTGTCTGCCCTGGCCCTTGTGGCGCTGCTCGGCGCCTGCAAGAAGGAAGAACCGCCCCCTGCTCCCGCCGCGCCGGCCAAGCCGCCAGAGGCCCAGGCCGAGGCCAAGCCGCCTCCGCCCCCGGCGCCGAAGACCTTCAAGGTAGGTCTCGTCGTGGACGTGGGTGGCCGCGGAGACCACTCCTTCAATGACGCGGCGCTCCGAGGCCTGGAGATCTTCGCCGCGGGCAAGAAGTACGACGGCGGCAAGTACGTCCAGGCCAGCGCGGACGAGATCAAGCAGGCCATCACCGCGGATCTGGCCACGCTCCAGCCGCCCATCACCGCGCAGCCCATCGAGCCGCTGGTGATCCAGAGCAAGTCCCCGGAGGACTACGAGCCCAACCTGCAGCTGCTGGTGGAGCAGGGCTCGGACCTGACCATCGGCAACGGCTTCCTGCTGGAGACCGCGGTGGAGGCGGTGGCGCAGAAGAACACCAGCGCCAAGTTCCTCCTGGTGGACAGCCTGCTGATGGACAAGGACTTCAAGCCGTACACGCTGCCCAACGTGCGCACCGTCACCTTCAAGGAGCATGAGGGCAGCTTCCTCGTGGGCGCGCTGGCGGGTCTGGCGTCCAAGACGGGCAAGATTGGCTTCGTGGGCGGCATGGAGGTGCCCCTCATCAAGCGCTTCGAGGCGGGCTTCCGCGCGGGCGTGAAGATGACCAACCCGAAGGCCGCGGCGGGCCTGATGGCCGTCTACACCGGCAGCTTCGACAACGTGGCGGCCGGCAAGCAGGTGGCGCAGGACCTGCTCAAGAAGGGCGCGGACGTCGTCTACCAGGCGGCGGGCGCGGACGGCCTGGGCGTCATCCAGGCGGTGAAGGAGGCCAAGGCGGCGGGCAAGACGGTGTACGCCATCGGCGTGGACTCGGACCAGTCGCACCTGGGCCCGGACATCATCCTCACCTCCATGCTCAAGCACGTGGACCTGGCCATCTACAACGCCTGCCGCGACCTGGCCGAGGGCAAGTTCTCCTCGGGTGATCAGGTGCTGGGCCTCAAGGACGGCGGCGTGGGCTACGCCGAGGTCCGCGTGGACTTCCCGGGCAAGGCCGAGGCCCTCCAGAAGGTGGAGGCGCTGCGCCAGCGCATCATCTCCGGGGAGCTGAAGGTCCCCGGGACGCTGGAGGAGCTCAACGCGTTCCAGGCCACGCCCTGATCTCCCTTCGCCACATCCACAAGCGGTTCGGCGGCGTCGCGGCGTTGGACGACGTGTCGCTCGACATCCACGCGGGCGAATTGCTCGCGCTGGTGGGCGAGAACGGCGCGGGCAAGTCCAGCCTGATGAACGTGCTGTACGGGCTCTATCACCCGGACTCGGGTGACATCCTGCTGGACGGCAAGCCGGTCCGCTTCAAGAGCCCCCGGGACGCCATCGCCCGGGGGATCGGCATGGTGCATCAGCACTTCATGCTGGTGCCCACCCTCACGGTGACCGAGAACGTGGTGCTCGGCCGCGAGCCCACGCGCTGGGGGCGGATGGACGTGGAGCGGGCGCACGCCGAGGTGACGGCCACCTGCCAGCGCTTCGGCTTCCAGCTGGATGTGCGGGCCCGGGTGGACACGCTCTCGGTGGGCTCGCAGCAGAAGGTGGAGATCGTCAAGGCGCTGCACCGCGGCGCCAAGGTGCTCATCCTGGACGAGCCCACCGCCGTGCTCACCCCGCAGGAGGCCGAGGATCTGTTCCGGGTGGCCCGCGGGCTGAAGGAGCAGGGGCACACCGTCGTCTTCATCAGCCACAAGCTGCGCGAGGTGCTCAGCGTGGCCGAGCGCATCGCCGTCATGCGCCGCGGCAAACGGGTCGCCGAGGTGAAGGCGGCGGAGACGAGCGCGGACGCGCTGGCCAACCTCATGGTGGGCGAGGCCCGTCCGGCCGGCGCGGCGATCCAGCCCTACCAGCCGCCCACGGGCCCGGTGGTGCTGGAGGCCACCAACCTCAAGGCCCGCACCGATGGCGGGGGCATGGCGCTGAACGGGGTGTCGCTCACCGTGCACGCCGGGGAGATCGTCGGCATCGCCGGGGTGGACGGCAACGGGCAGCGGGAGCTGGCCGAGGTGCTCACGGGCCTGCGCCCGCTGGAGGACGGCGGCGGGACGCTGCTCGGCAAGCCGCTGCGGGGCCTGAACCCGGACGAGGCGCGACGGCGCGGCCTGAGCCACGTGCCCGAGGACCGGCTGCGGCGCGCGGTGGTCAAGGGCATGAGCGTGGAGGAGAACGTGGCGCTCGGCCGCCAGGGCCTGCCGCCCTTCGCGCGGGGCCCCTGGCTGGACTTCAAGGGGCGGCGGGAGCGCACGCGGAAGCTCCTGGGCGCGTATGACGTGAGGCCGCCGGATCCGCTGCTCCCCATCCAGGCGCTCTCGGGAGGCAACCAGCAGAAGGTGGTGGTGGCGCGCGAGCTGGACTGCGAGCCGAAGCTGGTGGTGGTGGTGCAGCCCACGCGCGGGCTGGACATCAGCGCGGTGGCCCAGGTGCACTCGCGGCTGCGCGAGGAGCGGGCCCGAGGCGTGGGCGTGCTGCTCATCTCGCTGGACCTGGAGGAGGTGCTGACGATGGCCGATCGCGTCTACGTGCTCTTCGAGGGGCGCGTGACGGGCACCTTCACCCGGCCCGAGTTCGACGAGCGGGAGATCGGCGGTCGAATGCTGGGAACGGGGTCGAGCCATGGGTGAGAAGTGGCGCGCCGCGGTACCGTCGATCCTGTCCGTGCTGCTGGCGCTCGTGGTGTGCTGGATCGCGATCGCGCTGACACGGGACGTGAAGATCGCCGGCGAGGCGTACCTCCAGATGCTCTATGGAGGCCTGGGCCAGTGGCCCCGGTACCTGGAGGTGGGCGACGGCGCGCTGCTGGCCCGGCCGCTGGGTGAGGCCGCGGGCAAGGCGGCCCTGCTGATCCTCACCGGCCTGTCGGTGGCGGTGGCCTTCAAGGCCGGCCTGTTCAACATCGGCGCGCAGGGCCAGATGGTGGTGGGCTCGCTGGTGGCGGCGGTGGTGGGCGCGCAGGTGTCTGCCCCCGGCCCCCTGCACATCCCCATGGCGCTGCTGGCCGCCGCCCTCGCCGGAGCGGCCTGGGCGCTCATCGCCGCGGCCCTCAAGCTGTGGCGCGGCGTCCATGAGGTCATCTCCACCATCATGCTCAACTGGGTGGCGGTGAGCCTGGTGGACAACTGGCTGGTGGTGGGCCCGCTGCGCGCGGCGGCCGGCTCGGGCCAGTCGGTGTCCGGCACGGCGGAGATCCACGCCACCGCGCGGCTGCCCCGGCTGCTGGGAGACATCTCCCGGCTGAACCTGGGCTTCGTGGTGGCGCTGCTCGTGGCGCTGCTCGTCTGGGTGTGGCTGAACCGGACCCGGCGCGGCTTCGAGACCCGGGCGGCGGGCCTGGGCGCGGACGCGGCGCGGGCGGCGGGCATCCCCGTGAAGCAGCGCGCGGCCGAGGCCATGGCGATGGCCGGGGCGCTGGCGGGGATGGCCGGCGCGGTGCTGGTGCTGGGCACCGAGTTCCGCTACCCCGGCGTGCTGGGGGCGCCCTATGGCTTCGACGGCATCGCCATCGCGCTCATCGGAAACAGCAACCCGCTGGGTGTGACGCTCACCGCGCTGTTCTTCGGAGCCCTGCGCGCCGGGGGCACGCGGATGCAGCTGCTGGGCGTCCACAAGAGCTTCCCGGAGCTCATCCAGGGCCTGGCGCTGCTCTTCGTCGCGGGCCGCCTGGTGTGGCTGGCGCTGCTGCGCAAACGCCGAGCCGTTGCCGCCCCCGCCGAGGTGCCCCGTGCTTGAGATCCTCGAGGCGCTCCTCTTCTCCACCCTGGACGCGGCCCCCGCGCTCATCTTCGCCACCCTGGGAGGTGTGCTCTCCGAGCGCGCGGGCGTGGTGAACGTGGGCCTGGAGGGGCAGATGCGCGCCGGCGCCTTCGTCGCGGCGGTGGCGGCGCTGTACATGCCCACCCCGCTGGGGGTGATGGTGGGGATGGTGGCGGGCGCGGCGCTGGCCTCCATCCATGGCTACCTGAGCATCCGCTGGCGCTCGGACCAGGTCGTCTCGGGCATGGCCATCAACCTGGTGGCGCTCGCCGGGGGCACCTTCCTGCTGGAGGCGCTCTACAGCCCCAACGGCACGCCGCCCATCGCGCAGCTGCCGCGCTGGAAGCTGCCCCTGATTCACGATGTGCCCCTGCTGCGCGCGCTCTCGGACCACCCGGGGCTGGCGTACCTGGCGCTGGTGCTGCCCTTCATCTTCCACGCGGTGCTCAACCACACCGCCATGGGCCTGCGGCTGCGCGCGGTGGGCGAGAAGCCCCACGCGGTGGCCACCCTGGGCCTGAGCGTGCCGGCGCTGCGCTGGGGCGCGGTGCTCGGAGGAGGCCTGCTGGCGGGCCTGGGCGGCGCGGTGCTCTCCACCGCGGTGCTGGACCGCTTCGAGCAGCACACCCCCGCGGGCCTGGGCTTCATGGCCCTGGCCGCCATGGTGTTCGGACGCTGGACGCCGCTGGGCGCCTTCGGGGCCGCCTCCTTCTTCGCCTTCGGCAACGCCCTGCGCATCGGGCTGGCCTCCAGCGCTCCGCAGATCCTGGAGGTCGTCCCCCAGGGCTTCCTGCTCGCGCTGCCGTACCTGCTCACCCTGCTGCTGCTCACCATCCAGGGCCAGCGCAGCAGCGCTCCAGCGGCGCTCGGAACGCCCTACGAGCAGGAATCCCGATAAACCCCACCTGCTGGTGAGAGTCGGAAAACACCCGGGTCAGGACTGACCAGGATTCACGGTTGACCCACCCCTCTGTGTAGGCATGCCTTCCTTTTCTCGAATTCCGGGAGCGGTGGGGGCTGCCAACCCCATGATTTCTCTTGGGCAACGGCGACAATTCCAGAGAGACGAGAAGAAGTTTTCAGGACAAAAACTAGGCACGCATCTAGCAGGTGGGATTATACGGTTTGGAACTTCTCCTGCCCGGCCGTCCAAGAGGCGGCACTCGGTGGAGGTGGCGAGATGATGGCGACTTCGGCAACGACGGCAACCGCTCGCAAGACCCTGTCGGTGGAGTCTCCGACGGAAATGGTCGCGCCCCAGACCGCGCCGAGCCTGGACAACGTCGTCTCGCTGGATGCCTACCTGCGCGAGACACTGCCGCTGGACCTGAGCGAGCTGGCGCAGGACGTGGTGGCGCAGATGCTGACCGAGGGCCGGCTGGACAACGTGGACATCCACTACCACCTGCCGACCGAGACGGTGAAGGTGGAGCTGCCGCGGCGCCAGTTCGCGCAGATCATCGAGCACATGGTGGCCACGGCGGCCGCGGCGATGAAGGCGCTGACGGACCGCGCGCACGTGCTCCGGGTCATCGTGGAGCCGGCGGATCCGTTCGGTGACTACGGCCCGCGGCTGCGGGTGCAGGACACCGGGGCGAGCGTCATCGTCGAGGACGCGATGCAGGCGACGATCGAGCGCGCGGAGACGCTGGGCACGCGGCTGACGGTGAAGAACCGCCCCACCGGCGGCAACATCTTCACGGTGGAGCTGCCCGCGGAGCAGGTCCGCTCCTGGTAGTCGCAGCTGGCTACGAGCGCACAGGCAGTTCGCGGAAGGCGATGTCCTGCTCGTAGCCCAGCCGTCGCACCGTCTCGACGAACCGCTCGGTGCCGATGAGCATCGTCTTGAAGGCAGCCAGCCGGAACACGTCCAGCTCTCCTGGCAGCGTGGCCGCGTCCAGGATGGGTTCCTCCGGACGCTTGAGGCCGATGCGCTCACATTTCGGGCAGGGCGTGGGGCGTTCCGACAGACAGTCCGGGTGAAGGTCGCCTCCGGGCAGAAGCTCCAGTTCCAGCAGCTCGGGCGGGTTCTTCTTGCGGAAGCGCAGGGCCGTGCGGCATCCCTTCAGGCCACGCAGTCCCTCGGCCTGCAGGCGCTGCAAGGGCTCGGGCTTCATCAGCAGCTCCCAGGGGTTGACGAGCACCAGCGGACCAAACTCTCCCTGGGCCGAGCCGTTCATGGGGCCGAAGCCCGTCCCCGGCCAGAGGTGGGCTCCGGCGGGCACGAGCGGGCGTACCTGCTCGCGCAACCGCTCGAACTCCGCATAGTCCTCCTCCAGGCGCGCCAAATACTTCCCCTGTTCCTGAGCCGGCAGCAGGGACAGATCCACCGAGGGATAGGCATTCGCGGTCGTCCCCCCTGTCGCACCACACAGCGGGCAGTGCACTCCCGGCAGGAACCAGGTGCGGCCGTCCGTATACCCCCCTGGGTAACGTGGGCGCGGGACGTTGCGCAGCCAGTAGAATCGCATCGGTTCCTCAATACCCCAGAGGCAGCGGTGGCGGCTGTTTCCAGTACGGCACCACTGGACCGAACAGCTCGAACTCGTAGATGAGCTGTCCTGCGTATCGATAGATCTCCTCTTTCGTAACGCCCTCTTCCTGGTGCGCTTCGATGAACTTCCGCCAGGCAGCGTTCCACGGGCCGCCATTCGCTCCCAGGTGGATGCTTCGGTGCTTCGTCACCAGCAGCGGTATCACGTATTCGTCGATGTCGATGCCCTGGAGGCCGAACCACGCTCTGAACGCACGGGGGAAGATGTGGTGGCGCTCGTGCGGCTGGCTGCGCTCCGCCGCCTGCTCCTCCAGCAGCTTCTGCTGACTGGGTAGCAGCTCCTGCCTGTGTCTCCACGGGATGATGAACACGGGCCGCGTGTCCCGAGGCAGTTGCTGCGCGCTCCCCCGGTAGCGCAGGGGTCCCGCCTGCGGGCCAGGCAGCACCGGCGGTCCGCCACGGGTAAGCACCACGCGGCCCGCGCCGGCTTGCTCCATCACCTCGCGGCATCGGTACAGCCCGCACCGCTCTCCGGCGCACAGCGCCAGCAGGCTGCTCTCTTCGGTGCACGCCTCTTCGAACGAGACGATCTCTCCCGCGTCGTCGTCCTCCACGCTCTCGAGCGAGGAAGCTGAGGTCGTCGCACAGGCTGCCAGCGCGCTGCACAGCAGCAGCCACGCCCACCGCAAGGGGGGTCGTTTCATGGTGCCGCGAGAATACGTCCGCCACACCCCAGGCGTCGCCGCGTCGCTCGAGCGAGGCGCCTCCAGGAACCTCCAAGGACGGCCTGAACCTCTCAGAGGCGCCAGGCCACGCCCATCAGGGCCTCGAGGGTGAAGTACGCGTCGCTGCGCCCTCGGCGGCCTGACTCCGGGATGATGGAAGGCCCCATCCGGACGTTGAAGTTCACCTGCAGGCTGCGGTCGATGAAGTACTCCAGCCCCCCTCCCGCCAGGAGGGGGAAGACGGGACCGCCGCCGGAGCCGAAGTAGACGTGGAAGGGCACGTCCAGCCCCAGGTTGAGCATGATGGCGCTGCCCACCGGGATGCCGGCCACCAGCGACACCGGCAGCGCCAGGCCCACGTCCGTGTCTCCATCGTGGAAGTAGAAGAGCGGCCCGGGCTGGAAGACGAGCGCCAGCGTGGCCTGGGGCGTGCGCGCCAGCATCAGCCGCACCCAGCCCTGGAGCTTGATGCCGGGCTCGACGATCTCGACGATGCCCTCCTGGCCGTAGTTGAAGGTGAACTTGCCGCCCAGGTCCAACCGGGAGCTGGCGCCGTGGAGCAGCCCCAGCGAGAGGCCCGGCCAACCGATCTGGGCCGAGAGGACATTCTGGTTGGCGCCCACGGTATCGCCCGCCAGCAGGGACCAGCCCTGTCCACGGCCGTAGGAGGCCTGCTCCTCTTGCGCGAACGCCCCCGTGGCGGCGAGGAGCGAGCAGAGGAAGAACCCAGCAACGAGACGCTTCACGAAACACCCTCGGTGAGAGGCCGCGACGAGCGCGGCCAGGGGAAACGGAGCTGACGCAGCAGGAGACTCAGGCGGGCTGCCCGCGATCACGCGCGAGCGCCACGAAGGCATCCATCAACGCCTGGAGCCGCCCCTCCGCCCGAGCACGGGCCTGGGCCATGGGCTCACCGGCTCCGAGCGTCTCCTTCAGCTCGAAGTAGTATTTGATCTTCGGCTCGGTGCCGGAGGGCCGCAGGGTGACACGGTGGCCGCCCTCCAGCTCGTAGGCGATGACGTTCGAGGACGGCAGGGTGAGCGGCTCCACCTTCCCGCCCCTGCGCGCCTCGCGCTTCTTGTAGTCCTTGGAGTTCTGGACGGCGTAGGCCCCCACGCGCTCCGGAGGCGCGGCACGGAAGCCCTCCATGATGCGCGCGATGGTCTGCGCCCCCTCCGCGCCCTTGAACGTGAAGTTGCGCTGCCCCCCGACGAAGAGGCCGTGCCGGCGCTGGATCTCCTCCAGGTAGCCGAGCACCGTCGTCCCGCGAGACTCGCACCACGCCGCCAGGTCCGCGAACACCAGGCCCGCGCTGATGCCGTCCTTGTCGCGCGCCACCGTGCCCACCGTGTAGCCGAGCGCCTCCTCGTAGCCGAAGACGAACTGGATGCTCTCGCTCCGCTCGCGCTCCAGCGCGCGGTTGGCGATCCACTTGAAGCCCGTCAGCACCTCGTCATACGCGGCGTTCAGCTCGTGGGCGATCTGCCCGAGCTGCACCGACGAGACGATGGTGGTGGCCACATAGGGCCGGGCCTTCTTGGTGCCCTGGGTGAGCAGGTAGTGGCCCAGCAGCACGCCCACCTCGTTGCCGGTGAGCATGCGCAGCTTGCCTTCCCCGTCACGCACCATCACCGCGAGCCGATCCGCGTCCGGATCGTTGGCGAGCACCAGCTGCGCCTTCTCGCGCTCGGCGACGGCGGTGGACAGGTCCATCGCGCCAGGCTCCTCGGGGTTCGGGAAGCGCACCGTCGGGAAGGTTCCGTCCGGCTGCTGCTGCTCAGCCACGACGTGGAAGCGCGAGAAGCCCGCCGCACGGATGGCACGGTCCATCCACACGCCGCCCACGCCGTGCATCGCCGTATAGACGATGGCGAGCGTGTCCGAGCCGCGCCCATACATCCGCAGCCCCAGAATGGCCTTCAGGTAGGCCTCTCCCACATCCGCCTGGAGCTCCCGCCACAGCCCCTTGGAGCGAGCCTCGGCCGGAGTCAGCAGCCGCACCTCGTTGGCGGGCTCCACCGCGTCGATGGCGGCGGCGATCCCCTTGTCGTGCGGAGGGATGATCTGCGCGCCATTGCCCCAGTACACCTTGTAGCCGTTGTACTCGGGCGGGTTGTGGCTGGCGGTGACCATCACCGCCGCCGCCGCGTTCAGGTGCAGCGTGGCGAACGCCGTCAGCGGCGTCGGAGCCAGCGTGGGGAACACCAGCGCGGGGATGCCCTCGGCGGCGAGCACGCAGGCCGTGTCCTCCGCGAACTCGGCGCTCATCCTCCGCCCATCCCGCCCCACCACCACGCCGCGCGTGGCCACGTCCGGCACCTGGGCCTTGAGGTAGCGCGCCAGCCCCGCCGTGGTGCGGCGCACCACCGCCCGGTTCATCCGGTTGGGCCCCGCGCCCAGCACGCCGCGCAGCCCCGCGGTGCCGAACTCCAGGTTGCCCGCGAAGCGGTCCGCCAGCTCCGCGGCATCCCCGGCTGTCAGCAGCCGCGCCAGCTCCTCCGCGGTGTTCGGGTCCGGATCCGCCTTGCGCCACGCCTCCGCCTGCTCCCTCAGCCTGGTGATGTCCATGTCCCGCCTCCTCGCCCCGTCTCCCGGGGCCCCGCGTGACGCGTTCAGGTGTAGTCGGTGAGCTTCTTGCGCGTGGGCCCACCCTTGGGCTTGTCCTTCTTGCCCTGGCACTCCACGCAGTACTCCACGTACGGCATGGCCTTGAGCCGCCCATACGGCAGCTCGTCGCCACAGTCCTCGCACTCGCCGAAGCTGTCCGGATCGTTGCGCAGCTTGCCCAGCGCCTTCACCACGCGCGCCAGCACGCCGTCCATGTTCCGGTTCCGGCTGGAGGCAATCGCCTGCATCATCTCGTTGAGCGGCTGCTCGTCCTCGTCGCCGCCCACCTTCGCGTCATCCGTCCGGTTGGGCTCGATCTTCAGCGGCGCCTTGCCAGTCAGCTCGGCGTGCAGCCCGAGCAGCAGGTTGCGCAGTTCCTCTCGCTGGGCGTCCGTCACGGCGCTCCCCCGGGCCTCAATCGGTGGTCAGTACTTCGCGGTGGACTTCTGGCCGGTGATGATGGCCACCGACGCCGAGGCGCCGATGCGGTTGGCTCCGGCCTGGATCATCTTCATCGCGTCCTCGGACGAGCGCACGCCGCCAGAGGCCTTCACCCCCACGTCGTCGCCCACCACCTTGCGCATCAGCGCCACGTCCTCGGCGGTGGCCCCGCCGGAGCTGAAGCCCGTGGACGTCTTCACGAAGGCGGCGCCCGCAGCCTTGGACAGCGCGCAGGCGGAGATCTTCTCCTCGTGGGTGAGCTGGCTCGTCTCGAGGATGACCTTGACCGGGTGCGGCCGGCTGGCCTCCACCACCATGGAGATGTCCTTGAACACCAGCGCGTAGTCCTTCGCCTTCAGCGCGCCGATGTTGATCACCATGTCGATCTCCTTCGCGCCGCAGCGGATGGCCTCACGCGCCTCGAAGGCCTTGGCGCTGGGCAGCGCCGCGCCGAGCGGGAACCCCACCACCGCGATGGGCACCGTCTTCGAGCCGGACAGGATCCGCGCCGCCAGCGCCACGTTCACCGAGTTCACGCACACCGTGGCGAACCCGTGCTTGCGCGCCTCCTCGGCCAGCTTGATGACCTCCTCGCGGCTGGCCTCGGGCTTGAGCAGCGTGTGGTCGATGTAGGGGGCGATGTCCGCGCTGGTGCGGATGGACTCCGGCGAGATGCGTGCCGCCCCCGCCTTGATGGCTCCCACGGTACCGCAGCTGTCCACGTTGGGGCACACATCGCAGGAGGGCGCACACTCCTTGGAGCTCCCACTGGTTCCCGCCCCGTCACCCGCACTGCGAGTGGAGGCGCCGGAGTCCCGTGCGGCGGGCCCGGGGGAAGCGGTGCAGGGCTGCTCCTTGCCTGCTCGGAGGGCTTGCATCCTGCGGCGCACACGGTCGGCGATCTCGTCGACGACCTGGTTCACGTCATCAGCCTGAGCCATGGAGCGGATGTAGCCCAGATGGGGGCCCCTCGGGAAGCATTCGGACGAGTCCGCCTGGGTGCTTGCCGGGTGCCTCACAGGGGGTGGCAGGCGCTAGAGTCGCCCTGTGATGTCCCCCTTCCGGCTGCTCAGCCTCCTCGTCCTCCTCCTCACGGCCCTGCCAGGCCTGGCGCAGCCTGCCCCCGCCCCTGCCCCCACCGCTCCCGGCAAGCCCCTCGCGGTGTACTTCTTCGACGTGGGCCAGGGCGACGCGGCGCTCGTCGTCTCGCCCACGGGCAAGACGGTGCTGATCGACGGCGGGCCTCCGGAGGCCGGAGAGCATCTGGCGGCCCGGCTGCGGCAGCTCGTCCAGGCGCCGCTGGACCTGGTCATCCTCACCCACCCGCACCTGGATCACCTGGGCAGCATGAAGGACGCCATCGGGGCGGTGGGAGCCCGGCGCTACATGGACCCTGGCTTCGACCACCCGAGCGCGGCCTACCGGGATCTGCTCGAGTACGTGGGCCAGGAGGTCGGCCAGGTGATGACGCCCGAGCCGAACCCCCAGACGCCGGAGAGCTTCCTCACCATCGGGCTGGGCGAGGGCGCCCTGCTCACCGTCTACTGGCCCCGCTACCCGCGCGAGCCGTTCCTCAAGAGCACCCGCTCGGACGTGAACTCCAACTCCATCGTCATGCGGCTGACCTATGGCCGCACGGCGTTCTTCTTCACGGGGGACGCGGAGCCGGACACCGAGGAGGCCCTGCTCCGCAAGCAGGTGGACTACACCTCCACCGTGCTGAAGGTGGCGCACCACGGCGGCAAGCACTCCTCCACGGAGGCGTTCCTGGCGGCGGTGAAGCCCAAGGCGGCGGTCATCTCCTGCGCCGCGCGCAACGACTACGGCCACCCCACCCCCGAGGCGCTCTCGAGGCTCGAGGCCACCGGCGCCCGGGTGTTCCGCACCGACCAGCACGGGGAGGTCAAGGCCGTGAGCGACGGCACCACCGTCACCCTGCAGGCCGAGAAGGGGGACACCTCGCGCTTCGTCGTCCCAGGCGAGGTGCGGACCGCCACCGCGAGCGCCTCCCCAGCGCCCACGAGCCCCACGCCCCGGCCCGTCCCCGCCGTCGCGCCTCCCGCCTCCGCTCGCTCCGGGAAGGAGACGATCCTGGCCTCGGGAAGGCTGCCCGCGCCCGCGTCCACGCCCGCGCCCGCCGCTGTCGAGAGCCCCCCGGCGCCGGCCCCCACGAACGTCCTGCGCTTCGTGAGCCTCAAGGGCAGCGAGGTCTTCCATCGGGAGGACTGCTCCACGCTCAAGCGGGCCAAGACGAAGGAGCGCAAGGTGTATACGAGCCGTGCCACCGCTGCCCGTGAGCGCCGGCCCGCCGAGGACTGCAACCCATGAACGCGCGCCTGCTGCCACTGTTGGGCCTGCTGCTCGTCGCCGCGTGCAAGCAGGAGCCGCCCCCTCCCCCCGCCCCCGCGCCGGCCCCTCGCGCCAGCGCGACGACCCACTTCCTGGGCAGCGCGCCGGACGGGAAGCTCCACGTCTACTTCCTCGACGTGGGACAGGGCGACTCCGCGCTCATCGTCTCCCCCGAGGGACGCACCGTCCTCGTCGACGCCGGCCCGGCCTCGGCCGTCAACCACCTCATCAACCGGCTCCCGGAGCTGCTCGCCGCGCGGTTGGATCTCGTCGTCCTCACCCACCCGGCCCCGGACCACTACGGCGCCATGGAGGTGGTGCAGAAGATCGCCAACCCGCGCCAGCTCCTCGAGCCCCAGCTGCCGGGCAACCCGCCCGAGTACGACACGCTCCTCACGACGCTCGGCTCGCAAGGGGTGGCGATCTTCTCACCGGCTCCGAACCCCTCGCAGCCCCAGGAGCTGATGCGCCTGCCGCTGGGCAAGGATGTGGAGCTGACCGTCCTGTGGCCCCGGGCGCCCAGCCATCCGCTGCTCGCGGTGCAGACCTCCGGCAACGGCATGGCCGCGCAGCACGAGGCCAACTCCATCGTCCTGCGCCTCGTGCATGGGAAGACGTCCGTCATCTTCGCGGGCGACGCACGGTCCGAGACGGAGGCCGCGCTGCTGAACGGCGGAGCGGAGCTGGGCTCCACGCTGCTCAAGGTGGCGGCGCACGGAGCGGACCTCGCCACCACCGAGCCCTTCCTCCAGCGGGTGGGCCCCCAGGCCGCCATCATCAGCCTGGGTGAGAAGCACGCGCCGGGCCAGGCCACGCTGGCTCGGCTGAAGGCCGTGAACGCGCAGCTGTTCCGCACCGATGTCGTGGGCGAGGTGCATGCGGTGAGCGACGGGGAGAAGTTCGTCCTCACCACCCAGAAGCTCCAGGCCGGCGAGTCCCCGAACGCCGAGCATGTCTTCGTGCCCGAGGACAAGAACGCCCTGCCCTTCATCGCGCTGACGCCGCCCCCCGCCCCCGCGAAGCCGGAGCCCGCGAAGCCCGAGGTGAAGCCGGCCGCCGCGAAGGCCGTGAGCGCCAAGGCGCCGGACGTGGACCTCTCGCGCTTCGACAAGGTGGTGGAGGTCAGCCCCAAGCGAGGCGAGGAGCGCGCCGTCCGCACCGGAAAGAAGAGCAGAGGCTCCGGCGAGCTGTACTACGCCAGCCGGCACAAGCAGATCTTCCACAAGGCCACCTGCCCCATCGTGAAGAAGATCCACGCCGAGAACCTCGTCACGTACACCTCTCGGGAAGATGCGATGAAGGAACGCTCTCCCGCCAGAGACTGCAATCCCTGAGGAACGCCCATGCCAAAGGCCACGGTGGATCGCTTCGAGGAGGAAGTGGCGGTGCTCATCATCGAGGGTCGGCAGGTGACCCGTCCTCGCGCCGAGCTGCCCGCGGAGGCGCGCGAGGGTGACATCATCGACCTGGACACGGGCTGGGTGGACACCGAGGCCACCGAAGCGCTGCGCGCCCAGGTGCGCCAGGCGCGCCAGCGGGCGAAGAAGAAGCAGCCGCCCCCTGGGAACTTCGATCTGTAGCCCTCAGGCCGTCTCGGAGGGCCGGGCACGCGGCAGGAAGAGCACGAGCAGGATCGCGCTCACCGCCGCGATGATCCCCGCCATGACGAAGGCGACGGAGCTTCCCCACCGCGTCCACACCGCCCCGAAGAGCAGCCCGGCCGCCAGCGCCGCGCCTCCCTTCAGGCCGTTGTAGAGCCCGAACGCGCGCCCCCGGGCGGTCGCCGGCACCAGCGAGGTGAGCAGCGACTTCTCCGCGCCCTCGGAGAGCGCGTAGTGCAGCCCGTACACCGCCATGACGACGAGCGTGCCCGTCACGCCGTGCACCCTCGAGAGCCCCACGTAGCAGAAGGCGTACAGCAGCCACCCCACCATCACCAGGCGCGGCGCGCCGAGCCGGTCCGCCAGCCACCCCGCCGGATAGGAGACTGCCGCCTTCACCACGTGCAGCATCAGCCACGCCAGGGGCAGCAGGGTCGGGCTGGCGCCCTCCTCGCTCAGCTTGAGCAGGATGAAGGCATCCGTGGAGTTCGCGATCCCGAAGAGGACCACCGGGACGAGGTACCAGGCCAGCCGCCGCGGCACGGGCTCTCGCCCAGCGCCTCCGGATTGCGCCGGGGCCTGCTCGCGCTGTGGCTCGGACGCCATGAGGATGGCCAGCACGCCCAGGAAGCCCGGTACGGCCGCCGCCAGGAAGACATGCTCCACCTTCATCCCGGCCGCCAGCAGCAGCAGCGCCACCAGCGACCCGAGCGCCGCCCCCGCATGGTCCATGCCTCGATGGAAGCCATAGGCGCGGCCCCGCAGGCCCGCGGGCACGGTGTGGGCGATGATCGCGTCGCGAGGGCTGGTCCGCACGCCCTTGCCCACCCGATCCAGCGAGCGGATGAGCAGCGGCTGCCACACCGCCGTGACGAAGGCCATCATCGGCCTCGCCAGGCTGGAGACGCCGTACCCCAGCAGCACCAGCGGCTTGAGCCGCTGCGCCCGGTCCGCCCACACGCCGGACTGGTACTTGAGGAGCGCGGACACCAGATCCGCCAGCCCCTCCATGGTCCCCAGCAGCAGCGGCACCGCCGGCAGACGCGCGGCGAGGAAGGCCGGCAGCAGGGGGAAGATCATCTCGCTGCTCACGTCGGTCAGCAGCGAGACCAGGCCGAGCACCACCACCGTGCGCGGCAGCCGCTCCGAGGTGCTAGCGGCGCGGTCCAAGGCCCGCCTTCTTGCGCGCCTCGAGCAGCTTCTGCACGTCTCCCGGCGCCAGCGGCTGCACCGGCCCCAGCGAGCGGGCGGCCATGAGGATCTTCGCGTAGTGCTCGACGAGCTCCATGCGCAGCAGGGCCTGCGTCATGTCCTCGCCCATCGTGAGGGCACCGTTGCCGGCCAGCAGGAAGGCGTCGTACTCGGCGGCGGCGGCCTCCACGCGCTTGACGCCCTCGGGCTCCCGGGGCATCGCGCGCGGCAGCGTGGGCACCCGGTCCCCCAGCGAAACCACCATCTCCGGCAGCGCGATGGGCGACAGCTCCTGCCCCACCAGGCCGAAGGCGGTGGCCACCGGCGGGTGCGCGTGCAGCACCACCATCACCTCCGGCCGAGCCCGGTAGACGGCCAGGTGCAGCTCCAGCTCGCTGAAGGGCTTGCGCCGCCCCTCCAGCACCTTGCCCTGGGCGTCCACCACCAGCAGCGAGGCGTCGTCCACGTCCCGCTTGGACACCGCCGTGCAGGTGATGAGGAAGCGCCCACCCTTGAGCCGCACCGAGACGTTGCCGTCGTGGTTGGCCACCCAGCCGTACTCGTGCATGCGGCGGGACGTGTCCACCACGTCCGCCCGCAGCTTCGGCAGCGGCACGAAGCCCTCGCTCACGTGTCCACCCCGTCCACCACTCCGACGATGAGCGAGCGGATGGGCAGCGTCTTGTCGCCGAGGATCTGCCGCACCCCGCCGCCCTCGCGCATCACCAGCACCACGTCCCCCGGCCCGGCCGAGGAGGTGTGGTCCACCGCGATGAAGCTCTTGCCCGTGGGCTGCTGCTTCTCATCCAGCGGCTGCACCACCATCAGCTTCCGGCCCTCGAAGGCCGGGTGCTTGAGGGTGGAGGTGACGCTGCCGAGCACCTTGCACAGGTTCATACGTCCACCGCGTCCACGATGCCGACGATGGCGGCATCCACCGGCACGAACGTGGGCTCCAGCGCCAGGGCCGCCTCGCGGCTGCCCACCAGGTACACCAGCTCCCCGCGGCCCGCGGACACCGTGTCCACGGCCACCTCCGGGCTGCCCGTGGGCTCGCGGTTGTGGTCCAGCGGCTGGACCACCAGCAACCGCTTGCCCTCGAGCCCCTCGTACTTCCGCTCGCACACCACCGTGCCGAGGACGCGTCCCAGGTACATGCGCGCCTGTTACCTCGCTCCGGAGGAGAGGACCAGCGGGATCTCCACGTCCATCTCCGCCGAGCCGTCCTCCATCTTGAAGGCGGGGAAGACCATCCGCCTGGCGCTCTTCTTGATGCAGTCGCCCACGGCGGAGGAGTCCAGCTCCTTGCGGTCCAGCTTCGCCCCCTTCACCGTGCCCGAGGTGCCCACGGTGGCCACCAGCATCACCTTGCCACCCTTGAAGGAGGGGTTCTTGCGCAGCTCCGTCTCCACGCAGCCCTGGATGGCGCCCTGGGACGCCGCCACCACCTTCATGATGTCCTCGGCCGGCAGCCCGCCCGTGCTCTCGGCATCCTTGGCCGCCACCTCGGTGTCCTTGCGCACCTCGGGGTTGACCTCCGTCTTGGAGCCATCCCCGTAGAGCGCGTCGAGCTCCGCGGCGGACTTGCCCGTCTCCGGCACCGCGGCCTTCGTCTCCTCGGGAGAGCTCGGATCCGGCTTCGGCGCGGAGCCGCCCGGCGTCGGCTTCTTGTCGTTGGCGGCCGGCGTCGGCGGCGGCGTGGGAGGCGCCGTCTTCTTCTTGCCCATCAGCAGGTCGCGCAGCTCGTTGCGGCCCTCGCCCGAGAAGAACAGGGACTTCTCCTCGGTCTGCCCCTGCGCGTTCACCACCTTCACCTTGGGCACCACGTTCAGCCGGTCCGCGGCGAACGCCCCGCCCACCACCAGGAAGATGGGGATGAGGATGAAGAGCGCCACCTTCCACACCGGGTTGCGCTTGGTGACGCCGGACTTCGCCATGAAGTAGCGCGTGTCCTCGACGGGCTTCTTCCCATCGCGACCCGGCTTGCCCCCGCCCACCGCGGCCAGCGGATCCGGCTCGGGGTTCACCGACGTCGGCGGCTCGGGCTGATCCAGCTGGTCGTTCTTGTCCGGCAGGTCCAGGTCGGAGAACAGATCATCCGCCACGCCCGCCTTGTTGTTGCCCCCGCGCGCGGCGGTGCGCTGCTGCTGCGGCGTGGGCTCGGTGGGCTCGTCCCAGGCGGGCTGATCCTGCTGCTCCTCTTGATGATGATGGTGCTGCTGAGGCGCGGGCTCGTCCCAGGCGGGCTGATCCTGCTGCTCCTCCTGATGCTGAGGCGCGGGCTCGTCCCAGGCGGGCTGATCCTGCTGCTCCTGCCGCGGCGCGGCGTCGAAGTCCCACGCCGGCTGCTGCTGGGCCTGCTGCGGCTGCGCGGCCGCGGGCGGATCCAGATCCCACGGCTCCCTGCCGGCCGCGACCGGGGCACGCCCCACCGTGGTGGGCACGTTGTCCCAGGCGCCATCGTCCTCCTGCTGCACCGGCTGCTGCCGGGCGGCGGCTCCACCCCGCTGCCCTCGCATGCTGGAGGTGGAGGGCTCGGGCGGCAGCGGCGGCGCGGGCGGCGGCGCGGCGGCAGGAGGCGGCGCCGCGAAGATGCCGGAGAGCTCCGGGATGTCCGCGCCGCGCTTCCAGTCCGCCAGGCCCTGCTGCCAGAAGAAGCTGCGCGTGTTGATCGCGCCGCTCTCCACGAGCGCCTGCAGGCCGGCCTCGTCCAGCGGGCCCTCCTGCTTGCCCTTCACCATCACGAACCAGGGCGCGGCCGCGGGACGGGCCGGAGCAGCCCGGGTGGGCTCCTCCTCCCAGGGGTTGCCGCCAGCCGTAGCGGCCGGAGCAGCCGAGGCGGCCATCAGCGCGCGCTCCTGCTCTCGGATCCGCTCTACGTCCGCGAGAGACACCACGCGGGTGCTCTCCTCCATCTCGGCGGGCGGCCCCTGGACCGAGATGACGTTCTGGCAGTTCTTACAACGGACCTTGACGGTCTTCCCGCGGACTTTCTCGTCCGCGATGGAGTACCGCCTCTGACACTTGTCACAGGAGAAGTTCAAGGGGGCGACCGATGCGCGCTGGGGAAACGGGTGGGGGATGCTACTCCAGAGTCCTCGGGTGCAAAACGTCCCGTTGACTCCTTTGCGAGGGCCAACTATGCACCCGCGCCTTGGGTTTCAGCTTTCCTCGTTTCAGAAGGTGGCGAGATGCCGGCGAAGGACCTCGGGACAAAGTACGTCTGCTTCAAGTGCGCAACGAAGTTCTATGACATGAAGAAGCCGGATCCGCTCTGCCCGAAGTGCGGGGCAGACCAGCGCGAGAGCCCGGCCCTCAAGCCGGCGTCCGAGGGGCGCCGTGGCCGCCTGGCTGCCGCTCCGAAGGTCATCGAGCCGGAGCCCGAGGAGCCTGAGGCCGCCGAGGACGAGGAGGATCTCGACTCCTTCGACGAGGAGCCCGTCGAGGCCGACGAGGAGGAGGACATCTAGCGGGGGGTGGGTCTCAAACACCCCAGCGAGTCCTCACTCCGAATCAGGGCTCCCCAGGCGGGAGCCCCGTACCACCCGCGCCCTCCATGAGGGCGCGGCGCTTCACGGCGTCCTGTTCAATTCTCGGACACCAGCTTCATCTCGACCAGGACGCGGCGGATCTGCTCGTAGAGCGTCGGTCCCATGGCCTGCATCCCCACCGGACGCGACGCCTTGGCGTCCTCGGTGCGGACCTCAGCCCCATTCTGTGCGCGCTTCTTGGCTTGCATGTGGGAGTCCTTCCCCAGTGGGATTCACGCCACTAGATAGCAATTTTGCCGCCAAAGCAGAATGAGGGTTCCGATTCTCGACATTCCGGTGACTTGCTGAAAAGCACCGTCCGAAGCCCCTCCAGCTTTAGGACGTAGTCCGGGATTACTGTGCCCGGATCGGACAGGGGGGCGTCACTTCTGACCCGCCCCTGCCTCCTGGAGCTGGCTGACGGCCCATTCCTGCTCCAGGCGGACCGTCTCTCCGGCCTTCACGGTGAGGGGCTTGGAGACTTCGGGCAGGCGCTGGTGCCAGAGCACCACGGTGTGGGTGCCCTCTGGGACTTCGAGCCGGAAGCGGCCCTGGGCATCCGTGGTGGTGAAGTAGGGATGATCGAAGGTGCGCACCACGGCGCGCATCCAGGGGTGCACGTCGCACTTCACCTGGATGAGGCCCGGAGCGGCGGGGAGCGGCTTGCGCAGGCTCATCCCCTCCAGGGGCATGGCCACATTGAAGATGGGCTGGGCGCCGGCCGCCGCGCGTACATTGTGCATGACGGGGTCCGAGTTGCGCACTTCCAGCGTGGTGCCCGCCCGGGCGGCCAGGGCCGCCGGCTCGTAGACGCACCTGCGCTGGTCCAGGACGGTGGTCGGAGCGGTGACACCCTCGGCTGGCAGCGAGGCCCCACCCTCGAGCGACACCACCACCTGCGCCAGGGCGCCTCCCTCCCCCACGGTGAGCGAGCGGTCGGCCACATCCACGCCACAGGCGTCCGTGGCGCTGGGGGTCGTCTCATAGCGCATGGGAGGGGGCGGGGTGCCAGCCAACCGCACCACTCCTTCAATGAAGCCCCGCCCGACAGGCGCGGCGGCGGCCTTGGCGGGCGGAGGGGTGGGAGTGGCGGCAGGCTGCGCCGGGTTTGACTCCGAGGAGGGTCGGCAGGCGGGCGCGAGTGCCAGGAGCGCGAGCGCGGAGAGTGAGCGGAAGTGGTGCACGGGGCCCGTCTAGCGGTTCCGAAGGTCCGTTTCAAACCCCACCCCTTCGAGGCGCCGGGATGAACACGGAGCCATCTCGGCGTTGGACCCCAATGCGTTTTGTTGGTAGATGTGCGCCGGTCACACGCCGGTGTGGCCCTCGTGGGAGGCAGCAACTTTGCGGGAGAAATTGAAGGCTCTGGCGGAGCTGCAGAAGGTGGACATGGATGCCGCCGCCCTGCGCAAAGCCGCAGACGTCCACCCCAAGCAGATCGCTGAACTGGAGCGCGAGCTGGGCGCGGCGCGCAGTGCGATCGAGGCCGAGAGGAACCGGCTCGCGGATATCGAGCGCCAGAAGCTCCAGCTCGAGCAGAACATCGCCGACGAGAAGGACAAGGTGAAGAAGTGGGAGGCGCGGCTGGCCGAGCAGCGCTCCACTCGCGAGTACTCCGCGCTGGCGCGGGAGATCGACATCGCCAAGAAGGCGAACCTCACCATGGCCGACGAGCTGGTGGAGCTCACCAAAACGCTGGCCACGGCGCGCGAGGCGGTGAAGGGCAAGGAGGCGGAGTTCGCCACCCGGCAGCAGCAGCTGGGCGCTCGGATGAGCGAGCTGCGCGCGAAGCTGGCCGAGGCCGAGAGCCAGGTGAAGGCGCTCGAGGGCCAGCGCTCCGGCGCCGCCGCGGGGGTGGACTCCAACCTGCTGCGCCGCTACGAGGCGATCCGCAAGAAGAAGCTGCCCGCGCTGGTCGGTGTGGTGGCCGGCACGTGCCAGGGCTGCAACATGAACGTGCCCCCGCAGCTCTACAACCAGCTGCGCACCTCGCTGGGCACGGACGTGTGCCCCTCGTGCCACCGCATCATCTACGCGGTGGAAGCGCTCGCCGAGCCCACCTCGAAGTAGCTCCGCTCGCTCCGTCCCGCCATGCCGAAGCCGACCGAGGCAGACATCCTCCGCCACATTGCGCGCGAGGAGGCGCTGACGGCGACGGTGCGTGCGTTTCGCGGGCTCACCCGCGAGCGGCTGGGGCAGATCCTGGAGGAGGTCGCCCAGCGGCTGGCGGCCGGCTCACCGGAAGCCCCCGCTGAATCCGCCCCTGCCCCTGCCGAGGAGCCTCGCGGCGCCACGCCTCGCTTGAGGCTGTACTCGGATGGAGCGGCCCGCGGCAACCCGGGCCCCAGCGGCGCGGGCGCGGTGCTGATTGAACCCGGCGGCCAGGTGGTGGCCAGGCTCGGCAAGTACCTGGGCAACCAGACGAACAACTACGCCGAGTACATGGGACTGCTCATTGGCCTGAAGCACGCCAAGTCCCTGGGCGCCAAGGAGATCGAGGTCTTCGCCGACAGCGAGCTGCTCATCCGTCAGCTCAGCGGTCGCTACCAGGTGAAGAGCCCCTCCCTGCGCCCCCTCTATGAGGAGGCGGTGAAGCTCCTCAACGACTTCTCCCGAGTGAAGCTCGTCCACGTCCCGCGAGCGATGAACGCCGCCGCGGACGAGATGAGCAACCGCGCCATCGACGAGCGGCTCTGAGCTCGAGGGAGAGCCCCAAGGCGGAGAGCCCTCCATGAGCCTACGTGCCACTGTGGCGGCCCTCGTGTTCTCTGCCGGGTGCGGAGCGCCCAACGGTTCAATTCCATCGCCCTCCCCAGGAGCCCAGCCAGCGCGGAAATTGGAAGGACCGCTGATCAGTGCGGCGGTCGGTAGCTTCAAGCCGACATTCTTCTATGGCCCCTGGCAGTGCAATCAACGGTTCATGGATGCATGCACACGCCAGTGCGCCATAGAGGGCTACAAGCTCATGGGCTGCATCTGGCTGGCGGATCTCAAGCTCGATTGGCAAGGGGGAGGCGTCCAGGCGGGAGGGCGCCGCGCTTTCTTTCATTGCTGCTGCACCTACCCCGAGTTGACGAAGGGCGAGAACGAAGCGAAGCGCAAGTTGTGGGAGAACGCCCGGAAGAAGTTCCGCGAGGACTGGAGCAGGAAATTCGGAAACTGGCCAACGGCGGATGGGAAGTCGTGGCCAGGACACCACATCCGGGATCTTCTGCACGGCGGCGACCCTACGGACGCGGAGAACATCCTCCCCGCGCCGCCCGACACTCACGACCTTTTCAACAAGGCGTATCCCGCTTGTTACGCAGGCGCGCCCCCCTGGAATACCGTGGGCCCTGATCTTCCCTACCTGGACTACTGATGGCCGCTCCCCTCAGCAGCTTGCTGGAAGAGGTATCACGCGCTCACTTCCCGTATCCTCCCGCTACACCCGAGGAGATCGCGCAGTTCGAGCAGCGCATGGGATGGAAGCTGGATCCAGACCTGCGCTCTTTCTACCGGCACTGCAACGGGGCAGAGCTGCTCGAGCGGCTCCCTGACTGCCCTTACCAGATCCTTCCCTTGTCGAAGATCAAGCGGGCCAGGGTGGCCATCTATGGCGAGGATGAGGACAAGTGGGGCCCAGCTTCCGCTTACGCGATCTGCGATGTTCAAGACGGCAACTACGTCTTGCTCGACGTGAGCAGGCAGGAGAACGGACGGTATCCCCTCATGGATGGCTACCATGAGGCATGGCCGAACCCGAAGTACTGCGGGCCGGTTGCTCGTTCCTTCTCCGAGTTTCTAGAAGGCATCTTGCGGACCCGACGCAATCTCTACTGGCTGGGAGAGTAACGGGCGCGGCTCTACCCACCCGAGGTTATGCCCAAGCGTTTCTTCGAGCTGGCCGACGATGTGAACGTCCCGCACCGCTGGCACCTGAACACGCCGACGGACAGACATGGCCGACAGGTGGATGACAGGCAGTTCACGTGCGGAACGCCCGTCCACATCACGGAGCGCTTGAGAATCCCCGTCGAGATCGCGGGCAAGCCGCTGGACTACTCGGAAGCGAACGTTGGCCTCCCGGTGGTCCATGTCCGGGTCGCGGCCATGTTCTCGGAGCTGGCGCCGGATGATGTGCAACTGCTCCCCGTGGACGTGGAGGGACACCCGGAGCAGTACCTCATCCTCGTTGCCACACGCCTCATCCGCTGTATCGACGAAACAGCGTCCCGGATCGAGCTCTGGACTCATGAAGACGGGCTCCCAGACATGGTGGGTCGCTATTTCTCCGTGCGTGACCTGCGCATCGACAAGGCCAAGGTCGGAAGCGTCAGGGTGCTCCGGTGTGAGGGGTGGACGGGCCCGCTGATCGTCTCCGGGGAGATCAAGGACGCCTTGGAGCGCATGTGGGCCACAGGCACAAGGTTCGAGGAGGTCTAGTCCGGGCGGAAATACCGCCGAAATTCGCTGTCGATCCTCCAGAGCCTCGTTCGACGTGGATTTGAGGCACGAATCCACCGGAGGCTCACATGTTGGCAACGCTCAGTCGTTTCGCGGGTTTCGCCGTTCTCCTCGCCGCCACGGCCGCCCTGGCGAAGCCGGTCCAGACCGGCCGCCAGTCGATCAACGGCGTCGACTACTACTTCGAGGTCCACGGCAAGGGAGAGCCGGTGCTGCTGCTCCACGGCGGCCTGGGCTCGATCGAGATGTTCGGCGCCGCGCTCGAGCAGCTCGCCCAGAGCCGCAAGGTGATCGCCGTCGACCTGCACGGCCACGGCCGCACCGCGCTCGGCAAGCGCGAGTGGAAGCTCGAGCTGCAGGGCGACGACATGGCCGCCCTGGTGAAGCGGCTCGGCCACGAGCAGGTCGACGTCATTGGCTACTCGATGGGCGGCGGCGTCGCGCTGCGGATGGCCATCCAGAAGCCGAAGAGCGTGCGGCGCCTGGCGCTGGTCTCGTGCGGCTTCTCGGATGACGGGTTCCACGCCGACGTGCGCGCGCTCCAGGTCCAGCTGACGTCCGCGGCCGCCGAAGGCATGAAGGAGACCCCGATGTACAAGACCTACGCCGCGCTCGCGCCGAAGGTCGACGACTTCCCGAAGCTGCTCGGCATCCTCGGCGACCTGATGCGCCAGAAGTACGACTGGTCGAAGGAGATCCCCAAGATCGAGGCGCAGGTGATGCTGGTCTACGGCGACTCGGACATGTTCCGGCTCGAGCACGCGGTGAAGTTCTACCAGCTGCTCGGAGGCGACCTGCGCGACGCCGGCTGGCAGCGCGAGAACCAGAGCAAGAACCGGCTGGCCATCATCCCCGACGCGACCCACTACGACATCTTCACCACGCCCCGGCTGATCTCGACGGTGCTCCCGTTCCTCGACGGCAAGCGCGACAACACCCCCTGGACCTTCCAGAAGTAGCAGCGAGCCGTGCCCAGGCACTCCGGGCCGGTGGCCATGAGGCCGTATTCAACCAACCAGTTGACAACCTCTCGGTTGATAACTATTTGGTTGAATACGCCATGACGACGACCGACCCACTCAGCGCCACGCTCTTTGCCCTGGCCGATCCGACGCGGCGGGGACTCCTGGCCCGGCTCGCCACGGGGGACGCCACCGTGAAGGAGCTGGCCGAGCCCTACGACATGAGCCTGGCGGCCATCTCGAAGCACCTGAAGGTGCTGGAAGGCGCGGGCCTCATCTCCCGCGGCCGGGAGGCGCAGTGGCGCCCCTGCCACCTCGAGGCCGAGCCCCTGCAAGCCGTCTCCGAGTGGCTCGAGGAGTACCGGCGCTTCTGGGATCGAAGCCTCGACAGCCTGGCCGAGCACCTGAAGGAGCTGCAGCAGGCCGCTCCCTCGGCTCCGCCCCCACCCCGGAAGCCCCGCAGGTGACTTCGACCATGTCTGCCCTCCGAAAGGACCCCCCGATGAAGATCGACGTCGATCCCCCCTCCGTCGAAGAGGCGGTGCTCGTCATGCGCCGCACCTTCGACGCCCCTCGCGAGCTGGTGTGGACCACCCTCACCGACCCCAAGCACGTCGCGAAGTGGTACGGCGGCCGTGGCTTCGAGAACCCGGTGTGCGAGATGGACGTGCGCCCTGGCGGGCTGTGGCGTCACGTCATGCGCACGCCGGACGGCGCCGAGTTCAAGATGGAGTTCGTCTTCGTCGAGGTGGTGAAGCCCGAGAAGCTGGTGTGGAAGAACGTCGACCACGGCAAGCACGGCGGCCCCCACGACAACCTCATGACCGTGACGCTGGAGGAGGCCGGCCGGCAGACGAAGTGGAAGCTGGTCGCCCGCTTCACCTCGCTCGCGGACCGTGACGCCGCCCTCCGCATGGGCTTCACCACCGTGCTCTCCGAGGGCACCGAGAAGTTCAACGACCTGGTGAAGGCGCTCGCGGGGAACTGAGATGAAACGGCGACTGAAATGGGTGGGAATCGTCGCGCTCGTGGTGCCGCTCCTGTTGGCCGGTGGGCTCTGGTCCGCCAGCAACCAGTTGCTCTTCCCCTCCTGGAAGGGGGCGACCCGGGACCTTGCCGTCTGTGGCGCCGAGCTCGCGGAACACTGGGGCAAGGAGTGCGGGAACCTGCGCGGCACCCACGAGTTCGAGTTCAGCGAAGTCCGTGTGCCCTCCATCAACGGCTATGAGCTGCCCGGGTGGCTCATCCGCGCGGAGGCGAATGGAAGGGGCACGGCGCAGGGCGCCATCATGCTGATCCATGGTGGCGGCTCGGACCGCAGACAGCTCACGAAGCACATCCGCTTCTTCCTGGATCGCCGGCTCGACGTGCTCACGTTCGATCTCGGCTGCCATGGCGAAGCGCCTTGCCCCGTGCCCGGATTGACCTACGGACACCGCGAGTCCCGAGACGTCCTCTCGGCCTACCTCCACCTCGCGAGCCAGTACGACAAGGTGTACGCCATGGGCAGCTCGGTGGGGGCCGCGTCGATCCTGGTCGCGCTGCCCGAGATGCCGGGGCTCGACGGAGTGATCGCGGAGAACCCGATGGCCAGCTTCCAGCGCCTCATCGAGGAGTTTCCGGGGACACGCTCGATGCCCAAGGGATTCACGCGGCTCCTCATCCAGCTGACGATGCTCCGCGGCCGGTTCGATGGGCGGCTCAGCCCGGAGCGCTCCTTGCCGCTCGCGAAGGGAACGCCGGTCTATTTCGTTCACAGCATGCGGGACGGCCTGGTTCCCTATCAGCAGACCCAAGCGCTGGCGGAGGCGTACTCGGGGCCCAAGGCCACCTGGTTTCCGGACAAGGGGGACCACGGCGCCATCTGGGACGCCGATCGCGAGGACTACGAGCAGCGGCTGGCCGGGTTCCTGGACCGCGTGATGTAGCTGCGCCGTCGCATCCGCCGCGAAGCCGGATCGGCTAGGCTCTGGCGTGACATGACTCCCAGGTTGCGCGGGCACTTCGAGACGGAGCTTCGCCAGTCCGTCGAGGCCGAGACGAGAGGCGAGTGGAGCAGCGCCTGGCGGTTCCTCGAGCGCGCGCACATCCTCAGTCAGGCCTACGCGGGGCCTCACCTCCGCGTCCACTGGGCGATGTTCACCTTCGCCTGGCGCCGGAGGAACTGGGGAGAGATGCTCGGACAGCTTCCTCGCCTGGTCCTCGCGGGTCCGGGCTCCCTGCTCGGGCGTGCGCCGCTGGGCAACACGGGGGGCGCCAACGTGGGCATCTTCACGCCCATGCCGATCCCCGAGGACCTGCAGGCCCTGCTGCGTGAGCCGGGCGAGTCCTCGGAGAGAGCCCGGGGGTAAATGCCGGTCCGCTGGACACTCCGGCAAGATCACCTGGGTCTCCCTGGCCTGAAGGTGTTACAAAGCACTCCAGTGTTCCGGATCTGGCTCTGCCTCATCGCGCTGCTCGTCGCCTCCATCGGCGGTTCCGGCTTCGTGTCCGCCGGAGCCCCAGGGAGCATCTGCGCGCAGAGCTGCCCGGATGATGACGAGCGCGGAGAGTGCGCTCCGGACTGCACCGACTGCTCCTGCTGCAGCCATGTGCCCCCGGTGGTGCTCTCTCTCTCCCCGTCCCTCGAGCAGGACCTCCCTCCCTCCCCGAGCATCTCGCACGAAGAGCAGGAGCCGCCCTCCCTGGAGGTGGGCGAGATCCTCCACGTGCCCATAGTCGCCCTCGCGTAGGCCACACGACCGTCATTCCGTCCGCGGGCCTCTCCAGGCCGGTGTACCCCCGTCCGTCCCGGGTACCGCCGTCCTGGCGCCTGCCTCCTTACGCGAGGTCTTCTCCGTGTCCGTTCGACTTGCGACGGCAGCCTTCGGGCTGACCGCCGCGCTTCTCTGGCCGCGCTCCGGTGCGGCACAGCCGACAGAGCTCACTCTCGACGAAGCCGTGGCCATGGCCCGGCGGCAGTCCCCTGCCCTGCTCGAAGCCGCGGGCCGTGTCGCCGAGGCCCAGGGGCCCGTGGCCGGCGCCTCTCCCCTGCTCCGGGACAACCCGACGCTGCAGACGGAGGCGGGCCCGCGCACCCGCTCCAATGGAGAGCAGGCCCTGGATGTGGGAGTGGGGCTCGTCCAGCAGGTGGAGTTGGGAGGAAAGCGGGGGGCCCGTCTGGAGTCCGCCCGCGCGGGCCTCGCCCGGGAGACGGCCTGGCGGCAGGACGTGGAGCGACGCGTCCTCGGCGAGGTGGCCGCCACCTTCCTGCGCGCCCTGCACGTCCAGGAGCGACTGCGCCTGGCTCGCGCCGTCGAGCAGGCCGCCCAGGACACGGCCCACTCCGTCCAGCGGCGCTTCGAGGCGGGGGACGTCCCCGTCGTGGACGTGAACGTGGCACGCGTGGCGCTTGCTCGAGCCCGGGCGGACGTCGCGGGCACGGAAGGCGAGGAAGCCGCCATCCTCGGGGAGCTGAGGGCCCTGCTGGGACTCCCCGCCCAGCACGCCCTCGGACTGCGCGGGGAGCTGCGGGCCCTGGCCTCTGCATCGACGACCCCCTCCTCGCGGACAGCAGTGCGCCCGGACATCGCGGCCCTGGAGGCGGAGCTGGCGCAGGCCGAGGCGGAGCTGCGCCTGGGTCAGCGCAGCGCGTGGCCCGACGTGGGCGTCGGCGTGCGCTACCAGCGCGAGGCCGGCGAGTCCGCCATCCTCGGCACCCTCAACGTGCCCCTGCCCTTCTTCGCCCGGGGACAGGAGGCCCAGGTGACGGGAGAAGCCCGGGTGCGCCGCCTCCAGGCAGCGCTGGAAGCCGCCCGCCGCGCTCGGGACGTCCAGCAGGAGGCCGCCCTCGCCCACCACCACAAGCGGCAGGAGGCCCTGGCGCTGCTGGAGCGCGATGCCCTTCCGCTGCTGGCTGACAACGAGTCGCTCGCCCGTAAGTCCTACGAGGCCGGAGAGATGGGGCTCGCCGAGTTCCTCATCGTGCGCCGCGACACGCTCGATGCTCGTGCCGCCTACCTCGACAGCCTCCTCGAAGCCGCCCTCGCCCGTGTGCAGCTCTCCGTCGCGACAGGAGTCCTCCCATGAAGCCCCTCTATGGCCTCCTGATGACGTTGATCGCCCTGGCCGCCTGCAAGCGCGAAGAGCATCAGCACGAGGAGCACCCCACGCCGCAGGAGAAGGCGCGGGAGGAGGCCCACTCCGAAGAGGAGCACGCGGCCCACATCCGAATCGATCCCGAGATGCTCCGGGACCTGCGCATCACCATCGCGCCGGTGTCGACGCGTCCCGTCGGCGAGAGCGTCCTCGTCCTGGGCGAGCTGACGTTCGACGAGAACGCCTACGCCGA
Source organism: Hyalangium gracile (assembly GCF_020103725.1). NCBI lineage: Bacteria > Pseudomonadati > Myxococcota > Myxococcia > Myxococcales > Archangiaceae > Hyalangium > Hyalangium gracile. The sequence goes on along the minus strand of NZ_JAHXBG010000008.1, from coordinate 218,344 downwards.
GGTGGCCTCCTCCATCCCTGCCCGAGTGAGCGCCGTGGCGGTGACGACGGGCCAGCAGGTCAAGGAAGGACAGAAGCTGGCGGAGTTGCAGAGCCCCGAGCTGGGCAAGGCACGCGCCGCCCTCCAGTCGGCCCAGGCCCGCGCCACCGCCGCCCGTCAGGCCGCCGAGCGCAAGCGCACGCTCGCCGCCGAGCGCATCGTGGCCCAGAAGGACGTACAGGCCGCCGAGGCGGAGGCCGCCGCCGCCGAGGCCGAGGTCTCCGCCGCGAGGGCCCAGCTGGTGGCCCTGAGCGCGGGCAGCGAGGAGCTGCTCCACGGACAGGGAGCGCCGGGGTTCACGCTGCGCTCGCCCATCGAGGGCACGGTCATCGAGCGCAACGCCCGGCTCGGCCAGATGGCGGACCCATCGCAGCCCCTCTTCCGCATCGGCAACCTCAACCACCTGTGGCTCATCGTCCACGCCTTCGAGCGTGATGCGGTACGCCTCAAGCAGGGCGCCGAGGCGCGCGTCTCCTTCGCGGCCTTCCCGGGCCAGGAGTTCTCCGCCCGGGTCGGCCACGTCGGGCAGCAGGTGGACGCCGCCTCACGCACCATCCCCGTGCGGCTGGAGCTGGACAACCGCGACGGCCTGCTGAGGCCCGGCATGTCCGCCTCCGCCTCCATTCCCCTGGGAGGAGCCGGAGCCGCCATCACCACCGTCCCGACCCAGGCCCTCCAGCGCCTGGAGAACGGCTGGGTGGCCTTCCTCCCCACCGAGGAGAAGGGAGTGTTCGCGCGGCGACAGGTGGGACGAGGCCGGACGCTCGGAGAAGTCGTGGAGGTGCTCTCGGGCTTGAAGGCAGGAGACCAGGTGGTGGTGGAGGGAGCCTTCCTCCTCAGATCCGAGGTGGAGAAGTCCGCGGGCGGAGGGGAAGCGCATGAGCACTGAAGCAAGCCCCTCGCCCATCAACCGGCTCCTGCGGGCGTCCTTCTCCCGGCCGGGCCTCACGGTGCTGCTCGCCCTGGCCGCTTCCGCGCTGGGAGCGGTGGCCCTCCAGGGCCTGCGCCGGGACGTCTTCCCGGACCTGTCCGCCCCCATCTTCAACATCATCGTGCAGAACGCGGCGATGGGCGCGGAGGAGCTGGAGACGGCCGTGGCCATTCCCATGGAGGTGGCGCTGGCGGGCCTGCCGGAGGTTCGCCGCGTCCGCTCCACCTCGCAGCTCGGCGTCACCCAGGTCACCGTGGAGTTCGAGCCCGACGCGGACTACTTCCGCAGCCGCCAGTACGTCGCCGAGCGGGTGGCCCAGGCCCAGGGCGAGCTGCCTCCCGGCACGGACGCACCGCTCGTCTCCAGCCTCACCGGACGGCTCAACGAGGTGTTCGAGTTCACCCTCGAGGCGGAGCCCGGCACGGCCGATCTGATGACGCTGCGCGACCTGGCCGAGTTCGAGGTGAAGAACCGGCTGCTGGCTGTCCCAGGGGTCGCGGGAGTGGAGCGCCTGGGCGGCTACCTGCGGCAGTTCCAGGTCCAGCTCGATCCGGACGAGATGGTGGCCCGAGGCATCACCCTCGACGAGGTGGAGCACGCCCTGGAGGGCGCCAACCTCAACGCCTCGGGCGGCTTCGTGGTGCAGGGGCCCATGGAGTGGACGGTGCGCGCGGTGGGACGGGCCCAGACGGTGAATGATCTGCGCAGCGCCGTGGTGGCCGTGCGCGCCGGAACCCCCGTGCTGCTGGGAGACGTGGCGGACGTGCGCGAGGCGCCGGCCGTGCGTCGAGGCCTCGCCCACCGCCTGAAGGGCGAGGTGGTGAGCTGCCGCGTCAGCAAGCAGTTCGGCGCGGACACGATGCGGGTGACCGAGGGCGTGCGTCAGGCCATCGCCGAGGTGCGGCAGAGCCTGCCTTCCGGCGTGCAGCTGCGCATCGTCTACGACCAGTCCGAGCTGGTGGGCTCCGCGCTGGGGGGCGTCAGCCGAGCCATCCTGCTCGGCGCATTCCTCGTGGTGCTCGTGCTCTTCGCGCTGCTGGGAGACTGGCGCGCGGCGCTCATCGTCACGCTCACCCTCCCCCTGTCCCTGGCGTTGGCCGGGCTGCTGCTGAAGGCCGCGGGCATCGGCCTCAACACCATGACGCTGGGAGGACTGGCCATCGCCGTGGGCCTGCTGGTGGATGCGGCCATCATCGTGACCGAGAACATCATCCACGATCTCCGGGAAGGCGCCGGCAGACGGTCCGTGCGCGAGGAGGCGCTCGCCGCCTCGATGGAGATGGGCCGGCCCATCGCCTTCACCACCCTCATCGTCGTGTCCGTCTTCATCCCCCTGTTCGCCATGACGGGCATCGAGGGGCGCATGTACCGCCCCCTGGCGGCGGCCGTGGTGGCGTGCCTCGCGGCGTCGCTGGCCCTGGCCCTCACGCTGGTGCCGGTCGCCTCCGGCCTCTTCCTGCGCCCCCACCGCCCGGACCAGCCCGAGGACGTGTGGCTCATCCGCAAGGTGAAGGCCGTCTACGCGCCGATCCTGGATGCCTGCATGCGCAGGGCGGGGCTCGTGCGGCTGGTGGCGCTCGCCATCACCGTGCCGGCGCTGGGGCTGGCCTTCGCGGTGGGCAGCGACTTCATGCCCCGCCTGGACGAGGGCGCCTTCCTCCTCCAGACGATCCTCCCCCCGGAGGCCTCGCTCGAGGAGGTGGACCGGCTCAACCACCGCGTGGAGGACGTGCTGCGCGAGTTCCCCGAGGTCGACGACGTGGTGCGCCGCACGGGCCGCGCCGAGCGCACCGAGGACCCCATGCCGCACACCATCTCGGACGTGCTCATCGTCCTCAAGCCAGACAGGGCGAGGAACCTGGCGACCCTGGAGGCGGAGATGCGCGAGGCGGTGGAGAAGGTCCCCGGCGTGTCCGCCCTCTTCACGACGCCCCTGGGCATGCGCATCGACGAGGGCCTGGGTGGCAGCCCCGCGGACATCTCGGTGCGCATCTTCGGACCGGACCTCGCGACGCTCGCCACGCTGGGCGAGCGGGCCCGCGCCATCATGGCGAAGGTGGAGGGCGTGGAGGATCTCCGGGTGGAGAAGCTCAGCGGCCTCCCGCAGCTGCGCATCACCGTGAACCGGGCGGCGGTGGCCCGCGTGGGCCTCACCCCTGGCGACGTCATCCGAGCCCTGCGCGTGGGGCTGGTGGGCCAGGAGTTCCCCCAGGTGTGGAAGGGGCAGCGGCGCTATGACCTGGTGCTGCGCCTGGCGGACCACCGCCGGGGAGACATCAACGCCATCCGCAACCTCCTGGTGGACGGCCATGACGGCACCCGCATCCCCTTGAGCCAGCTGGCCACCATCGAGGAGACGTTCGGCGCGGGCAGCATCCGCCGCGAGGCGGGCAGCCGCCGCATCGCCACCGAGGCCAGCGTCTCCGACAGGGACCTGGGCAGCACGGCGGCCGAGGTCCGCGAGAGGCTGGCGGCGGAGCTGAACCTGCCCACCGGCTACTTCCTCGACGTGGGCGGCCGGGTGGAGAGCCAGGAGCGCGCCGCGCAGTCGCTCGCGATCGCCATCGCGGTGGCGATCCTGGCCGTCTTCCTCCTGCTGTACCTGGCGCTGGACTCCCTGGCCGAGGCGCTCGTCATCCTGGCCACCCTGCCGGACGCCTTCGTGGGCGGCATCCTCGCGCTGCTCATCACCGGAGAGACATGGAACGTCTCCAGCCTCGTGGGCCTCATCGGGCTGTTCGGCATCGCCGTGCAGAACGGGCTGGTGCTCGTGGCGCAGACGAAGGAGCTCCTGGCCCGAGGGCGACCCTTCCCCGAGGCCATCCGCGAGGCCAGCCTCGGCCGCGTCCGGCCCAAGCTGATGACCGCGGGCACGGCCATCCTCGGCCTGCTGCCGCTGCTGGTGCTGCCGCTGCACGGCACCGAGGTCGAACGGCCCCTGGCGGTGGTGATGGTGGGCGGGCTGCTCACGTCCACCCTCTTCACCCTGCTGGCGCTGCCCACCTTCTATGCCTTCGTGCACGGCCTGCGGGAGCGCTTCGACTCGCGCCAGGCCACGCGGAAGCCCGCGGCGTGAGGACGCGGCTTCCCTCCTTTATAGGGGGAAGCCTTCGCCCTTCTGCTCGCGCCCCGGGTAGCGCGGCAGCTCCACCGTGAAGGTGGCCCCCTGCCCCGGCGTGCTGACGACCCGCACCACGCCGCCCATCGCCTCCACGAGCTGCCGGGTGACGTACAGCCCCAGGCCCATGCCTCCGTAGTGCTGCGAGGACACCGCCCGCTCGTACTTCTGGAAGATGCGCTCGAGCGCCTCGGGCTCGATGCCGATCCCCTCGTCCCGGACCAGCACCCACGCGCGGGTGACTCCGGAGCGCACCTGGACGTGCACCGGCTTGCCCGCGCCGTACTTGAGGGCGTTGGACAGCAGGTTCGTCAGCACCTGCTCCAGCCGGAGCCGATCCCACTCTCCGAGGATGGAGCTCTCCGAGGTCACCTCGATGGTGCACTCCGCGCGCTCGGCCTGGGACTCGAACCGCTCCACCACCTCCCGCACCAGCACCGGCAGGTCCACCTGCTCGTAGGACAGCCTCGGTCGTCCGGTCGTGATGCGCGACACGTCCAGCAGGTCATTCACCAGATCGGCCAGGCGCCGCACCTGGCGGCGCATCAGCTCCACGTCCTTCACCAGGCGCTGGGCCAGCGGTGAGTCCGGCTCGGCCCGGGCCACGGCCTCCAGGGACTGCAGCTTGAGGCTCAGCGGCGTGAGCGGTGTCTTCAGCTCGTGGCTGGCCACCAGGAGGAACTCGTCCCGCAGCCGCACCGCCTCGCCCAGCTCCTTGAGGATGCGCTCGCGATCCTCCTCGCCCTGCCGCCTGTCGGAGATGTCCCGGGTGATGGTGCCGTAGCCGATCACCCGCCCCGAGCCGGGATCCTGGATGCTGAAGTGGGTGTCGGACACGGGGATGGAGGCCCCCGTCTTGAAGTTCCGGAAGCGCGCCTCTCCCTCCCAGCGGCCCTCCCTCACCATGGTGGGGATGATGATCTCCTGAGCCAGCGACTGGGCCTCGGGCGCGTAGTACTGGACCATGGACATGCGCCCCACGTCCTCTTCCTGGCCCAGCCCTACCAGGCGGCGGCCCGCCGGGTTCACGTAGACGGGCACCCCCGCCACATCCGCGATGCCGATGAAGTCCGGCGAGTTCTCCACCAGGGCGAAGAAGCGCTGCCGCTCCTCGTGCAGCGACTGCCGCCGCGCCAGCTCCTCCTCGTGGAGCCGCGCCGCCTGCTGTCTCAGCTCCTGCCGCTCGCGGAACAGCTCCACGAAGGCCGACACCTTAGCGCGCAGCAGCTCGGCCTCCAGCGGCTTCGGCAGGTAGTCCACCAGCCCGAGCGCCTGTCCCTGGAACAGGGGCATGACGTCCCGGGGAGCGTCCGTCAGGACCAGGAGCGGCGTGTGCCGCGAGCGCTCCTGCTCGCGGAGCTTGCGCGCCAGCTCGAGGCCCTCTCGCGCCGCCGTCATCCGGGACGCCTCGACGAGGACGGCGACGAAGTCCTCCTGCTGGGCCCACCACAGCGCCTCCTCACCGGAAGCGGCGTGCACGGCCTTCCCGCCCAGGACTTCATGGACGGTCGCCAGGAGCGCGGGATCAGGCGGCTGGCCCGCAACCAGCAACACGCTGGTGGTGAGCTTCATCCGAGGGATTCCTTTGACACGTCCTCCAGGGCCAGAGACGCCTGGAGAGGAAGAATGACGACGAAGGTAGCACCTTGCCCGAGCGCGCTCTCGACGTGAACCGACCCGCCGTGCATCTCGACGATCTCGCGCACGATGAACAGTCCCAGCCCGAGCCCGGCCACCTCATGGCCGCCCACGGCCCGCTCGAACTTGCGGAAGATGCGCTCCTGGTCGGCCGGAGCGATGCCGCGGCCCTGATCCCTCACCCGGAGCTCCGCCCGCTGCTCGAGGCGACGGACGGAGACCTCCACGGGGGTGCCGGCCCCATAACGCGCCGCGTTGGTGAGCAGGTTGGTGAGCACCTGCTCGAGCCGGTAGCGATCCCAGTGCCCGAGGACAGGCTCCGTCGTCCGCACCGACACCTCGCACCCCGCCTCGCTCAGCTGGGGGGTGAGCTTGGCCACGACTTCGCTCGCGAAGGCCGCCAGCTCGAACGTCTCACGCTCCAGCGCGAGCTTGCCGGCGGTGATGCGCGAGATGTCGAGCATGTCGTTCACCAGCCGCGACAGCCGCCGCGTCTGCCGGGCCGTCTGGTCCAGCAGCCTGGTCAGCCCCCCCGGCGGCAGGGACTCGTTGCGCTCGAGCCGGCGCTGGAGCAGCTGCGTCTGGAGCATCAGCGAGGTGAGGGGCGTCTTCAGCTCGTGCGAGGCGAGCGAGAGGAACTCGTCCCGCGCGCGCACGGCCGCCTCGAGCCCCTCGCGGGCGCGCTGCTCCTCCTGCGCGTGCTGGCGCAGGCGCTCGGCGGAGACCACGAGCGACTGGCCCACCCGATCCACCTCCGCGATGGTCGAGGGCTCGATGAGCGGCTGCTCCCCGTGGGCCAGCGAGTCCGCCGCCACCGCCACGGAGCGGATGCCACGGGCGAAGCGCCGGGCGAAGACGAGCGCGCCCCCGGTGCTCACGAGCATGGCCAGCAGCCCGGAGACGGCGACGACCCAGAGCGATCTGCGCAGGGGGCCGTCGATGAGCTCCACGGGGACCACGACGGAGGAGACCCAGCCCGAGGACGGCGAGCGGCTGAAGGCCACATAGGACTGTGTCCCCTCCAGCGTGACGCTGCGGAACACCCCCTCGAGCGCCGCCAGGGTGTTCTTGCGATAGGTGGCCGTGGCGGGCGTGCCGATGAAGCGCTCGGGGCTGCGCGTGCGGAAGACGATGAGGCCCTGGCTGTCGACGATGGTGCGGGTGAACTCCCCCTCCTCCGCGGGCTGCTCGTGCGTGGCGACGGCCTCCAGCGCTTCAGGGGGGATGACCGCCGTGAGCACGTACTTGAGCTGGCCGTCCCGGATGACCGGCACCCGGACGGGGAAGGCCCACCGCTGGGAGGAGGGGCTCCGCTTGAGGCTGCCCACCGTGGGCTGGCGCGTCTCGACGATGCCACGGACGCTCTCGGGCTCGGTGGCCTGGGACAGGGGCGCTCCGGGCGGCTGGCGCACGTTGACGAGCTGCTGGCCCTCCGGCGTCAGCAGCAGCACCGTGAGCCAGGAGGGCTGCGTCGCCTGCACGCGGATGGCCTCTTCCCGGAAGCCGTGGAGATCCCCCCGGTCGAGCGACGCGGCCCCCGCCAGCGCCTGGAGCGTGCGCACCGTCGCCGCGACCTCCCGCTCGAAGGAGGCGTTCATCACGTGGGCCGCGCGCTGCAGGCGGCGCTCGATGGAGCGCTGCATCTCGCTGGCGAGCTGCAGCACGACAAGCCCCGAGAACGCCACCACGGGCAGCATCGCCCCCCCGATCAGGAAGGTGAGGTGCCATCGCAGGGACCAGGAGTGGGAGGGACCGGGGTGCGAAGGCCTCATGAGGCGAAGGAGCGAGCGGAGGATGGGACGACGTTGGAAGGACCGGGCCGGGCACTCCCCTGGGGGGTTCGTAACACCGCCAGCCCCGAAAAGCTCTCATAGAGGGCAGGCGGGCAGGCACTGACCGTTGGCGGAAGGCACGCTTCGGGAAGCCGACAGAAGTCCTGTCAGGCGGAGTGACCCTGGCCCCCGACCTGTTGTATGCAGCGGATGCCGGAGCGGCCCGGGTGAACGCTGGCCACTGCAGGAACGGGTGGCGGGAGGAAAGTCCGAGCTCCACAGGGCAGGGTGCTGGCTAACGGCCAGTCGAGGTGACTCGCAGGACAGTGCCACAGAAAACAAACCGCCCGTTCCGCAAGGGGCGGGTAAGGGTGAAACGGTGCGGTAAGAGCGCACCGCGCTCGGGGTGACTCGAGCGGCACGGTAAACCCCACCTGGAGCAAGAGCCAATAGGAGCGCGTCCTCGCGGTTGGGGGACAAGGATGGCCCGTCCGATGCGCTCGGGTTGCTCGCTGATGAGGCCCCTGGGCAACCAGGGCCCTAGACGAATGTTCGCCACCTGCCCCGAAAGGGGTGGGGACAAAACTCGGCTTACAGGGCCGCTCCGGCTTTTTTCCCTCTAGCGCTGCGCCACTGGCACCTGCGCCAGCATGATGCGGTCGCGCCCGTCGTTGCGCACCGCCTCCGGGTTCTTGAGCTGCAGGCGCGCGTCGGTGCGCGGATCCCACAGCCCCATCCACAGGTTCACCGCGCGTGAGGCCGTCCCCGAGGGCAGGTACAGGGAGAACTCGTCCCTCACCGTCTCGCCCGGCTTCCACTGGGTGGTGGGATAGATGCCGCCGGCCGGCTTGTGGTCCAGGTTCATCCGCTCCATCCGCCCGTCCGAGTCCTCCACGTGGACGAAGACCATGTAGTCCTCGTCCAGGGGCTGGAGCACCTTGAAGAAGACGGTGATGCGGGCCGCCTCGCCCGGGACGATCCGGCCCGGCTGCACCGTGGCGCCCACGACTTCCACCTTCCCGCCCAGGTTGGCGCCGTTCTTCAGCGTCAACGGCGGCACCTGCGGCACCGTCGCCTGGCGGCGCTCGGCCTCGGAGACGCCCCCCGGTGCCTCGATGATGCAGGCGCACAGCAGGGCCGTGGGGAGCAGCAGGGACAGGGACGAGAGGCGCATGGGGGACGGTTTTACCGGTCCAGAGGCGCTGCATCCAACACCGGATTGGTATAAGCGGTCCGCCCATGAAGACTCCGACCGCCCTGGACGTCCTCGCCGCGCAGGTGCCCGCCCCTGCCCCCGTGCCCGCTCCCCCGGAGACGACACCGGGCCAGCCCGGCACCCCGCCAGGCGCGCCGGCCCCCGAGGCGAGCCCCGCGTCCCAGGTGGTGGGCTACGGGCTGGGGCTGCTCTTCCTGCTCCTGCTGGTGCTGGCCGGGCGCAAGCTCTTCTTCAAGGCGCCTCGCGTCCCCGAGAAGCCCGGCAAGCCCACGGTGCCCGCGGAGGCCGAGAAGCCGACGCTCCCGGCCGAGACGCCCCAGCTGCGCGTGGAGCTGCCGAAGACGGAGGCGGAGCTGGCCCGCCAGCGAGAGGCCGAGCAGGCCCACGCCCGCGCCGAGGAGCTGGCCCGTCAGCGCGAGCAGGCGGCCCGCGCGGCCAGCCAGGCCACGGACGCCACCGAGCGCGCCCGCCTGGAGGCCGAGGCCCGCGTCCTCAAGGAGAAGGAGGAGGAGGAGAAGCGCGCCGAGTACCGCGCGAGGAAGGCCGCCGACGAGGAGGCCAAGGAGCGCAAGCGCCGCGAGCGCGAGGAGGCCGAGCGGCTCCTGGGGGAGCAGAAGGCCCGCGAGGCGGCGGAGGCCGAGGCGGCCCGTCAGGCGGAGGCGGCGGCCGAGCGCGCCAAGCTCCAGGCCGAGGCCGGCAAGACGCTGGCGCAGGGCCTGGACAAGACGAAGAGCCAGGGCTTCATGGCCCGCCTCAACGGCCTGTTCGGCCAGAACCGCCAGGTGGACGAGTCCGTGCTGGCGGAGATGGAGGAGATCCTCTTCACCGCGGACATCGGCGTGCGCACCGCGTCCAACCTGGTGGAGCTGGCGCGCGACAAGCTCAAGCGCAACGAGCTGAGCAACCCCGAGCGCATCAAGGCCCTCATCCGCGAGGAGGTGGCGCGCATCGTCGACCTGCCGACGCCGAACACGCTGCAGGGCGGTGGGCCGCCGCACGTGGTGATGGTGGTGGGCGTCAACGGCGCGGGGAAGACGACGACGATCGGCAAGCTGGCCGCGCAGCTCACCGGCGCGGGGAAGAAGGTGGTGCTCGCCGCGGGAGACACCTTCCGCGCCGCCGCCACCGAGCAGTTGGACGTGTGGGCCGCTCGGGCCAAGGCGGAGCTGGTGAAGGGCGAGGACGGCGGAGACCCGGGCGCCGTCATCTTCGAGGCGGTGAAGAAGGCGCGGGAGACGGGCGCGGACGTCGTCATCGCGGACACCGCGGGTCGGCTCCACACCAAGGCCCCGCTCATGGAGGAGCTCAAGAAGGTCCACCGCGTGATGGGCAAGGCGCTGCAGGGCGCGCCCCACGAGGTGCTCCTGGTGCTCGACTCCACCAACGGTCAGAACGCCATCCAGCAGGCCAAGCAGTTCTCGGAGGCGGTGGGCGTCACCGGCATCGCGCTGACCAAGCTGGACGGCACCGCCAAGGGCGGCGTCATCATCGGCATCTGCGACGAGCTGAAGATCCCCGTGCTCTGGGTGGGCGTCGGCGAGAAGATCGCCGACCTGCGCCGCTTCGAGCCGCGCGAGTTCGTGAAGGCGCTGTTCGACTGAGGCGGCCGGGGCCTACTTGCCCGACATGCCGCCCAGCATCTCCTCCAGCAGCTTCATGGTCTCCGGGTCGAGCTTCATGTCCCCCATGCTGCTGCCCATGAGCGTCTCGAGGCTGGGCGCGCCCAGGTCCTCGTCTCCGTGCGTCTCCTTCCACCAGCGGCTCTGGAGGCGCTCCAGCGCCCCGGAGGTGCCGGAGCTCGTCTTCGCCAGCTCCTTGCGGAAGCAGTCCACGCAGGCCCACTTGTAGCGGTAGGTGTCCACGTACGAGCGCAGGCCCCGGAAGAAGGCCTCGTCCCCCACCAGCTTGCGCGCCGAGTGGTAGAAGAGCGGCGCCTTGCCATAGACGATGGCGCCGTACTCCACCGAGCTGCTGAACTCCTCGGTGGGCCGCTGGGCCGGGCCGTCCTCGCCGCCCATCATCCGGTGCATCTGGTAGGCGGCCACCAGCGCCTCCTGCCGCAGGGACTCCGCCGCCGCCTTGCCGTGCGCCCACTCGAAGTACAGCACCGCCGCGTACTGGGTGAGCGCCTCGTCCGCCACCGGATCCTTGATGGGGTCGGTGCCCACCAGGCCCGCGAAGTACTGGTGCCCCACCTCGTGCGCGACGGTGAACTCCACCGTGCGCTCGATGGATTTGGCGATGTGCGCGAACGGGCTCGCCGCGCCGCCGGCCTGCCCCCCACCCAGCGCGGACATCTGCTCCAGCATGCCCTGGAACATCTCCATGCCCTTCACGCCCTCGAAGATGCTGTTGGGGTCCGCCGCCCCGCGGTACAGCGAGGTGCCCACGGTGATGAGGCCCTGGAACTCCATGCCGCCCGCGCCGTCCGACAGCGGGGCCTCCACCACCCGGAAGTGCTTGTAGGGCAGCGCCCCGAGCTTCGACTCGAACGTCTGGAGCGCGGAGGCCGTGTACTGCAGCACGCGCTTGCCCACCGCCGCGTCCCGGGAGGCATAGAAGCTCTCCACGGTGACGTCCCCCACCGTCTTCGAGACGCTCTCGTAGCCGCGCGAGACGAACACGGGGAAGTCGCGCACCAGCGCCGCGGCGAAGCTGTAGCGCACCCCGCGCGTCTTCTCGGGCACCTCGCCCATCGCCACGCCCGTGGCGTGCACCTGCCAGCCGGACGGCACCGTGACGGTGGCCAGCACGTTGGACGGCTCATAGAGCGCCAGATCGCCGATGCCCGACGGCCCTGCCCACGGCGTCCCATCCGGGTTCAGCGGAGGCATCATCGGCACGATGCCCACCAGGCTCAGGAAGTCCGGCACGGCCGAGAAGGCGCCGTAGTCTCCCGGCGGCCCCGAGGCCCCCAGCGCCGCCAGCAGCGAGCCGGTGTTCGCCTTGCCTCGCGGGACGCTCGCCTGGAGGGTCACCTCCAGCTTCGCCAGGGCGCCGGGCTCCAGGGGCGGATTCACCGGGATGCGGATCAGCGTCGGCTCGGGGCGCTCCAGGGCCACGGGCTGGCCATCCAGCTTCGCGTCCGAGAGCGTCACCTTCCTCCCGGAGGCGTTGGGCGTCAGCCGCAGGAACAGCTCGGAGAGGGTCCGCTTCCTCGCGAGCACCTCCACCTGCACCTTGCCCGTCACCTCGCGCTTGGTCGGATCCACGTCGAGCTGCACCCGGTAGAGCGGCAGCTCGTTCAGGGGACCGAGCTGCTTCTCGGCCCGCTCGCGCTCCGAGGGCTTGAGGTGCTGGAGACAGAGCTGCACCTCGGGCGAACCGCCGGCCAGGGCCGGAGCCGCGCACAGGAGCAGCGCGAGGATGATCCACGAACGAGCTGGCGCCATGGGGGGAATGCTAGTTGACCCCTCCGCGAAGCGCTCGCTACAAGCCCTGGCATGACTGCCCGCAAACTCTTCCTGGCCGCTGTGGCTGTCTCCTTTCTCGCCTGCGTAAAACAGGTGCCCGCTACACCTACCCGCTCCGGGCCTCCTCGGCCGCTGCAGCTGCTGGCGGACACGCCCGAGCGGGAGACGTCGCAGATCGACGCCCGGCGCGAGGACGTGGAGATCGACACGCGGGACTTCGAGCGCACCCCGCGCGTGGTGGCCACGGGAGAGACGCCGCTCTTGCGGCTGGAGGGCGCCCGGGCGCGCCTCTACGGCGACGCGGCGGGCAAGGAGGGCTTCTCGGTGGACAACCTGATCCTGCTCGAGGTGCTGGACGAGAAGGGCCAGGTGCTCAACCGCGGCGCGGTGGGCTTCACCGACATGGTCCGCGTGGGCAAGGAGCAGGTCGACAGCGTGGGCCCCATGGCCTTCAACTTCGAGCCGGGCGTGGTGGACATCACGAGCCTGCTGCCCGAGAGCGCGCCCTTCAAGGTGCGCGCGACGGCGCTGGACTACTCGGGCGTGGGCCGCGTGAGCAACGTGTTCCTGCTGCTGGAGTCCCCGACGAAGGGCGCCGAGGACGATCTGCGCGGGCAGTAGCCCTGGCCGTCGTCAGCGGCCGCCCAGCCGCATGATGCCGCTGCCGTTGATGGTGGCGTCGCACGGCCCGTTGCACACGGTGTCGGCGGACAGCGGCTTGGCACCACCGCCCTGCGTGGCCACCACGGCGCCCGCGGCGGCGGCGGTCAGCACGCCCACGCCGGCCCAGACGTACCAGCGCTTGTACCAGGGCGAGCTGGTGCTCACCTCCGGCTCCTCGTCCGTGAGCGGAATCCTGGGGCTCGTGTCGACGCCCGAGTCGGTGGGCGTGAGCACCGGGCGCTCCGGACGGTCCGAGCTGGCCACGGCGGTGGGCTTCTCGGAGGGCCGCAGGCTGGTGGTCACCGTGTAGTCCTTGCCCGCCTTCACCGAGAGGCTCTTGGTCTCGGGCTCGAAGCCCTCCTTGCTCACGACGATTTCGTACGAGCCCGGCTTGAGCACCAGGCTGGAGAGCGGCACCTGGCCTCGCGTCTGGCCGTTGATGGCCACGCTGGCGCCCGGCACGTCCGACGTCACCGTCACCACGCCGGCCACGGCCTCGAGCGTCACGGGCAGCTCCCACGGCTTGCCCTGCTGGACGGTGACGCGGCGGTTGAAGTCGGCGAAGCCCGGCCGGCGGACGACGATGGTGTGCTCGCCCGTGTCGATGGAGATGGGCGCGGACATGGGCAGCGGGCCCATGTCCTTGTTGTCCACGAAGAGGCGCGCGCCCTTGATGCCGCCGCCCAGCTTCACGAGCATCTCGGTCTTCGTCGGCGCGATGGGGACGACCAGATCGTCATCCGCGGGGGCCTGCTCCGGCGGCTTCTTCGCCGTGGCGGGCTTCTTGTTGTTGGCAGGGCTGGGGTTGTTGGAGGGAATCGGGACGAACAGATCGTCATCCGCGGGCGCCGGCTCCGACTTCTTCGCCGTGGCCTTCTTGGCCGGGGGGCGGCGCTTGCTGGCCTTCGGCTTGGTCTTTCCCTCGTTCGGGAGGGGGACGAACAGGTCGTCCTGGGCGAGAGCCGGCGGCGCGACCAGGGTGGCCACCAGCGCGAAGACGAAGGCACGGGAGAAAGACATGGCACCCCGAAGGTTAGAGAGTCGTAACTGGGGGGTCAAACCCTGTGCCATCCGCCACCGGGTGATGAAAGATGCGCGGCCATGTCTCGACCCTTTCCCCTGGGGATCACCCTGGGAGCTGTCGCCTCCGCCAGTCTCGTCGCCTGCCCTACCCGTAACGTCGGTCCGCCGACCGTGAACGTCCCTCCTGGCTGCGAACAGAGCCAGGCGGGCGAGTATCACCATGTAGGAAACCCGGCCTTCCGCTACCTCGCAGAGGACGATGGCCGGATCCTCTCCCTCTCCCTGCTCCACACCCGCCCGGACGGGGGCGTGGGAGCAACCCCGGATGGGGGCGCGGTGACGATCGTGCTGGGCCGGACGCCCGAGGGCTTCGTGGGCTCCACGCATGCCACGGGCTTCAGCGCGGGCACGCCCTGCCCGGTGAAGTTCCCCACGGAAGTGACGGCCTGCGGCCGGGAGACCCTCACGCTGCGCTCGGTGTGGAAGACGTCCATCAACGAGGCGTGCCGCCCTCCCCCGAGCGGACCGGCGCCCACGTGGACGGAGCAGGTGCTGCGCCGGGGCCCTCCTCCGGCGGTGAGCCCGGAGCCGGCGGACGCGGGCGTACCGGGCCCCGACGCGGGGACTCAGGCTCCGGACGCCGGAGCGGGCGTGCCGGACGCCGGGTAGCAAGCCCCGGACGCCAGAGCGCTCAAGCCGCCCGGTGCGCCTGCTCCTCGGCGGCAGCCTTGATGCTGGCAGCGGGCTCGGCGGGCTTCAGGCGGCCCTGGAGCAGGCTGGAGGCGCCCACGTACAGGAAGCCAGCCTGGAACAGGACGATGAAGGGCACCGAGGTGTAGATGCGCGCGTCGATGGCGAACCACAGCGCGCCGGTGAAGTAGGCCGCGAAGGCCAGCTCCACCAGGGGCATGAGCGTCTTGGCGCCCAGGTAGGTCTTCTTCACCTGGACGACCTTCTTGCCCTCGGAGCCCGTCTTGGGCGTGCGCGCGAAGCCGGACTGCTGGTTGAGCAGCGCCTCCAGCACCGCCTTGGCGTTGTTGATGGCCAGGCCGATGCCCAGGCTCATCAGGAACGGCAGGTACTTCACCCGCTCCCAGCCGCGGATGCCCTGCTCGCGCTGGGTGGCCACGTAGAAGAAGCACACGCTGGCGGTGGCGGTGATGAAGAAGGGCAGATCCAGGAAGAGCGTGCCGTACAGCCCGTGATGGAAGCGCACCACCATGGACAGCGGCATCAGCACCGACAGGAGCACCATCAACAGGTAGGCCATGTTGTTGGTGAGGTGGAAGAAGGCCTCCCGCTTCACCTCGAACGGCAGGTCGCTCTTGAGGATGGTGGGCAGCAGCTTCTTGGCCGTCTGGATGGAGCCCTTGGCCCAGCGGTGCTGCTGGCTCTTGAAGGCGTTCATGTCCACCGGCACCTCGGCCGGGGAGATGACCTCGGGCAGGAAGATGAACTGCCAGCCCTTGAGCTGGGCGCGGTAGCTCAGGTCCAGGTCCTCGGTGAGCGTGTCGTGCTGCCAGCCGCCGGCGTCCTCGATGGTGGCGCGGCGCCAGATGCCGGCGGTGCCATTGAAGTTGAAGAAGCAGCCGGAGCGGTTGCGCGCCGTGTGCTCGATGATGAAGTGCCCGTCCAGGAAGATGCTCTGGGCCTGGGTGAGGATGGAGAACTCGCGGTTGAGGTGGCCCCAGCGCACCTGCACCATGCCGACCTTGGAGTCGACGAAGAAGGGCACCGTGCGGCGCAGGAAGTCCGGGGTGGGCACGAAGTCCGCGTCGAACACCGCGACGAACTCGCCCGAGGCCAGCTTCAGGCCGTTCTCCAGCGCGCCCGCCTTGAAGCCCTGGCGGTTGGTGCGGTGGATATAGACGATGTTGAGGCCGGCCCGGCGGTGGCGCTCCACGCACGCGCGGGCGATGCCGCACGTCTCGTCCGTGGAGTCATCCAGGACCTGGATCTCCAGCAGCTCGCGCGGGTAGTCGATGCGGCAGACCGAGTCCACCAGGCGCTCCACCACATACATCTCATTGAAGATGGGCAGCTGGATGGTGACGCGCGGTAGGGTAGGCAGCACGCCCTTGGGGGTGGGCAGCTTGAACTTGTGGCGGTAGTACAGGTACGCCATCCGGTAGCGGTGCGAGCCGTACACGGCCAGCACACACAGGACGGCGAAGTACACGCCCAGGAAGATGATCTCGACAGTGGTCATCGGTGACGCTCAGCCTCTACCGCGGGGACTTCCTCGCGGTGCTTCCATGCGCGGCGGCCGTGGATCTGCGCTCTCCCAGACCGCCGCTCCTTGGGTCCGCTGAGCCCCCGCGTGTATCTGCCCGAAAACACAGGGTTTTACCCCCTGGGTAGACAATGGCGCCGGACAATAGGGATGCGTCAAGGTCGTGTCAAACAAAACCCCTGAAGTGGGCCACTCGTTTGACCACCATGTGTGTCAAGGTGGACCGAGCGCCTCACGCAGCTCGCCATAGAAGGAGTCGGCGATGCGCTGGGCCTTTTCGCGCTCGGCGTCGTCGGAGACGGAGCCCTCGAGGAGGATGCGCTGGCCGACGACGACGGCCTTGGCGGCGACGATGCCGGCGCGCTCGAGGGCGGTGTTGATCTGCTCGGCGGTGACGGTGAGGGCGGCCTGGACGACGCGGGCATCCAGGCCGACCAGGAGCGTCACGTCCGAGCGGCCGGCGACGACGGAGCGCAGCTTGCGCATGTCCTGGACGGACTCGACGTGGCCGTTGACGACGAGGCGCTCGTTGACGGTGCGGACCTCGAGCTCGGTGAAGCCGAAGGCCTTGAGCTCGCGGATGAGGTCCTCGGCGCGGGGGGCGTCCACCAGGAGCGAGCGCTGGAACTGCTTCGTGTCCGTCCACAGCGTGAGGGTGGTGCGCCCGCGGCGCTGGCCGGTGATGAGGAGCTGGCCCTTGCCCACCACCTTGACGTCCGCGATGTCGGGAGCGGCGACGGCGACGCGGCGGAGGCCGGGGACGTCGAGCACCTGCTGCTCACCGGGAGCCAGGCGGATGGGGGGCTCTTCAGCCACCGCTGGCGGGGCGGCGAGGAGGAGGGGGAGGAGCAGCCAGCGAAGGAGGCGCATGCCGCGGAGTGTAGGATCCAGGTCGTGGAGTTCAAACCCGTGGCGAGCGCCAGCCCATGAGCATCAAGACAATCTCCTCGAGAGAGGTGTACCGGAACCGGTGGATGACGGTGCGAGAGGACGCCATCGAGCGGCAGGACGGCTCGAGCGGCATCTACGGGGTGGTGAGCAAGCCGGACTTCGCGCTGATCATCCCGTACGAGAACGGCGCGTTTCATCTGGTGGAGCAGTTCCGGTATCCGGTGCAGGGCCGCTACCTGGAGTTCCCACAGGGCATGTGGGAGGACCAGAAGGACGCGTCGCCGGAGACGGTGGCCGCGGGCGAGCTGCAGGAAGAGACGGGGCTGGTGGCAGGGCGGATGACGTACCTGGGCCACGTCTTCAACGCGCCGGGCTACTCCACCCAGGGCATGCACGTGTTCCTGGCGGAGGAGCTGTCTCCGGGGCCACAGCGGCTGTCGCCGGAGGAGAGCGATCTGGTGTGCAGGCGGGTGACGGTCGAGGAGTTCGAGGCCCTCGTGCTGGAGGGCCGCATCAAGGATGCCTCGAGCCTGGCGGCCTACGGCCTGCTGCGGATGAAGAAGCGCCTACCACCCGGCTGAAGAGCCGAGTCGGGTAGTGGACCGACACGAGCCTCGCGCTAAGGTGAGCGTCCTGGACTCCTGCCATGGTCAAGCTCAAGCGCCTGAAGATCGACCAGTTCCGAAATGTGACGCCGGGGACTGAGCTGCGCTTCCGGGACTCGTTCAACGTGCTGCTCGGGAAGAACGGCACGGGCAAGACCACGCTGCTGAACCTCATCGTGTCGATCTTGAGCTGGAATTTCAGCCCACTGCTTAGAGCCCCGTTCTCGATCGAATATGACCTGGAGGCACCGGGCGCGCGAGCGACAATCCGACTTCGCAACAGGCTAGCGGGAGGCACAACTCCGCCAGATCCAGGGTTGACTCCAGATATGCGTGGGCTCTTTGAGGAAGGTCTGCGTGCGCGCAGTGAGCGCTATGAGACCTCGGGCGAGATCATCCTGAGTGGGCAGAGATTGCCTCATGAGCGCGCTCTCAAGTTCGACGGCTCGAAACTGACCCTGTGTGAGCTGGATGGCTCCCTCATAGACGAGTGGATTTCTTCAGCTCCGATCGCGGGCGCACAAATGATGTGGAGCGTCGTGCAGCTCATGATGTTTCAGCTTCCGGAGAAGGCCTCGGAGTACCGAGGGGTGACGCTGACGCTCGCACTCCTCGCAGGGTACAACCTCCTACTCCTTCAACGCTTCGATGAATCCCTGGAATATCTCAACGAAATTACCCACTCGGAGCAGTCTTGCTCCGCACACTCCTTAGAGAACAAGGGGCAGTATGCAGTCAGCTTCCGTGACGGAAGCCCCGCGTCATTCGCTACGAGAATCCAACAGCAAATCCAGGAGGCTCCAGACACTGATGAACTCCGGGTCGAAACAGGTACATCAGGAGCCGAATTCCTCGAGCGTGTGATCCAACTCCTCGGCTTCAAGTCCGCAAAGATTCGTCTCCAACGCACCGCCCGTAGGACCGAGCCTCAAGGGATGGAGATCATCGACTTCGGCAACATGCGCTTCGACTTCACCAAGTCCGATCGTTCCATCATCAATCACACGCTGCTGAGCTACGGGCAGAAGCGATTGCTCTCCTTCTACTACTACCTGGCATGCAACCCAACCTGCGTGGTGGCGGACGAACTGGTCAACGGCATGCACCACGAGTGGATCGAGGCCTGCCTCAATGATTTGGGAGAGCGGCAGTCCTTCCTGACGAGTCAGAATCCGCTGCTGCTCGACTACCTGGGCTTCGAGTCCGCCGACGAGGTCCGCTCTTCCTTCGTCTTGTGCCGATCGGAGCAACAAGGAGAGCGCGAGATCTTGCGCTGGGAGAACATGACCGCCGAAGACGCGGAAGGCTTCTTCAGTGCCTACCAGGTGGGCATCCAGCACGTCAGCGAGATCCTCCGGACCCGAGGATTGTGGTGAACCGCCGCGCGCCCTGCCTTTCGATCCTGCTGCTGCCGGAAGATTCAGGGGCAGACGCGTTCGACACGCTCCAGCGGCTGGTCAAGGAGTTGCTCAAGCAGGTTGACGAGCACGTCCAGACCCAACAGGACAAGATCACCTTCGAGCCTGTACGGAACAAGGAGGCCCTGCAGGCCCTCCACGCAAACGTCTGGAAGAGCACCAAGCTTCGTGATCGCAACAAGCAGGTGGAACTCGTGAGAACGCTCGCGACCCAGCTACTGCTGGAGAACGGATGGGCGTTCTTCCATTTCGATGGGGACAGGACCTGGAAGGATCGTGACTCCAGCGAGAACGTGACGAAGTTCAAGGAGCAGGTCTGGGTGAAGGTCCGCCAGCTCATCCAGTCGAAGCTCGAGGAGTGGGAAAAGAAGGAGGGCAGGAGGCCAGAGAGCGCGGCCCTCGAAGCGCGAGCCACGCAGCGCATGGAGCGACTCAAGCAGACCGTGCCCTACTACAGCATCGAGGCGTGGCTCTTCCAGAACACCACGGAAGCCATCCGGCTCTGCGAGACCCACTACAGCCGCCGAGACGTCGAGCAGTTCCGGAAGTGGGAACTGGATCGGCAAGCGCTCGATGAAGTGGTGAAGCCGAAAGAATCCGTGTGCCTCGGCGCGAAGCACAACCTGGCGCTCGCCACACAGGGCTTCCCCGCCCGAGAAGTGCGTAGCGCGGGGAAGTCCTTTGCAGCCGTTGTCCAGGCACTGAGTCAGGATGCCGAGTTCTGCGAGGCCCTGAAGCGGACCTACAGCTACGAAGAGCCCCCTACCCCGGTTCACTGAGGGGCACCTCTCGTCACCCGCCATCCATGCTGGCAGTGCTCAGGGCGTCTGGTGCTCAGGCATCGCCGCCACTGGAGTCCTTCTGCGCACGAACTCCGACAGGTCTACAAGGTTCTAGCGACTTGCTTGGTGACGGTACCGGGATGCCGTTACCTTCTCGCGGCGCGCCTTGCCGCGCAGAATGAGGTCCTCCCCGTGGCCATCCGCTTCAACCACACCATCCTTCCGTCTCGCGACGCCGCACGTTCCGCACGCTTCACCGCTGAAGTTCTGGGCCTTCCCGCGCCCCGCAGGTCTGGCTTCTTCCACGTCATCGACATCGCCGATGCGGCCAGCATCGATTACGCCGAGCCCCCCGTGGACTTCCACGGTCAGCACGTCGCGTTCCTCGTCAGCGACGCCGAGTTCGATGCGATCCTCGCTCGGATACGCGAGCGTGGCATCGAGCACTGGGCTGACCCGCGCAAGTCGAAGCCCGGCCAGATCAACCACCTACACGGTGGGCGCGGCGTGTACTTCGACGATCCCGACGGGAATCACCTCGAGTGCATCACGGTGCCGTACTCGAAGGAGGAGTAAAGGAGGGGCCATGCCAACGGTGCACTTGATCTGCGGCTCCACGGGAGCTGGCAAGACGACCTACGCGCTGGTGCTCGCCGACCGCGTCGGGGCGATCCGCTTCTCCATCGATGAGTGGATGGCCTCGCTGTTCATGATGGACTATCCCCTGAAGCCCGATCTGGCCTGGGCGCTGGAGAGAACCGCGCGGTGCGAGGCACAGATGTGGCGCATGGCCGAGCAGCTCCTCGCGCGTGGGCATGACGTCATCTTCGACGTGGGGCTGTCCAAGCGCGAGCACCGGGACAGGTTCCGGGCCCGCGCCGCGCAGGTGGGCTTCCCCACCCGACTTCACTTCCTCGACGTGGACGCCAACACCCGCCGCGAGCGCGTCCGCCGCCGCAATACCGAGCAGGCCGCCACCTATTCATTCGAGGTGACCGACGCCATGTTCGACTTCATGGAGGGATTCTTCGAGCGACCGACCGCCGACGAGCTGGTAGGCGCGGAGGTCATCCCAGGCCCACCTCCCTGACCACCTTCTCAGACTCTGAAACCAGCGCCCACCCTGGCGGCCGGACTTGTTGCGAACTGGTATGACAAGCAGACCAGTTCCTGGCGCTCAGGCCCGACACGAGCCCTCCACTGGAGGCGGTGGGGACTTGGGCATGGAGGTTGCAGCCGCCTTCATCCCTCCATGACCGCGATGAGCGCGTCGTAGAGGGCCGTGCGTTCCTGCTCCAACGCCTCCCGCTCCTTCACATGAGCTGGGCCAGCCGCAGCCGCACCCGCTCGCCGCCGCTCAGCTCCGTCACCTTGCGGAACACAGCGGGCCCGAAGAAGAGGAAGCGCGCCAGGATGTGCCGCGCCTCACCCTCCTCCACCGGCACGCTCTAGCGGAACGAGCCGATCACCGTGTCCCGCGCCAGCCCCACCTTGGTCTTCTCGCCACCGCTCAGCGTGACGAACATCGAGGACTGCAGCCTCTCCGGGATGCCCAGGCCCTCGCAGACCGCCGTCACCTTGGCCTGCACGCTGTAGCCCTCCAGCCGCTCATGCTCAAGCTGGAGGTGCTCGTACTCCTTGAGGAGCCGCTCCATCAGCCCGGCCTCGGCGCCGGTCTCCGGCTGGGCCATTCGCGCCTCGAGCCGGCGCATCCGCTCGGCGACCTCCAGCACCTCGGCGAAGGACTGCTCGAGCACCTGCCGGACGGAGACTCCGTCCTCGTACACCGGGATCTGCGACAGATACCCGACCCGGGCGCCCTTGCGGATGGCGATGCTGCCCGCGTCCGGCTTGTCCTGGCCCGCCAGCAGGCGGAGCAGCGTCGTCTTGCCACAGCCATTGGGCCCGACGAGGCCGACCCGCTCCTGCTCATGCACCTCGAGCTGCAGGTTCTCGAAGACCGGGGCACTGTCGAAGCCCCGGGTCAACTGATGGGTGCTACAGACCAGCGTGTTCGACCCTCTGGGTGCGGCGGCCTTCATACGCGCCTCCAAGTCGTGCCGGGGCGTTGACGGTTCCAGATGGCGGAGTTGACCCGTTGTTCCAGGAGGCGAACTCGAGCGCCTCAACGCACATCATCGTCGTGCTCGTCGTCGTGCTCCTCGGATGGCGCTATCCCGCCTTGCCCCCGCTCTCAGCGGCCGGAACCGGCTCGTGATGCTCCTCGCTGGCCTCGTGGTGATGCTCGTCGAACGGGAGCGTGCCCGCGAGCACCTTCTCGGCCCTGTCCCTGTCCATCTCCCCGGTCCACTTGCCGATGAGCACCGTGGCGATCGCGTTGCCCGCGAAGTTCGTCAGCGCGCGAGCCTCGGACATGAAGCGATCGATGCCGATGATGAACCCGACACCATCGACGAGCTCGGGCCGATGCGACTGGAGGCCACCGGCGAGCGTGGCGATTCCGGCCCCCGTCACCCCGGCGGCGCCCTTGGAGGCGACGATCATGAACAGGAGCAGGCCGATCTGCTCGCTCAGCGAGAGGGGCTTTCCGAGCGCGTTGGCGATGAACAGCGAGGCCATCGTGAGGTAGATGGCCGTGCCATCGAGGTTGAACGAGTAGCCCGTGGGCACGACGACGCCGACGACGGGCCGCGAGACGCCCAGGTGCTCCATCTTCGCGATGAGCCGGGGCAGCGCGGTCTCGGAGGACGACGTCGACAGGATGAGCAGGAACTCACGGGCCAGGTACTTCAGCAGCCGGAACACCGAGAACCCGGTCGCCAGCCGCAGGATGAGCCCCAGCACGACGAACACGAAGACGAGGCACGTCACGTAGAAGCCCACCATGATGACCGCGAGGCTCTTGAGCGCATCGACGCCCGTCGCGCCGACGACGGCGGCCATGGCGCCGAACGCTCCCAGCGGCGCGGCCCACATGATCATCGACAGCACCTTGAAGACGAGGCGCTGGAGGTAGGCAATCGTCCGCAGGATGGGCGCGCCGATCACCCCCATGCCCTGCACGGCGAAGCCCACGAGCAGCGCCACGAACAGGGCCTGGAGCACCTCCCCGGAGGTCAGGGCGGACACGAGCGTCGAGGGGATGATGCCGAGGATGAAGTCGATCGTCCCCTTGCTCTCGCCGCCGCCAGCCTTGACGCCCGCGCCACGCAGGGCCTCCGTGAGCTGGAGGTTGGAGCCCGGGTGCAGCAGGTTGCCGACGAAGAGGCCGATCGCCAGCGCGATCGTGGACATCGTCAGGAAGTAGCCGAGCGCGAGCCCACCGACGTGGCCCACCTTCGCGGCCTGCTTGATCGAGCCGACCCCGAGCACGATGGTGCAGAAGATGATGGGGCTGATCATCATCTTCACGAGGCTGACGAAGCCGCTGCCCAGCGGCTTGAGGGACTTGGCGAACTCCGGCGCCACCAGCCCCACGACGACGCCAGCGAGGGCGGCCACGATGACGGCCACGTAGAGGTGGTGCGACTTGACCCGGCGAGTCCCCAGCGGCGCATGGCGCGCCGTCTCCGAAGTCCCGGTGTTGATGTCGCTCCCCATCGCGTGCTCCCCCATAGGTGCGGGCGCCGCGAAGCGCGGGCCTACCACGGGGCGGCAGCCTACCTCAGGAGCGGCTCAAACCTCCGATCAGCAAGCGGGCAGCCTGACACAGTGGGCAGGCCAAGGCGTGCGTCCGATCGATCGAGGGCGAGTTGATCCAGGAACGGATCATCCCCACCTGAAACGGAGACACGTGAAAGAGGAGAAACCATGGCGAGTGACAGGACCGTCTACCATGTCGTGCCGAATGCGGATCAATCGAAGTGGCTGGTGACACGCGAGAACGACCGGGGCTTCCGCGAGGAGTACGAGACGAAGGCGAGCGCGGAAGAAGCGGCGAAGGAGCGGGCTCGCACCGAGGAGCCGAGCCAGGTGAAGGTCCACCTGAAGAACGGAAACATGGACTACGAGTCCACGTACGGGGACGACCCGCGAGAGACGCCAAGCTGAGAAGGCGACACGTCCCGGTCCATGAAGCGGCGTCACCGGCGCGGGGCTCGAGGCTCGTCCTTGAAGCCTCCCGCGGTGAGCGTCTGGCGGAAGTCCTTCAGCCTCTCGAGAGAGAGCAGGCTGTGCGAGAGGAGGTTCCCCACGAGGACTTCCCTCAAGGGACCACGCGGAGTCCACCGCAGCGTCCCAGCAGGTAGCCCGGACATGCCGCGCGCCTCGTCAGCCTCCTCGAGCGTCACGCCGTGCTCCCACATCCTCCGCGCGAGCCCGGTAGGGCATGGCGCAGCCGCGAGCTCCTCCTCGAACGAGGCATAGGCCTCCGGGTACGAATCCCGAGCGAAGTTCCCGAGGTACTTCATCCAGAACGCCGCCTCCCCCAGCGCCACGCAGCGTGTCACCGCGGGCTCGCCACAGCTCCGAGCCTTCTTCGCCACCTCCACGGGCGTGGGGAGGCTCGCGAAGGTGATGCTGCTCAGCACGACCACCCGCATCCGTGCCAGCTGCTCGGCGCTCATCGGCCGCCACTCGGCAGGCGGAGACGGCATCGACAGACTGCCGTGGCGCAAGCCGCGCATCCGCTCGGAGCTCCCAACGGTCGTACGCGTGCAGCCTGTCCATCCAGCCGAAGTCCAGCTGGGGGACATCGGACTGGGAGGCCAGCCACTCCCGGAAGCCACCGAGCCGTCGCGGCAGTGGGATCGGAATGGCGAGGGGCGAGTCCTTGGGCAGCTTCGGCCCTGACTCCCAGGCCACCCAGGCATTCAAGAGCGGCCCGGCATCTCCCTGGGTGCGCGGTTCGTGGAACCACAGCTCGCGCGAGAGCAGGGTCTGCTGCTCACAGAAGAAGTCGATGTTCTCCGTCACGTCCTGCTGAAACCCAGCGATCGTGGGTTCGTACTGTCGTCGGGACCAGGCATCGACCAGGAACAGCGAGGCGATGAGGAGCACCAGCAGGCCGCCGCCCAGCGCCATCAGTACTCGCAGCGCTCGCGAATGGCGGGGCGGCGGCTCCGACTCATCGAACTCCATGCGACCAGAGTACCGCACGGGGGCTTCGCGCCGCGCCCCCCTGCCTGGAGGCCAACCCTGCTCCAGGCATGGCTCCCGCCGGTGCGCATCCTTCCCTCGGAGTGTTCACCACTGCCCGCTCGTGCCTGCGGGGATGAGGGGGACGACGATGCGGGCGAAGAGACTCTCCTTGTACCCAGGCCTCCTCCTGGGAGCCCTGGTGGCGGCATGCGGCTCCGCGCCGCCGGAGCTGGACGCGCGGGTCCTCCGAGAGGCCACGGTGCTGCTGGTGCCAGGTCACTGCGCGGGCGTCATCGTCGAGGACGGCCGCCATGTGCTGACGGCGGCCCACTGTGTCGCCTCGAGCGCTCAGCGCATCGAGCTCGAGCTGCACGATGGATCGCAGCTGAGCGGCACCTCCGTCTTCGTCGATCGGGACCGGGACGTGGCGCTCTTCCAGCTCGATGCGGTGGCGCCCGTCCTGGCCCTGCCGGTCGCCCCGGCGCTGCCCCAGCCGGGAGAGGGGCTCCTCTTCGCGGGACGCTACGATCCGCCGGGCGAAGTCCAGCAGGCCTGGCTCCAGCGACTGGGCCGCTGCCCCTCCCTTCCGGGCGTCCCACAGGCACTCTTCACCACGCTGCACGGGGAGAAGGGAGACTCCGGCTCCCCGGTGGTGGACCTTCGGTTCCGCGTCGTGGGGCTCGTCCACGGGGGCGCCGCTTGCAGCATCGCGACGCCGACCGCCGACTTCGCCCCCATCGTGCGACAGCTCGCCGCGGAGCTCTAGACGTGGGCTCTGTTTCGACTGAGCGCCACCACCACGAAGACGGCGATGGCTGCGCCCAGGACGCTCCCCACGATGGAGGGGATGTCGACGGCGAAGGGCTCCTGCCGGACGTTGAAGGCCCCACCCACGATGCCGCCCGCGATGCCGCCCACCATGCCGACGAGGACGAACCGGATGAGCCCCATGCTCCTGGCGTTCGTCACGACGACCCGGCAGAGCAGACCGGTGATGCAGCCGACGATGATGTACGCGATCATCTCCATACGTGTCGCTCCCTGGGACGCGAGGTCCCGCCAGCGGTGCGTTTCCTTCCCGTAGAGATGTGCAAGCGTGGGCGAGATACCAAGCTCGCCTGGAGCGACCGGTGAGCCTGGCTCCTCGCTCCTTGGCCATGCGGCCATGCGGCCGCGCTGACGATGCTCGCCAGCACGCCGGCGGGAGACGCGTACACGTTCGCCGAGTACGAGCGGATGTTCAGGGCGGCCGGGTTCGGCCGGAGCGAGTTCATCCGCGCGCCGGAGCTCCCCCACGCGGTGATCGTCACCCAGCGCTGAGGCTGGCTCAGCGCCCCTTGAGGTTCTGGAGCACGAAGTCCCAGTTCACGAGGTGCTCGAGGAAGGTGTCGATGTACCTCGGGCGGGCGTTGCGGAAGTCCACGTAGTAGGCGTGCTCCCACACGTCGATGGTGAGCAGCGCCTTCTGGCCGTGCTTGAGCGGCAGGTCCGCGTTACCCGTCTTGGTGACCGCGAGCTTGCCCTTCTCGAGCACGAGCCAGGCCCAGCCCGAGCCGAACTGCGTCGTCGCGGCGTTGACGAACTCCTCGCGGAAGCGCTCGAAGGAGCCGAAGTCGCGGGTGATGGCCTCCGCGAGCTCACCCGTCGGGCGACCACCTCCGGCGGGCTTCATGCAGTTCCAGTAGAACGTGTGGTTCCACACCTGGGCGGCGTTGTTGAAGACCGCCCCGTCGCTGCCGAGGATGACCTCCTCGAGGGAGCGCTGGGCCTCGGGCTTTCCCTCGAGCAGCTTGTTGAGGTTCGTCACGTACGCGGCGTGGTGCTTGCCGTGATGGAACTCGAGCGTCTCCGCGCTGAGGTGGGGGGCGAGGGCATCCTTCTTGTAGGGGAGTTCGGGCAGTGTGAACGGCACGGGGCATGTCCTTTCGGGGTGACGAAGCGTCCCGTGTCGGCTCTACCCGCCCGCTGCCTTCCTGTCAGCAGCGCTGCCAATATGTTGGCAAGGTTCCAACCCGCTGGCGAGCGCCCGGTACCGCCGCGGCGGTGTGCGCAGGCGGCGTCTGCGTGGAGGCTCCCGGCGGCGATGGTGACGGCGACGGCGGTGGCTGCGGCTGCAGCGGGTCGGGGGATGGTGCCTCGATGTTCGGTCTGCTGCTCCTGTCGCTCCTC
Organism: Hyalangium gracile; assembly: GCF_020103725.1. Taxonomy (NCBI): domain Bacteria; kingdom Pseudomonadati; phylum Myxococcota; class Myxococcia; order Myxococcales; family Archangiaceae; genus Hyalangium; species Hyalangium gracile. Next base: position 191,393 of record NZ_JAHXBG010000008.1, on the reverse strand, counting down.
GGGCGCGCGGGTGGCCGCCGCCGGAGGGCCTGAGCCAGGCCGGAACAGGCGCGGAGCCTGTCGGGACGAATGACCGAGGCACACGCACCCGGGCCGGTGGCCGGCTCGGGAGCCGGGGGCACCCTGTGGGCGGACCGGTACCGAACTGGTATGACAAGTAGACCAGTTCGGACAAAGTGCGCCCGGCAGGCGGGCGGACCGGGTGCGGACTCGGGCCCGCTGCGCGTTTCAGAAGGCTTCGTCGAACCTGCTCAAGCCTGGTGGTAGGCCTGCTTCAGCTTCGCGATGTCGATCTTGGTCATCTTCATCATGGCTTCCATGACCCTCTTCGACCTCGCGGGATCCTTGTCCCCCATCAGCTCCATCAGCGTGGTGGGGATGATCTGCCAGGACACTCCGAACTTGTCCTTGAGCCAGCCACACATCGACGGCGAGCCCCCGTCCGCGATGAGCCTGTTCCAGAGGTGATCCACCTCCTCCTGCGTCTCACAGCTCACGAACAGCGAGTTCGCATCCGTGAACGTGGACTTCGGGTTGCCATTCAGCGCCATGAACGGCTGGCCCTCGATCTCGAAGGTCACCAGCATGGCCTCCCCCTTCGGCCCCGGCCCCGCATCTCCGTAGCGCGACACGCTGAGCACCTTCGAGTTCTTGAAGGTGGAGACGTACAGGTTCGCCGCTTCCTCCGCGTTGTTCTTGAACCAGAGGCAGGTGGTGATCTTCTGCTTGCTAGCCATGGGCGCTTCTCCTCTTGTGCTGGGGTGGGGTGAACTGGGTCTCCAGGTACCGGCGCAGGTGCGTGAGGCACTCCACGGCCACCTCGGGGCCGTTGCGGGCCTTGGCCAGGATGAAGGCGCCGTGGATCACGGCCTGGATGTGGAGCGCCAGGCTGTCGGGCTCCCAGGGCGCGTGCGGGGCGTAGCGCTTCTTCGCCTCGGCGATGTCGCTCGCCACCGTCCGGGCGTGCGCGCTGATGTGCCGGTCGCACGCCTGGCGGATCTCCGGGTGCGTCTCGTACGTCTCCTGCACCATCATGCCGAGCAGGCAGGTGAAGTCGGGGAGCTCGCCCTTCATCAGTGACGCGCGGAAGTCCACGTAGCCGAGGACGCGATCCAGCGGGTCCTCCGCCTGCCGGTACGGCGCCGCGGCGAACGCGCCCTCCGCCATCGTGGCGAAGTGCTCGGCCGCCGCGAGCGCGAGCTCCTCCTTGCTCTCGAAGTGGTGGAAGAAGCTGCCCTTGGTGAGCCCCGCCTCCGCGCAGATGTCGTCCACCGTCGTCGCCTCGTAACCCTTGGCGCGGATGACGTGCAGCGCGGCATCCAGGAACTTCGTTTTGGAGTTGCTCTGTGTACGACCCATGAAGCCACCATACCAACTAGTCGGTATGGTGTCCAGTACGAGAAGACCGGGCCCTTCCTCGAGGAGCAGTTCCCCCTGAGAGCGGGCCGGCCGCCTCTGGCCCGGCTGCCCTCCGCAGGTCGACCTTCGTGGCGGAGTGAGGGTTGAGGTTGGCGAGGGCGCCGTCAAACACGAAGCGGCCCGGAGCGGGAACGTGGTAGCGCTCGTAGGCGACCGCGGACTGCTCCGCGGTGAGCGTGTTCGAGAAGGCGTAGTGGAACTGCTCGGGGGTCAGGGGCACCGCCTTGTGCCGGTTGGAGGGTTTGCTCAGCACCCAGGCTTCCGGGGTATGGGAGGACGACTGCCCCGAGAGTGAACCCTCCTTCACTCCAAACCACCCCCATTGGGGGGATGCGTCCCTCCTTGGGCGCGCGCCTATGGCCAGGAGCCTTCGGCCGCCGAGCCCCAGTCAGGCTCTCCGCTGTCCGTGGCCTCATCCGTCCCAGGACGGCGCGGCGGCGGTGGGCATCCCCCCAGCCAGTCCCAGGCCTCGCCGTTCCAGCGCTGCTCGCGCCAGCCCAGCCGCGCAGCGGCCTCACGCGCCTTGTCTCCGTGAGCGATGAGCGCCCACCCCACCCGCGACTGCTTGCTCTCCCCGCTCTTGAACTTCAGGAGTCGGCGCTGTCCGCGGGCCTCCTCGCGGTCGGCTTCCCAGATCGCCAGGTTCTTGAGCCTGTCTCCCTTGTAGTCGACCGAGTGCCTGTCACACCAGGCGAAGACATCCTTCACCCGGACCAGCTTGGAGCCCCTGGACAGTTCCGTGACCGCTTCCACGAGGAGGGCGGCAGTGATGACACGCATGGGCATGGCGGGTTCACCTGAGCTGGGTGGCGACGGTGACCAACCTACAGCGTAGGGAAAGGAGTATGGCCATGGGCGCTCCATGTCTTTGTCATGGTTTCGTCATGGCTGTCAGGAACTGGAACCGAGCGGACCGAACCGCTCATCCTCCAGCGGGCTGAAATCCCAAGGAGCGCGAGACGGTCAGGGACGTGGGCGTCGCCACCGGGCACGAGGAGCTGCTGGCCCCAGGCCGTGAAGGCTGCTCCGACTTCTTCGGAGTGCTGGCGCTTGAGCAGATGATCGCTCGGAAGCTCGAAGGCTCGCTCCCCCCCGAGTCAACGTTCCGTGATGGGTTGAGCCGTGAGCTGAACCTGGGCTGAGCCGGGTTCCGTCCGCCAGCACCTCCTGGGCGACAGTCCGTCCTCTGACAGCCTCCCCTGAGGGGCTCCCACCCGATTCCCTCACACGCCCTTGCAGGCTATAGCTCCGCGAGACGGCTGACCCTCCACTCCCCCCGTGCGGAGTTCCCGTGCATTTCATCTCGCTGCTCAGCGTCCTGCTCCTTCAACAACCACCCGACGCTCCTCAGGTCCCGGCCGAGTCACCGGCTGTATCGACCGAGTCCGAGTCGGCGCCCCCTCAAGCCCCCGCGGACTCCCCTCCCCCGCCCGAGCCTGCTCCCCAGGCGCAGGAGAGCGCCCCACCCTCCCAGGCGCCCAGCGCGAACCTCGAGCCTGACGAGCAGCCGTCCGCCCAGACGGTGGTGACGGCCACGCGCGTTGCCCAGCCGGCGGACGAGGCGCCGCGCGCGGTGACGGTGGTCGATCGGGAGGAGCTCGCTCGCAGGCCGGCGCGCACCACTCCCGAGGCGCTGGCCGAGCAGGAGGGCGTGTTCCTCCAGAAGACGAACCACGGCGGAGGCGCCCCCATCATCCGCGGTCTGTACGGACAGCACATCCTGCTGCTCGTCGACGGCGTGCGCTTGAACAACGCCACCGTCCGCTCGGGGCCCAACCAATACCTCAACACGGTGGACCCCTTCCTCATCGATCAGATCGAGGTCGTCCGCGGCCCCGGCTCGGTGCTCTATGGCTCCGACGCGCTCGGCGGCGTGATCAACGTGCGCACGTTCTGGCCGCGCTTCACCTCGGAGCTGACCCCCATCGGGCAGCTCCGAGCCCAGGCGGGCACCGCGGACATGAGCCTCCAGGGCCACCTGCGCGCGGGGCTCTCGCTGGAGAACACGGCCGTGGCCGCGGGCGTGACGCTCCGCGACTTCAACGATCTGCGCGGCGGAGAGCGCGTGGGGCTCCAGCGCTACACGGGCTACCAGGAGGGAGATGCCTCGCTCAAGCTGCGCCACCGGCTGGCGCCCAGCCTGCAGCTCGCCTTCCAGTACCAGGGGGTGCGTCAGTCCGACGCGCCGCGCCTGGACCGCTCGGCGCCCGGAGACTTCCGCCGCTTCACCGAGCAGCAGCGGGACTTCCTCCACGGCCGCCTGGAGCACACCTCCGACGGACTGCTGAGGCGCTGGGCGGTGGAGCTGAGCTCCCACCGGCAGAACGAGCAGGTCGACCGCTTCCGCGTCTCGCGCGACCGCATCGAGCGCGACGCCGCCACCGTGTGGACGGTGGGCATGCGCATCGAGGCAGAGACGTCCCCGCTCGAGTCGCTGCCCCTGCGCCCCCAGCTCGTCATGGGCCTGGACCTCTTCCGCGACCGCGTCACCAGCCTCGCCGGGCGCAGTCCCCTGGCCGGAGCGGAGAGCTTCTCCCCCCGGACCGCGGACGCGCGCTACCCCGGAGCGCCGACCTCCATCTCCACGGGAGTGTTCGGCCTGCTGACGAGCGATGCCCGGGAGCCCTTCTCCTGGCACCTCGGCGGCCGCGTGCAGTTCAACTCCACGCACCTGCCGGAGGACGCGCGACTGGCCGAGCTCTTCGCCTCCGCGCCCACCCCTCCTCCCGTGCTGCCGGAGGACACGCTGAACGCCGTGGGTGTGGCGGCCGAGCTCGGCGCCCAGTACCGGCTCGCGCGGGGGCTGTCGCTCCTGGCCAACCTGGGCTCCGGCTTCCGAGCCCCGAACATCGACGACTACCTGCGCCTGGGCGCCGAGGGCCCGGGCTTCCTCGTGCCCGGGCGCGCCCTGCGCACCGAGCAGTCCTACACGGCGGAGCTCGGTGTTCGCGCGCACCGTGAGCGCCTCAGCGCCGAGTTCTTCTACGCGTACACCCTCGTCTCGGGGCTGGTGGGCAACGTGCCAACGGCCCTGGACGGAGCGACAGAGAACCCCGACGGCCTTCCCTACCTCGCCCGGCAGAACCGGGACCGGGCCCAGCTCCACGCGCTGGAGGCCGCCGTGGCCTTCCAGGTCCTCCCCCGCCTCAGCCTCGCCACCCACGCGACGTGGACATATACCCAGCAGCGCCGCAAGGATCTCACCCTGCCCGGAGAGCCGCTCATCCTCGAGCCGCTCTCGCGCACGCCGCCGCTCAACGGCCTGGTGCGCGCCACCTATACGCCGCTCGACTCCCTCTTCTTCGAGGCCGTGGCCCGCTGGGCGACCGCGCAGCGCGAGCTGTCCGCGGCGGACCGCCTCGACGTGCGCACCTGCGCGGAGGTCCCCGACTGCAACGGCACTCCGGGCTTCGTCGCGTTCCACCTGCGCGGAGGCGTGCAGTGGGGCCCGCGCCTGCGCGTGTCCGGGACGCTGCAGAACCTGCTGAATGCCACGTACCGGACCCACGGGTCCGGCGTGGAAGAGGCCGGACGTTCCTTCGTGCTCGCGGTGGAGGCTGCGCTATGAGGCGAGGCTGGCGGTATGGCTGGCTCATGCTCGTTGCCCTCCTGGGGACCGGCTGCAGCATCGGCCTGGGTGAACGCTGCGAGACGGATGGCGACTGCGCGGACGAGCTCGTCTGCTCCAAGCCCTCCCAGGGCAATGAGCCCGCGCCCTCGGGAGTGTGTGACTACCCCCGGCGGGGCCTCGACGAGCCCTGCACGGTGTCCGCCGAGTGCGAGGCGTCGCTCACCTGCTCCAACCACTTCACCCCCGGCGATCGCTATGGGAAGTGCGTGGCCCCGCGTGAGGAGGGCAGCGCCTGCTTCGCCGATCGCGACTGTGTGAGCGGCACCTGCGAGGGCGCCTCCGGCAGCGCGCTGGACGGGACCTGCGCGCCGCCATGACCCACTGAGCCCAAGCCCGCTCAGGGCTTTCGCCAGAGCAGCGCGATCAGGCGAGGCACCGACATCCTCTCGGTCTCGTCGTCCCGGCAGTCCTGAGCGCGGGCCAGCACCAGGCCTGCGTCCAGGGCCGCGTTCAGGTAGTCCGAGACGTCGTGCAGGTGGCTGCGCACAGTCTGGACCGTGCCGGACTCCGGGTTCACGAAGTGGGCCTGCTTGCCCTGCAGTTGCCGGAACGGGTGCAGCTCGCAGATGAAGAAGGCGCCGCCGGGCCTGAGGACACGCCTCGCCTCGGAGAAGATGAAGGAGAGGTCCTCGATGTGCTCCAGCACCAGGTTGCAGGTGGCGGTGTCGTGAGAGGCATCCCCGGTCGGCCAGGGCTCGCGCAGGTCATGCTGAACGAAGCGCACCTGCTGCACCCCGGGGCGCTCGCGGGCGCGCTTCAGCATCTTCTCCGAGCCATCCAGCGCCAGCAGGCTGCGCGCTCTCGGTGCGAGCCACTCGGTGTTCTTCCCGGTGCCACAGCCGAGCTCCAGGACGTCTCCTCGAAACAAGGAGGGGGCTTGCGCCTGGAGGATGATGGCATCCAGGTCTCGCGTCGCATTCCTCTGGGTGTCGTACACGTCTGACCAGACGTCGTACGCGGTGGCCACTTCGTCAGGGGTCGTCTTCTTGGTCATCTCCAGCTCCTCCGCGGGGAGATGACGAGAGCTCGTCACCCCACCGCGTCTCGGGCCTCACGGCCCGTGCGTTCAGGTGACGTAGCTTTGTGCGCCCCCTCGGAGAGGAGACCCGCAGCAGCGTCACTGCTGCGGTACGACGTCCCTTGGGTAACATCGAGGGCGTGGCACGTCAACCCAGAGCGCCCGCTCCACCGAAACGGCCGAGCCGCTAGCTCAGGGCACGGGCGAGGCTCAGGTCGAGCTGGCTGCGCAGCTGGCCCATGAGGCTGTCGAGCTCCGACATGCTCAGCTCCAGGCGCTCCTGGAGCTGACGCCGCATCTCCGCGAGCACGCTCTCCCGGGCGCTCGCCATCCGCCGCGACACGGTGGACTTGTGCGTGCCATCCATGCGGGCGATCTGCTCCACGGTGAGCCCTTCGATGAAGAAGAGGCGCAGGAAGTTGCGCTCGCGCGGCGGCAGATCCCTCAGCGCGGCCTCCAGCGAGGCCTTGAACTCCGGGGCATAACGGCGCTTGAGCAGGGCCAGCTCGGGATCCGGCCCCGGAGCCCTCATCTCGGCGATCGCCTCGAGGGAGTCCGGCGCGGGGCGGGCCTGCTGTCGCGCCAGCTGGTTGAGCGCCTCTCGCAGCGCCACCGCCCGCAGCCACTGGGTGAGCGAGCCTCTCCCGCCGTACTCCAGCAGCTTCGGTGGGCTGCCCGGCTGCGCCAGCAGCAGCTTCTGGCGCAGCCGCTGCCGCACCTCGTCCACGAAGGCCCGGCTGGGACGCAGGTGGGTGATGGCGGCTCCGACGAGCCCCTCCAGCCGCCGCTCGAACTCCTCCAGCGCCGCCGCGTCCCCCTGCACGCAGGCGAAGGCGAGGTAGAGCTCCGCGGAGTGGGAATGGCCCTCGGGCCGTTCGGCGAGGAAGCGGAGGAAGGCCTCTCGCCCCACGTTGAAGTCAGGAAAGACCGCCTGAGCGTGGGCAGCCAGCGCTTCGAGTGCCGGGAGGGAGGGAGAGTCGGCCATGAGCAGGAGTCGGAGGGCCGACCATTGTAGTTCACCCACCCTCATGCTCGGGAGGCTCGCTCGTGAAGCGAGCACTCCCCGACGATTCGTGCGAGCGGACTGCTGCTGTTACAGCCGTGCGGTTGCTGGGAGCACGGCCCGCTCCCGCCTCAGCCCCCCACGGCGCGGCGCGGCGCGGGCTGCACGGTGGCCGTCTCCGGCGCCTCGGTCACCCCGGCCTCGTCGCGGCTGGCCAGGTCGAGGATGCGCTGGCAGAGCTGCGGGAAGCTCAGGCCTCGCTGCGCGGCGATCTTCGGCAGCAGGCTGGTGGGCGTCATGCCCGGCAGCGTGTTGACCTCGAGGACGACGTCGTTGTCCTCGTCCGAGCAGATGAGGTCCACCCGGCCGTAGCCGCGACAGCCCAGCGCCTGCCACGCCGAGAGCGCCAGCTGCTCCACGTTGGCCACGCGCGTGGGAGACATGCGCGGCGGCAGGTGGTAGCGCGAGCCGCTCTTGTACTTGGCGTCGAAGTCGAAGCCCTCGCGGGGGGTGGCGATCTCGCAGCTGCCGAGCACCTCGCCGCCCAGGATGCCCACCGTCACCTCGCGGCCTCGCACGCAGCGCTCCACCAGGGCCTCGCCACCGTAGCGGCACGCCTGGGCCACCGCGGCGGTGAGCGCCTCGACGTCATTCACCATCGCCAGCCCCACCGACGAGCCGCCGCAGGCCGGCTTCACCACCGCGGGGAAGCCCAGGTCGCCGTGGCGCTCCTGGAGCTTGTCCAGCTCGTCCCGGCCGATGCGGTAGCCCTGCGGGGTGGGCAGGTTGTGCAGCCGGAAAAGCTTCTTGGCGAAGGGCTTGTTCATCGCCAGCGCGGAGGCCAGCACTCCAGAGCCCGTGTACGGCAGCTCGAGCAGCTCCAGAAGCCCCTGCACCTTGCCGTCCTCTCCCATCCGCCCGTGCAGCGCGAGGAAGGCGACGTCCATCTCCGCCGACCGCAGCACCCGGTCCAGCCCCGGCCCGGCGAAGACGCGGGTCACGGTGTGGCCCGACTCCTCCAGCGCGGCCACGACCGCCTCGCCTGTCTTCAGTGAAATCTCCCGCTCCTCGCCCCACCCACCCATCAGCACTCCGACGCGCTTGCCCATGTTGATGACTTCCTCCTGGGTCCGTTCTTCAGCACGCCGGATGCCAACATCACTCGTGCTACAGGTCACGAAAACTGCCAACACGAGTGGGGCTAACCCTTTAATTTCACGGGGTTACATCTCTGTAGCTTGTGGCCCTCCAGCCACGGCGCGGCAGCGCAGCCACGCGCACACGAGCAGACAGGCAAACAATTCAGCATGCCCCGGAGGGCACCCGTGACAGCGCGACGACGCCTTGGGCGCGAACCGGCCCCCAACTGGTATGACAAGCAGACCAGTTCGGAGAGACCGCGACCGACAGGAGGGCGGGAGCGAAGAAACTCCCTCGGCCCGCCCTAGCCGCGGCCACCGTCGAGGCCGCCATCCCGACCGCCATCGGCACCGCCATCGCGGCCGCCGTCGGTACCGCCGGTGCCTGCGTCGCCCCCTCCGTCAGTGCCTCCGGAGACACCTCCATCCGGAGTGTCACCGGGCGAGGAGACGCATTGCATGTCCACGCACGAATAGCCCTCCAGACATCCGCCATCCGGTTCGCAGGGCTGGCCCTCGGGATCGAAGTCAACGAGCAGGCTGCAGGCCGTCAGCACGGCCAGGAGCGGGAGCATCCACGAAAGTTTCTGAGAGCGCATGGCTAGTAGTTCCGGAGGTCATCCTCGTCGAGGGGAGGCCGCTTCTTCTTCTCTTCTTCCTCGCGCTTCTTCCGCTCCTCTTCCTCGCGCTTGCGCCGCTCCTCCTGCTCGCGCTTGGACGCCTCCTCGCGCTTCTTCCGCTCCTCCTCCTCGCGCTCGAGGCGCTCCGCCTCCTCACGCTTGCGCCGCTCCTCCTCCTCGCGCTTGAGGCGCTCCTCCTCCCCGCGCTTCTTCTTTCCATCCTCCTCACGCTTGAGGCGCTCCTCCTCCTCGCGCTTCCTCCGCTCCTCCTCCTCGCGCTTGCGCTTCTCCTCCTCGCGAGCATTCGCGGCCGGCTTGCCGGAGGGAGCAGGCGTGGGAGCAGGCTCGGTGGCAGGCTTGTCCGCGGGGCGAGGCTCCGTCGCCGGCTCACGGCGCGGCGCGGGCGTCGGCTCGCGGCGAGGAGCAGGCGTGGGCGTCGGACGGTTCGGGCGCGCCTCGGCCTTGCCGTCGTCATCCCCTCCCGCGAAGGCCAGCCAGGCGCCCGTCCCCGCCGAGGCGAGCCCCGCGATGAGCCCGATGTCGGCGATGAGCGCGAACGTCTTCCCGTCCGAGCGGAGCTGCTCCGCCTCCGAGGAACTCTGGGGCGCGTCCTTGAACTCGTTCGCCTTGGAGGAGGCCTGGAGGCCGAAGAACACGCCTCCCGCGACGAGCGCCGCGCCCGTGCCCAGCAGCACGTACCCCGCCGTCTTGCGCCCCGAGCCCGTCGACGGCAGCGCGGGCAGGTGGCTCGGCTTGCCCCTCACGCGCGGCGCGTCCGCCTGCAGCACACCGGTCAGCAGGGCCTGGGCCTCCGCCTCCAGCTCCTTGCCCGCCTCCGAGAGCGGCACGGCCGCCGTCGCATAGGCCAGGTTGTGGCCATCCGACACGTCCACGCGGACCGCGGTGGCGTTCTGCGGCGCCACCCCGGGAGAGCCCCGCACCATCAGCGCCACCACCTGCTGCGCCTGCGTGAGCGTCCCCACCTCGCGCAGCGCCGCGTCCCGGTCCAGCCCGTCCGGATTGCTCGCGATCCGGGCCACCAGCGCCTTCAGCCGATCCCCGGACGGCAGGGGCTCGAGCGTGAAGCTCGCCTCGCCGCGGACCTTGCCCTGGGCCAGCGCGTAGCCCGGCGCGATCACCGTGACGAAGTGCTCGGCGGGCGTCAGGCCCGAGAGCGCCACGGGGGAGAAGCCCTGGAACTGTCCGTCCACGAAGACCTGAGCGGGCACCTCGCCCGTCTTCACCTCAAGCGTCCGGTTCGCGTCGGCGAGGACGCCCTTGCGCATCCTCTCGATGACGGCGAGCTCGTCCGGCGGGAAGTAGTTGGAGGAGAACTCGGCGCGGGGGTTGCGCGGAAGCATCTCCCTCAGCTCGCGGACGAACCCCTTGTTGTCCCCGTTGGCCACGAACGAGGCGATCTTCATCACCCGCGCCCGGCTCAGCTCCGGGAAGTGCCGGGACAGGTCGCTGCCTTCGTACGACTGCGCCGCCTTGTCGAACTGCTGGAGCGCCCGCTGGGTGTCCAGCTCGTCATAGGCCTTCAGGCCCTCCTTCAGCGCCTCGGCGGCCTCCCGCGCCTTCGCCTCGCGCTCCTGGGCGCCCCGCGCATCCAGCGCATCGGACAGGCGCAGCAGCTCGAAGCGGCCCTCCGCCGCCAGCAGCTGCTCGGCCTGATACGTCAGCCGGGGCACCTGGGCCTGGGCGGGCGCATCCAGCGGCACCACCAGGACGATGAGCTTCGGCGCCGCCGCGGACGGCAGGACACGGGGCAACAGGCGCAGCGCGGGCTGCTGCGCGAGCGCGGGACCGGCGGCGAGCAGGCCCACCAGCAAGCCGCTCAACGCCGCGTCCACCACGCGGTTCCAGGTTCGTCGCATCACTCTCCCCGACATGGGGTGAGCATTAAACGGAGTAGGCGGCGAAAAGCCAGTTGGGAAAGCAACTACCGTTCCGTGGCGCCCGCTCGGGTGGGGGCCGCCTGCTCGGTTCCGGCCAGGGAGTGGATGTACTCCAGGGCTACCTTGAGGGGCGGATCCTTGAGCTTCGCGGCCACCTCCCACGGCTTGAGGTTCGCCGGGAGCGTGCGCTGGGGAGGAGCATGCTCGGGGCTGGAGACCACGGGCTCCGCCTTGAAGTGACGCTCCAGGTCCTTCTCCCGCGTCTCCCGGCCGGGCTTGCCGCCCGGATCATCCGGGATGAAGAAGTCCGGGGTGATGCCGCGCTCCTGGATGCTGCGCCCGTTGGGCGTGTAGTAGCGCGCGATGGTCAGCTTCAGCCCCGAGCCGTCCTCCAGCTCGATGACCGTCTGCACGCTGCCCTTGCCGAAGGTCTGCGCCCCCATGATGACGGCGCGGCCGTGGTCCTGCAGCGCGCCGGCGACGATCTCCGAGGCCGAGGCGCTGCCCGCGTTCACCAGCACCACCACCGGGTAGCCAGGCTCCGTGTCCCGGTCCTTGCTGCGCTCCTCGGTGGCGTTGGCGCCGTTGCGCCCACGCGTGGTGACGATGGGCAGGTTGCCCGGCAGGAAGCGGTCGCTGATCGCCACCGCCTGGTCCAGCAGCCCGCCCGGGTTGTTGCGCAGGTCCAGCACCAGCCCGCGCAGCTCCTTGCCGCCGTTGAGGCCGCGCAGCCGGTCCAGCTCCTTGCGCAGGTAGAGGTCCGTGCGGTCCTGGAAGTTCTTCACCTTCACGTAGCCGATCCCCCCGTGGAGCGCTCCCTCCACGGAGACGATGCGGATGTGGTCGCGGATGATGGCCAGCTCGCGCGGCGCGCTGAAGCCCTCGCGCATGATGGTGAGCAGCACCCGCTTGCCCGCCGGGCCACGCATCTTCTGGAGCGCCCAGGCCAGGTCCTGCCCCTGCGTGTTCTCGTCGTCGATGCGGAGGATCTCATCCCCCGGGCGCAGGCCGGCGCGGGCCGCGGGCGTGTCGTCGATGGCCGCCACCACGACGATGCGCTCGCCCCGGCGGGCGATCTCCACGCCCAGGCCTCCGAACTCGCCGGAGGTGTCGATCTTCATCTCCTTGAAGACCTCGGGCGGCATGAAGAGGGTGTGGGGATCCAGCGTCTCGAGCATGCCCTTGATGGCGCCGTGCATGAGCCTGCGGTTGTCCACCGTCTCCACGTAGTTGTTCTCCACGTACGAGAGCACGCGGGCGAACACCTCCAGGCTCTTGTAGGTGGAGTCTTCGCGGTCCGCGCGCGCGGTGGCGGCGACGAGCAGCAAGCCCGTCGCGAGCGCCACACGCCACGAGTGGAGCAGGCGGTTCACGTGGTGCGTCCTTTCCCCGAGTAGCTCCGGCAGTCTACACCCGAGCCTAGAGCCCCGCCGCGTCGGCGAAGCGCACCAGGTGGGACACCAGCTCGTCGGGCCGCTCCACCTGGGGGACGTGCCCGAAGCCCTTCACCACGTGCACCTCGGCGTGGGGGGGCAGGTGGGCCCGGTAGTAGTCCAGCGTCTCAGAGGGCAGCAGCCGCTCGCTCCCTCCCCACAGGAGCAGGACGGGCATGGTCAGGCCGCGCAGGGCCTCCGGCGCCAGGCTGGCGCGGGTGGCCCGAGCCTCGGCGGCCAGGGCCTGCACCGTGGGGGTGCCGTAGAACTTCTTCATCTCGTTGGCGAAGAGCATCAGCGACAGCGGCGCCTTGTGGAAGAGGCGCCGGGTGAGCGCGCGCGCCTCGGAGGCCGTGCGCACATCGAAGGAGGAGAGCAGCGCGTCCGTGGCCTCGGGCGTCAGCGCCGCGCCGGCCGGAGCCACCAGCCCCAGGGCCTTGACGAGCTCCGGGTGCTCCGCGGCCAGGTTCACCGCCATGGCCCCGCCCAGCGAGTTGCCCACCACGAAGGCCGGCCCGCCCACCACCACCTCGCACCAGGCGCGCAGCACGTCGAACTGCCCGCGCACGCACACCGGCCCGCCGCAGTACTCCGCGGAGAAGCCGTGGCCCGGAAGGTCCGCCGCCAGCACGCGCGAGAAGCGGCGCCCCAGCGCGTGGAACAGCCGGGAGAAGCCGTTGGCCGAGCCGCCCAGCCCATGCACGAGCACCACCGGCGGCCCCTTGCCCTGCCCCCGATAGTCGTACGTGTGCACGGACTGGCCGGCCACGTTCACCACCTTGGACTCCACGCCCCGCGCCACGAGCATGTGGCGCATCACCTTCTGCACACCACCCAGCAAGTCCACCGTGTTCGCTCGCTCCTGAGAAGGTCCTGGGCCCCAGCCTAACGGCCCTCGGATTTTCATGCAGCGCGTCAGGAGCCGTGTGTCAGCCAGGGTGCAGGGTCCACGGCCAGGCCGGCCTTGCGGATCTCGAAGTAGAGGTAGGCGCCCTTGAGCGAGCCGGTGTCTCCCACCGTGCCCACGTCCGCCCCCGCCTCGACGTCCTCGCCGACCTTGGGCGTCACGACGCCCAGGTGGGCCATGAGCGAGTGGTAGCCGCCCCCGTGGTCCAGGATGAGCAGGTTGCCGTAGCCGCGCATCCACCCGGCGAAGACGACCTTGCCGGCGGCCACCGCGCGCACCGGGGCGCCCTCCGCCGCGCGGATGTCCAGCCCCTTCTGCACGGTGACGGTGTTGAAGAGCGGGTTGATCACCTTGCCGAAGCCCACCTCGACGACGCCCTGGGTGGGAAAGGGCAGCTTGCCCTTGAGCGCTCGGAAACCGGTGGCCGTGGTCCCCTCCTTCAGGTCCTCCAGCATCCGCGTCAGCTCCGCGTCGGCCTGCTCCAGCTCGCGCATCGCCCGCTTCGCCAGGTCCGCCTCGCCCGAGAGCGTGGCCACCACGTCCTTCAGCGCCGCCTGCTGCTGCTGGGCGAAGCTCACCTGCTCCTTGAGGAAGGCCATGCGCGAGGCGAGCGAGCCCTGCAGGCGCCGCAGCTCGAGCACCGCCTGGTGCTCCAGCCGAGCCACCTGCTGCACGGCGCGCAGCAGCTCGAGGTCGCTCTTCATCGTCGCCTCCAGCGTCCGGGCGCGCCAGACGAGCGAGGAGAAGTCCTCCGAGGTGAGCAGCACCTCCAGGGGCTGACGGCGCGTCAGCCGGTACAGCGCGCGCAGCCGAGGCGTGAGCCGGCTCAGCTGCTGCTGGAGCACCTGGCGCGCCACCGCCTCCTCGCGCTCGGCGACGGCGACGCGCTTGCGGAAGGCGGCCAGATCCTTCTCCACCAGCTGCACGCGCTTGCGGGAGAAGGCGGAGATCTGCTCCAGCAGCTCCAGCCCCTCCAGGACGGAGACCTTCTTGGACTCGATGAGGGCCAGGGTGGCGCGGTGCGTGGCGAGCTGCTCGCGCACGGCGGCCCGCTCCGCCGCCTCGTCCTGAGCGAGCGCGGCGGTGGCTCCCAGCAGCAGCATGAGGAGGACCGAGCGGCTCATACCCTGAGGAAGCGCCCCACCGCGATGAAGCTGCCCACCAGCCCCAGCACGCTGCCGGCCACCACCAGCTCCAGCGCGAGCGCGGGACGCACCAGCGGCTCCGAGGAGCCCGGCCCCAGCAGGAACGAGAAGAGGGACGTCAGCGTGGGCCCCACCAGCCGCCCGAAGGTCCACAGCCCCAGCAGCGCCACCACCGCGCCCAGCACGCCCTGCAGCAGCCCCTCGATGAGGAAGGGCGCCTTGACGAAGCGGTCCGTGGCGCCCACCAGCTTCTGGATCTCTATCTCCTCGCGCCGCGCGTAGATGGCGAGCTGGAGCGTGGCGGACACGATGATGATGGTGGCGAAGAGGACCACCGCGAAGGCCACCAGCCCGCCGAAGCGCAGCGCCCGGGCGATGGCCGTCAGCCGCTCCACCGCCTCCCGGCCGTAGTCCACCCCGGTGACGCCCGCCATCGCGCGGATCTCCTGGGAGAGCGCCTCGAGCAGCTCGGGGGTGCGCCGCTCGGGTGCCACCGTCAGCTCCAGCGAGGGCGGCAGCGGGTTCTCCGGCAGCTGCGCAAGCGCCTCGCCCAGGTCTCCCAGCTCCCGAGCCAGCCGCGTCAGCGCCTCGTCCGGCTTCACCAGCTGTGCGTGTCCGCCGCTGGCCGACTCCAGCTTGGCGCGCAGGGCCTCCACCTGCTCGGAGCGCAGCTCCGGCGCCAGGTACACCGTCACCTCCACCTCTCCGCCCAGCGAGGCCAGCAGCCCGTCCAGCGCGCGGCCCGCCGTCCTCGCCAGCCCCGCGGCGAACAGCGCGATGGCGATGGTGGAGATCGCGATGAAGTGCACGAACGGCGAGTGCTTCAGGCCTCCGGCCGCCGAGCGCCAGAAGTAGGAGACCTTCGCCAGCGCGCTCATACCGCCATCCGCCGAGCCGCCTTGACGCCGTCCTCGTCCGAGACGATGAACCCGCGCTCCAGCCGCACCGTGCGCTTCTGGTAGCGCGCCAGCAGCGTGCTGTCGTGCGTGGCCACCATCACCGTGGTGCCGCGGATGTTGACCTGGTTGAGCAGGTCCATGATCTCCACCGTGAGCGCCGGGTCCAGGTTGCCCGTGGGCTCGTCGGCCAGCAGGATGGTCGGATCATTCACGAGCGCCCGCGCGATGACGACGCGCTGCTGCTCTCCACCCGACAGGCGCAGCGGGTACGAGCCCGCCTTGTGCTCCAGCCCCACCAGCTTGAGCATGCGGTAGACCTTCTCGCGCGCCTCGGCGCGGGGCACCCCCAGCACGTCCAGCGTGAAGGCCACGTTGTCCTCCACCGTGCGGTGGGGCAGCAGCTTGAAGTCCTGGAACACCACGCCGATGTTGCGCCGCAGGTAGGGCACGGCCGACTCGCGGATGCGCGCGATGTTGCGGCCCCCCACGAGGATCTGCCCCTTCGTCGCCTTCTCCCCGCAGAACAGCAGCTTCAGCAGCGTCGTCTTCCCCGCGCCCGACGGGCCGGTGAGGAAGACGAACTCCCCCTTCTCCACATGCAGGTTGATGTCCGAGAGCACGGGCGGATCGCCCGGGTAGGCCTTGTAGACATGGAACATCTGGATCATCGGCGGGGCGATTGTGGCCCCAAGTGGCCGATCGCTCCACTCCACGGCGGACACTCCTCCCCACCCCCGCCTCCTGCTCGTTCGCCCAGGAGCCGACCGTAGACCTCTTGACAAAAACACGGGGAGTGTGGGAACAAACCGCGCAATATCGATAATGAAAACCAATTTCATTATCCCGGAATCACTTCGGACCTGGGGGGCCGGAACCGAAGGAGGAGAAACATGAGAACGACCCCCAGGGTCGCGCTGGTGACAGGCGCTGCGCAGGGCATCGGGGCGGCCGTCGCCAGGGCGCTGGCCGGCGAGGCCTCGATCGCGGCGCTCGACACCCAGGAGGAGGGACTCTCCTCGCTGGTGAACGAGCTGCGCGCGCGGGACTGCCGCGCCGCCGCCTTCGTGGCCGACGTGAGCGACAGCGCCGCCGTGGAGCGCGCCGTCGAGCGCATCGAGGGCGAGCTGGGGCCGATCTCCATCCTGGTGAACGTCGCCGGAATCCTGCGGCCAGGCCCGGTGCTCTCCCTCAGCAGCGAGGACTGGGCCGCCACCTTCGCGGTCAACACCCACGGGGTGTTCCATGTCTCGCGCGCGGTGGCCCGGCGCATGGTGCCGCGCAAGGCGGGGGTGATCGTCACCGTGGGTTCGAACGCCGCCTCGGTGCCGCGCATGCACATGGCCGCCTACGTGGCCTCCAAGGCCGCATCGACGATGTTCACCAAGTGCCTGGGGCTGGAGCTGGCCCCCCACAACATCCGCTGCAACGTGGTGTCTCCCGGCTCCACCGACACGGCCATGCAGCGCTCGCTCTGGGCGGACGAGCACGGCGCCCAGGCGGTGATCACCGGCTCGCTCGAGAGCTTCCGCCTGGGCATTCCCCTGCGCCGGATAGCCACCCCTGCCGACATCGCCGACGCGGTGTCGTTCCTGGTCTCCGACCGGGCCCGCCACATCACCATGCACGACCTCTGCGTCGACGGCGGAGCCACGCTGGGCGCGTAGCCCCCTGCTCCAGCCTGGAGTCCTACCGCAGCCGAATTTTGAGAATGACTCTCATCTTCAACATCAGGGAATGACCGTGATGACCGCACGAAACATGGCACCGCAGGCGCTGGCCACTCACCTGCTCGAGAGCTACGAGGCCGGCTCCTCCTTCTTCTTCGCCTCCCCGCGCCGCACCATGCTGACGCGAGGCACGTTCGCCACCGTGCCCTGCCCGGTGGGCGCCAACGCGCTGGCGGAGCTGCCCGGGCGCGTGGCGGCGGTGCTGCGCGACGCGCGGGAGGCCGGGCATGACATCCCCGTCGCCGTGGGCGCGGTGCCCTTCGACGGCAGCGTCCCCGCCCAGCTCGTGGTGCCGATGACCATTCAGCGGGCCGGACCGCTGGAGTTCGACACGGCCATCCCCGTGCACCGCGCTCCCCCGGCTCGCTACACGGTGCAGCCGGTGCCCCGGCCCGAGGAGTACCTCCACGGCGTGGCGCAGGCGCTGCGGCTGATGCAGGCCGGCCCGCTGCGCAAGGTGGTGCTGTCGCGCTCGCTGCACCTGAGCGCCGCCACGCCCATCAACCTGCCCCAGCTGCTGCGCAACCTGGCTCAGCGCAACCCCACCGGCTACACCTTCGCGGTGGATCTGCCCGCGCAGGCGGACGCGGCCGGGGCCCGTCCGCGCACGCTGGTGGGCGCCAGCCCGGAGCTGCTGGTCTCTCGCTCGGGGCTGCAGGTGCTCGCCAACCCCCTGGCGGGCTCCATCCCCCGCAGCGCCGATCCAATCGAGGACCAGGAGCGGGCCGCCGGGCTGCTGGCGTCGCCCAAGGATCTGCACGAGCACGCGGTGGTCATCGACGCGGTGGCGGAGGCGCTACGGCCCTACTGCAAGACGCTGGAGGTGCCGGCGAAGCCATCGCTCGTGAACACCCCGACGCTGTGGCACCTGTCGAGCCGGATCAGCGGCGAGCTGCTGGATCCGTCCATCTCCTCGCTGGCGCTGGCCGTCGCGCTCCACCCCACCCCGGCGGTGTGCGGCTACCCGACGGAGCTGGCCCACAAGGCGATCGGCACCATCGAGCCCTTCGACCGAGGCTTCTACACCGGCACGGTGGGCTGGTGCGACGCGACGGGCGATGGCCAGTGGGCGGTGACCATCCGCTGCGCGGAGGTGGATGAGCACTCGCTGCGACTGTTCGCGGGCGCGGGCATCGTGGCCGGCTCGAAGCCCGAGTCCGAGCTGGCGGAGACCGAGGCGAAGTTCCGCACCATGCTCCAGGCGATGGGGCTGGGCCAGGGCGTCGAGGTGCAGTCGTGAGCGTCCCTGTCTCGCCAGGGCCGGCGGGCCCGCTTCCGGGCTGCACGCTCTGGCCGGAGGAGTTCGCCGCGCGCTACCGCCAGGCTGGCTACTGGCGCGGAGAGACCTTCGGCGGACTGCTGCGCGAGCGGGCCCTGCGCCACGGGGACCGCACGGCGCTGGTCGCCGGGTCGGTCCGCATGAGCTACCGCGAGCTGGATGCTCGCGCCGACCAGCTCGCCGCCGGGTTCCAGTCCCTGGGCATCCAGCCGCGAGACCGGGTGGTCATCCAGCTGCCCAACATCACCGCCTTCTATGAGGTGTGCTTCGCGCTCTTCCGGCTGGGCGCGCTGCCGGTGTTCGCGCTGCCGGCGCACCGCAGCGCGGAGCTCACCTCCTTCTGCGAGTACACCGAGGCGGTCGCCTACATCATCGCGGACAAGCACGGGGGCTTCGACTACCGCACGCTGGCCACGCAGGTCCGCGGCGCGGTGCCCACGCTGCGGCACGTGATTGTCGCGGGCGATGCCGGGACGTTCATCCCGCTGAGCAGCCTGTACGCCTCGCCGGTGGGACTGCCGAAGCCTCGCCCGGAGGAGGTGGCGTTCTTCCAGCTGTCGGGCGGCAGCACCGGCATCCCCAAGCTCATCCCGCGCACCCACGACGACTACATCTACAGCCTGCGGGCCAGCGCGGAGATCTGCCAGCTCGATGGGTCGAGCGTGTACCTGTGCGCGCTGCCGGCCGCGCACAACTTCCCGATGAGCTCGCCGGGAGTGTTCGGCACCTTCTACGCGGGCGGGACGGCCGTGCTGGCGCTGCACCCCAGCCCCGACGAGGCGTTCCCGCTCATCGAGCGCGAGCGCGTCACGATCACCGCGCTGGTGCCTCCGCTGGCGATGATCTGGATGGATGCCGCCAAGGCCCGGCGGCACGATCTGTCGAGCCTGCGCGTGCTGCAGGTCGGCGGAGCCCGGCTGAGCGCCGAGGCGGCCCGGCGGGTGCGCCCCACGCTGGGGTGCACGCTGCAGCAGGTCTACGGAATGGCCGAGGGCCTGGTCAACTACACCCGGCTGGACGATCCCGAGGAGCTCATCGTCTCCACGCAGGGCCGGCCCATCTCGCCCGACGACGAGCTCCGGGTGGTCGACGAGGACGGCCGCGAGGTGGCTCCGGGAGAGACGGGCCAGCTCCTCACGCGCGGTCCCTACACCTTCCGCGGCTACTACAAGGCCGAGGCCGCCAACGATCGGGCGTTCACGGCGGATGGCTTCTACTGCACCGGCGATCTGGTGCGGCTGACGCCCGAGGGCTATCTGGTCGTCGAGGGCCGCGCGAAGGATCAGATCAACCGCGGCGGAGAGAAGGTCGCGGCCGAGGAGGTGGAGAACCACCTGCTGGCCCACCCCGCCGTCCGTGACGCGGCGGTCGTCGCCCTGCCCGATCCGTTCCTCGGCGAGCGCACCTGCGCGTTCGTCATCCCCCGCGCTGCCCCGCCCCCGCCCGCCACGGCGCTCACCAGCTTCCTGCGCGAGCGCGGCCTGGCCGCCTACAAGATCCCGGACCGGGTCGAGTTCATCGACGCGTTCCCGCAGACCGGTGTGGGCAAGGTCAGCAAGAAGGCGCTGCGCGAGGCCCTCACCCGTTCCCCCCGAAACGCTGCCCCCACCTCCGCGAGCTGAAAGGAACCACTCCATGGCGCTCCCTGCCATCGCCCCCTATCCCATGCCTGGCGCCAACGACCTCCCCAGGAACAAGGTGTCCTGGACGCCCGAGCCCCGGCGCGCGGCGCTGCTCATCCACGACATGCAGCGCTACTTCGTGGAGGCCTTCACCGCGGGCCAGTCTCCCGTGACGGAGCTGGTGGCGAACATCCGCAAGCTGCGGCAGACCTGCTCCGAGCTGGGCATCCCCGTGGTGTACTCCGCCCAGCCGGGTGGACAGACGCCCGAGCAGCGCGGCCTGCTGCTGGACTTCTGGGGACCGGGCATCAACGCCGGGCCGCACCAGCGGCAGATCGTCGACGCCCTGGCTCCGCAGCCGGGGGACATCGTCCTCACCAAGTGGCGCTACAGCGCGTTCCACAAGACGGAGCTGCTGGAGACGCTGCACGAGCTCGAGCGCGACCAGCTGATGATCTGCGGCATCTACGCTCACATCGGCTGCCTGCAGACGGCCAGCGACGCGTTCATGAAGGACGTGAAGCCGTTCCTCATCGCCGACGCGCTGGGCGACTTCTCCCTGGACCACCACCACCTGGCGCTGCGCTACGCGTCGCAGCTGTGCGCCGTCACCATCACCACGCAGCAGGTGATCGAAGCGCTGCGCTCCCGGGCCACGCCGGCCCTGAGCCGTCAGCAGGTACGCGAGGACGTCGCCGAGCTGCTCCAGTCCGAGGCCGTCCCGCACGATGACGAGAACCTGCTCGAGAAGGGGCTCGACTCGCTGCGCATCATGAGCCTGGTGGAGCGCTGGCGACGCACCGGCGCCGAGATCACCTTCGTCCAGCTGGCCGAGCGCCCGACCTTGTCCGAGTGGTACGCGCTGCTGTCCTCGAGCGCGCGCTTTTCCCCGTAGGGAGGCTCTCTCCATGCGCGACGCACAGGATGTCCGCTGGCCGCTGAGCGCGGCCCAGCACGGAATCTGGCTGGGGCAGCAGCTCGACCTCCAGAGCCCCATCTACAACGCCGGCGAGTGCATCGAGATCCACGGGCCCGTCGACCCGGTGATCTTCGAGGCGGCGCTGCGTCAGGCCATCAGTGAGGCCGAGGCGCTGCACTGCCGGTTCGTGTCCGATGCGGACGGTCCCGTGCAGCTCGTCGGCACCCCGGCGGACTGGTCGCTGCATATGGCGGATCTGAGCGGATCCACCGATCCCTGGGCGGCGGCGCAGGCGTGGATGCGGGAGGACCTGGGCCGGACCGTCGACCTGAGCCGTGGGCCCCTCTTCGCGCAGGCCCTGTTCAAGGCCGCGCCCGATCGGTTCTTCTGGTTCCAGCGCATCCACCACATCGCGATGGATGGCTATGGCTTCTCGCTGCTGGCCCGGCGGGTGGCCGAGCTCTACACCGCGCGGGTGGCGGGCCGTCCCACCACGGGTGGCTTCGGCTCGCTGCGCGCCGTGCTGGACGAGGACGCGGCCTACCTGGCCGGAGAGCAGTGCCGGCTCGACCGTGAGTTCTGGCTGGAGCACCTCTCCGACCGTCCCACCCCGGTGACCCTGGCTCCCTCGGCGCCCATGTCTCCCCGCTTCGTGCGCCAGACGCGGCACCTGAGCCGCGGTGACCTGGAGCGCCTGCAGGCCACCGCGCGACAGGCGGGGCTGAGCTGGCCGGACCTCGTGCTGGCGGCCACGGCGGCCTACCTGCACCAGCGGACCGGCGCACCCGAGGTGGTGCTCGGCCTGCCGGTGATGTCTCGACTTGGCTCGGCCGCGCTGCGGGTGCCGTGCATGGCGATGAACATCGTCCCGCTGCGCGTGCTGGTGAGCCCGGAGGGAGAGTTCCTGGAGCTGGCCCGTCAGGTCGGCTCGGAGCTGCGCGCCGTGCGGCCCCACCTGCGCTACCGCTACGAGCAGCTTCGCCGGGATCTGCACCTCATCGGCGGGCAGCGCCGGCTGTTCGGCCCCGTGGTCAACATCATGCCGTTCGACTACGGGCTGCGCTTCGCCGGGGCTCCGGCCACCGCGCACAACATCTCCGCCGGGCCGGTCGAGGACCTCTCGATCGGAATGTACGCCCGGGCCGAGGACAACGGGCTGCGGGTCGACTTCGATGCCAACCCCGCCAGCTACACCGCCGACGCGGTGGACGCGCACCAGCGCGACTTCCTCCAGCTCCTGGACTCCCTGGTCCGCGCGCCGCGGTCGAAGGTTCGCGGGGAGCAGGGCCCGGCGGATGCCGCGCCCCGTCCCTCCTCCATACTCGACGGTGGACCCCTCTCCTCTCCCGCGCGTCCGGTTCTCGAGCTGATCGTCGAGCGGACCCAGGAGCATGGAGACGCCATCGCCCTGGAGCACGGCCAGCACCGGATGAGCTACCGCGAGCTGATCCAGGCCTCCCGCGCCCTGGCGGATCGGCTCATCGCCGAGGGCGTTCAGCCCGACAGCCCCGTGGCGGTGATGGTGCCCCGGAGCATCGACGCGATCGTGGCCAACCTCGGCGTGCTGTTCTCCGGCGCCGGCTACCTCCCGCTCGATCCGACCGGTCCGTCCACCCGGACGGAGGCCATCCTCGCGGATGCCGCGCCGGCGCTCGTCATCACCTCCTCCGGCTCGACGGCTCCGGGCAACCTGGTCGTACGCAGGAGAGAGGGGCTTGTGGCGAAGTCACCATCCCCCACGCCACAAGCCCCTCGCTCCGCGCGGATGACGGACGATGAGCTGGCGTACGTCATCTACACCTCGGGCTCGACGGGCCAGCCCAACGGCGTGCAGATCCACCACGGGGCCCTGGCCCACT
This sequence comes from Hyalangium gracile, assembly GCF_020103725.1. Lineage (NCBI taxonomy): Bacteria > Pseudomonadati > Myxococcota > Myxococcia > Myxococcales > Archangiaceae > Hyalangium > Hyalangium gracile. The sequence goes on along the minus strand of NZ_JAHXBG010000008.1, from coordinate 168,875 downwards.
TCGTGGCCAGCGCCACACAGCGCTATGGGCTGCGCAGCGACGATCGCGTGCTGCAGTTCGCGCCCCTGCACTTCGACGCCAGCGTGGAGGAGATCTTCCTGACCCTCTGCATCGGAGGGACGCTGGTGCTGCGCACCGACGAGATGCTCCAGTCGGTGCCGCGACTGATGAGCGCCTGCGCCGAGCACGGCATCACCGTGCTCGACCTGCCCACCGCCTTCTGGCACGAGCTGGCCTACGGCATCTCCACCGGCGCGGCCCGCCTGCCCTCCTCCATCCGCACGGTGATCATCGGCGGAGAGGCCGCGCTGCCGGAGCGCGTCTCGCGCTGGCGCGCCACGGTTGGCCCCGAGGTGCTCCTGCTCAACACCTATGGCCCCACCGAGGCCACGGTGGTGGCCACGGCCGCCACGCTCAGCGGTGGCACCGAGGCCCCGACGACCATCGAGGAGATCCCGATCGGCCGTCCGCTCCCCGACGTGCGCGCGGTGCTCATCGACGAGCGCGGTCGGCTCTGTGCTCCGGGCACCGAAGGCGAACTCTGCCTGCTGGGCGGTGGCCTGGCTCGGGGGTACCTGAACCGCCCCGAGGTGGATGCGGCGCGCTTCACGCGACTCGACGCGCTCCCTGGCCGCCCACGGGCCTACCGCACCGGAGACAAGGCCCGGCTGCGCGAGGACGGACAGCTGGTGTTCGTCGGTCGCGTCGATGACGAGTTCAAGATCAGCGGCCACCGGATCGATCCGGCCGAGGTCGAGAGCGTGCTGCTCGCCCACCCGGGCATCCGGGACGTCGCCGTGGTCGGCCAGGTGCTACCCGGCGGCGCGCGGCGGCTGTGCGCGCACCTCGTCACCGAGTCCCCCGTCCCCTCCGCGGCGGAGCTGCGCCGGTACCTCCTGGCGAAGCTACCCGCGCCCATGGTGCCCGGCACCTTCGTGTTCTCCGAGCAGCTGCCCCGGACCAGCACGGGCAAGGTCGACCGGAACGCCCTGCGCCGCGCGCTGCCCACGGAGGATGCCTCCACCATCGCCGCCGCCACCGAGCTCGAGCGCGTGGTGCTTCAGGTGTGGGAGCAGGTCCTGGGCGTGAGCGCCGTGTCGGCGCAGGATGACTTCTTCGAGCTCGGTGGACAGTCGCTCCAGACCATCCAGGTGGCCAACCGGCTCAGCGTCGCGCTCAACCGCGAGGTGCCTGTCGCCACGGTGTTCCGCTACCCCACCGCGGCCGGTCTCGCGCAGGCGCTCGAGCAGGGCTCGGAAGCCCAGTCGGCTGCCGGCGGCCTCACCCCCGCGATGCTCGCCGACGCCGAACTCCCCGAGGAGATCGTCCCGACACCGGCCAGCGGGCAGAACACGAGCCACACGCCCCGCGCCGCGCCGCGACAGGTCCTGCTCACGGGGGCCACCGGCTTCGTCGGCGCGCACCTGCTCGATCAGCTCCTGTGCCAGACAGGCGCCCGGGTCGTCTGCCTGGTGCGAGCCAGCGATGAGGCCCAGGCCCTCAACCGCATTCGCGAGGCCCTGACGGCCCAGCAGCTGTCCACCGCGAACCTGGCCGAGCGGGTGCTCGCGCTGCCCGCGGACCTGGCTCAGCCATGGCTGGGGCTGGGCTCCTCGCGGTTCCACGCGCTGGCCGCCGAGTGCGACGCCGTCTACCACAATGCCGCGGTGGTCAGCGTCGTGCGCGAGTACGGCAGCCTGCAGGCCGTCAACGTGCGCGGCACACGTGAGCTGCTGCGCCTGGCCGCGGCCGTGCGCACCAAGCCCCTGCACTACGTCTCGACGCTGGCGGTGGCTCCCCCGGCGAACCTCAGCTCCGAGGTCCCCGAGTCCTTCGTGGCTCCGCACCCGGGGCTGCGCGACGGCTATCAGCAGAGCAAGTGGGTGGCGGAGCGGCTCGTCCGACAGGCCGCCGAGCGCGGACTGCCAGTGGCCGTCTATCGGCTGGGGCGCGTCGTCGGCGTGCCCGGTCGCGGCACCATCAACACGCAGGATCTGATCTGGCGCATCCTGCTGGCCGGCATCCCCGCGGGCGCCCTGCCCGAGCTCGACGTGGGCGAGGTGTGGACGCCGGTGGACTTCGTGGCGCGGGCGCTCGTCCGGCTCTCGCTGGAGCCCCAACCCGGCGCGGTGTTCAACCTCGCGCCCACGCCCGAGGTGCGGCTGACCGAGGTGTTCCGCTGGGCCCGTGACTACGGCTACCCGGTGGAGCTGTGCCCGGTGCCTGAGTGGCGCACACGAGTGGCGGCCAGCTCCGGCAGTGCCGACAAGAGCACCACGCTGGCCTTCTTCGACCTGCGCTCGGGCTCGGCGGAGCCCACCTTCGGTCTGGGCCACATCCGCTGCGAGCAGCTGCTCCAGGCGCTGGAGGGCAGCGGCATCTCCTGCCCTCCGACGGATCGCCAGCTGCTGTACCGCTACCTGGACTCCTGTGTGGAGCAGGGACTCCTGCCAGGACCGTCCCAGGCCAGGAAAGACGCGCGCCCCACTTCCTCGAACTCCACCGAAACGACCTTCCTGTGATGACCCGAGATTGGACTCCCCGCTCCTGGCGGGCCATGCCCGTCAAACACGTCCCGGATGACTATCCGGACCTCCACGCGCTGGCTCGCGTCGAAGGCGAGCTGTCGCGCCTGCCTCCCCTCGTCTTCACGGCGGAGACCCGGCGCCTGACCGAGAGCCTCGCCCAGGTCGCCGAGGGCAAGGCGTTCCTGCTCCAGGGCGGGGACTGCGCGGAGAGCTTCAAGGAATTCACGATCGACAACATCCGCGACACCTTCCGGCTCATCCTCCAGATGGCGGTGGTGCTGACGTTCTCGGGAGGACGTCCGGTGGTGAAGGTCGGCCGCATCGCCGGCCAGTTCGCCAAGCCGCGCACCAGCTCCGTCGAGACGATCGACGGCGTGACGCTGCCGGCCTATCGCGGCGACATCATCAACGGCATGGACTTCACTCCGGCCGAGCGCATGCCCGACCCGAAGCGGCTCCTCAAGGCCTACCACCAGTCCTCGGCGACGCTGGGGCTGCTGCGCAACTTCGCGCAGGGCGGCTACGCGGACCTCTGCAACCTCCACCGGTGGACGCTCGACTTCGTGGCGGGTAGCCCCCAGGGAGACCGCTACCGCCGGCTGGCGGATCAGATCTTCGAGTCCCTGTGCTTCCTGAGCGCCCTCTGCGTCGGTCCCGAGCAGCAGCGCAGCCTGCACCAGGTGGACTTCTTCACCAGCCACGAGGCGCTGCTCCTGAACTTCGAGGAGGCGATGACGCGGCGCGAGCACCCGTCGGGCGACTGGTACGACACCTCCGCTCACATGCTGTGGATTGGCGAGCGGACGCGCCAGCTGGATGGCGGCCATGTGGAGTTCATGCGCGGCATCCAGAACCCCATCGGCCTGAAGTGCGGCCCGACCATGGAGCCGGACGAGCTGCTACGGCTCATCGACGTGCTGAACCCCCACGGGCGCCCGGGCCGGCTCACGCTCATCGGCCGCTTCGGAGCGGACAAGGTCTCCGACTGCCTGCCGCGGCTGATGGCCGCCACGCGGCGCGACGGCCGCCCCGTGGTCTGGTCGAGCGACCCGATGCACGGCAACACGCTGAAGGCGAGCAACGGCTACAAGACGCGTCCCTTCGATCGGATCCTGTCGGAGGTGAAGTCCTTCCTGGAGATCGCCGGCGCCGAGGGCGTCCACCCCGGAGGCGTCCACCTGGAGATGACGGGGCAGAACGTCACCGAGTGTCTGGGCGGCGCCCAGGCTGTGACCGAGGACGACCTGTCCAGCCGCTACCACACCCACTGCGACCCGCGGCTCAACGCGGACCAGGCCCTGCAGCTCGCGTTCCTGCTGACCGAGAAGCTCCAGACCCTGCGCGCGCCCCAGGCCCGAGCGGCATGACCATGGGTGCCTCACCTCCCATCGCGTCCATGCTGGCGTGGCTCCTCGTCTCGAGCCTGGCCCATGCGCTCCCCGCTCAGGAGCCTCAGGAGACTGGAGCAACTGCCGCTCCGGCGCTCGAGCCGCCCAGTCTGCGGGACTTCGTCGAGGCTCCCTATCCGGAGCAGGCGGAGCGCGAGCGCCTCGAAGCGAAGGTGCCGCTTCGCCTCACCCTGGACGCCCAGGGCAACGTCACCGAGGCCGAGGTGCTCGAGCCCGTGGGCCATGGCTTCGATGAGGCCGCGCGTGAGGCAGCGCTCCGCTTCCACTTCGAGCCGGCGAAGCGCAACGGGACGCCGATGCCCTCGCGCATCGTCTACACCTACGAGTTCCGCCTTCCTCCGCCGCCGGCTCCGCCCGCCAGCCCCGAGCCTGTCCTTCCGCCCGCGCCCACTCCGCCGGCCCCCACGGAGCCCGCTCCCGCAGCATCGGCTCCGAGCGCATCCGCCGACGAGGCCATCGAAGTCACCGCGGAAGGGGAGTCCGAAGCGGAGCGCCGGCGCCAGTCCGCCGAGGCGGTGCAGGTCCTCGAGACCGAGCACATCCAGCGCGAGGCCGCCGACATGGGCACGGCCCTGGCGCGCACGGAAGGCATCGGCGTGGGCCGCGCGGGTGGGCTCGGCAGCCGCGCGCGCGTCTCGCTCGCCGGGCTCACGGACGAGCAGCTCCGCTTCTTCATCGACGGCGTCCCGCTCGAGTTCGTGGGCTTCGGAGCGGGTCTCGTCAACGTCCCGGTGAACCTCATCGACCGCGTGGAGACCTTCCACGGCGTCGTGCCGATCCGCTTCGGCGCCGATGCGCTGGGAGGCGCCATCCAGCTCGTCACGGCTCCGGAGGTTCGTGGCACCGCCGTCTCCGCCTCCTACGAGCTGGGATCCTACGACACACACCGCCTCTCGGCCGGGGGCCGGCACCTCGTGGACGCCACGGGGCTCCTGGTCCGAGCCAACGGCTTCATCGACTACGCCCGGAACAACTACCTCGTGGACGTGGAGGTCCCCGACGCGCAGGGGCGGCTCCAGCCCGCGCGCCTCCCCCGCTTCCATGACGCCTTCCGGTCAGCGGGCATCGGCATCGAGACGGGCTTCGTGGACCGCCCCTGGGCCGAGCGCCTGCTGCTGCGCGTGTTCGCCAGCGCGAACGACCGGGACATCCAGAACGACGTCACCATGTCGGCCGTCTACGGCGAGGTGACGGCCCGGGAGCTCTCGAGCGGCGCCACGCTCCGCTTCGAGCAGGACTTCTCCCGCGGGCTCTCGGTCGACGCCGTCGCGGGCTACAGCTACCGCCGGAGCCAGTTCATGGACCTCGGCCAGTGCGACTACGACTGGTTCGGCCGCTGCGTCGTCGTGCTGCCGCAGCAGGGCGAGCTCGAGCCTCGCGCCGTCGAGCGGCGTGTCCACCAGCACATCGGCTTCGCTCGACTCAACCTGGAGTGGAGCCTGGCCCCCACCCAAGCGCTGCGCGCCTCGCTGGCCCCCACCCTCGTGGGCCGCGATGGCCAGGACGTGCGTCTCCAGGCTCGGGAGCAGCCGGACCCGCTCGAGGGAGAGCGCGGCGTGTTCTCGCTGGTCGCTGGCGTCGAGTATGAGCTCGATGCCTTCGGCGACCGCGTCGAGAACATCGCCTTCGTCAAGGACTACCTCCAGCTGGCGCGCACCGAGAAGCTCCTGCCCAGCGGCGACTTCGAGGACCTCGACCGGAATACGCACGGCGTCGGCATCGGGGACAGCGTCCGGCTCCGTCTCACCGACACGCTCTCCGCGAAGGCCTCCTACGAGTGGGCCACGCGCCTGCCTCGCCCCGACGAGATCTTCGGAGATGGCATCCTCATCAACGAGAACCTCGACCTGAACCCCGAGCGCAGCCACAACCTCAACCTCGGACTGGCGCTCGACTCCCGACAGACGTGGGCGGGCTCCTTCCGCGCCAGCGCGACCGGGTTCGGACGCCTCGCGGATCAGCTCATCGTCCTCATCGGCCAGGAGAACTTCTTCACCTACCAGAACGTCTTCTCGGCCCGCTCGCTGGGCGTCACCAGCTCGGCCGGGTGGACCTCGCCCGGGCAGTACGTCGCCCTCGACGGCAACGCCACGTGGCAGGACTTCCGCAACATCTCCGACCAGGGTGCCTTCGGCGCCTTCGACGGACAGCGCCTCCCCAACCGTCCCTACCTGCTCGCCAACGGCAGCGCCCGCCTCCAGCTGGGAAACCTGCTGCGCTCGAACGACGAGCTCTCACTGACGTGGCACACGCGCTACGTCCACTCCTTCTTCCGAGCCTGGGAGAAGCTCGGGCAGAAGGACAGCAAGCAGAGCATCCCCTCCCAGCTGCTGCACTCGGCGGCCCTCACCTACGTCGTCCGCACGGCGGACACCACGCTGAGCTGGACCGTGGACGTGCAGAACCTGACCGACTCAGCCGCCTTCGACTTCTTCGGCGTGCAACGCCCTGGCCGAAGCGTCTTCGCCAAGCTCGTGGTGGACCTCGAGTCCTGAGCCCCACCCCGGAGCCAGAGAAACCCAGAGACACGAAGCAGAAGCCCTCCTCAGACACCAGACCGCAGAAAGGCATCACACACATGAAGCTCGCGACTCCCCTCCGCTCCCTGCGCTTCGCCCTCACGGCGCTGGCCCTCCCGCTCCTCGCCGGCTGCGGCGACGACGGCGACGACAAGCCCGATCCCATCGACAACACCAAGCCGCTGTACGCCATCACGACGCAGATCATCACGGGCGACGAGCCCCAGAGCTACGTCATCCTGACGGACTCGGTGGACCACACCGAGACCCTGTCCCTGGAGAACGCCATCGAGGTCCCCGGTCGCGCGCTGGGCGTGGGCGTCCCGAAGTCCGGAGCCCTCTTCGTGGCGGGCAGCGAGGACCCCACGGTCACCCGCTTCGAGCTCAGCAGTGATGGCCGGCTCGTGAAGGGCGCCACCATCAGCTTCGAGGGCCGGGGCGTGGCCTCCATCGGCGAGTACCAGCACCAGTTCCAGTTCATCTCCGAGACCAAGGCCTACTACTTCGACTCGCGCACGGCGCAGGCCATCGTCTGGAACCCCAAGGACATGTCCGTCACGAACGCCATTCCCCTGCCTGGGATCACCATCGAGGGGGCGATCCTCACATTCTCGACGCTGCCGATCCGCCGGGAGAACCAGGTCATCGTGCCGCTCGGCTGGCGGCCGGCCACGGGCGTGGGCATCACCAAGAAGGCGGGCGTCGTCGTCATCGACACGCGGAACGACACGGCGACGGTCAAGCTGGATGACCGCTGCGGCTACGTGCGCGACGGCGTGGCGGGCCCGGATGGGATGGTCTACCTGGCGACGGAGGTGTACGGCGCGGCGGTGCGGCGCGTCGCGGGAGGCGAGACGCCCGTTCCCTGTCTGCTGCGGTTCGATCCCACGTCGCTGACCTTCGACGCGACCTTCCACAAGGATCTCTCCACGTTCGCCAACGGCGGCACCGTCGGCTCGCTGCTGCCGGGCCCCAATGGCACCGCCTACCTGCGCGTCTTCGACGAGAGCCGCTTCGCGGTGAGCTCGGGCACCCACCCCCGCCTCGTGGCGAGCGCGCCCGCGTGGAGCTGGTGGCAGCTGCGGTTCGACAACCTCACCGCCACTCCCGTCAGCGGCCTGCCGGCCAGCACCGGGAGCACCTTCCTCCACGACGTGCCGGATCGGACGCTCTTCACCGAGTTCGCCAACGGCTCGACGGCGACCAGCTTCCGCGAGCTGACCGGCAACAGCGGCAAGGTGACGGCCACCACGCCGGGCCTCGCCTTCTCCTTCCTGCAGGTGCGCTAGCACCGGCAGGGTGCCGAGCCTGACACCGGAGGGACTCCTCCTTCCGGTGCCAGGCATGTACCGACGAGCGAAGGACCACCCCTGAGGAAGGAACTCGGCGATGCCCATCATCGAAATGATCAAGCAGGTCTTCGTGCAGTGGGGAGCCAGCTGGGTGCTCTGGCTGCTGTGCGCGCTCTCGCTGGCGAGCCTCGGCATCATCGTCGAGCGCTGGCTGGTCTTCCGCGGCAAGCAGGATGACATCCGCCGGCTGTCCGCGCTCCTCGAGGAGCCGCTGGCGAGCGGAGACTTCCCTGGGGCCCTGGTGAAGCTCGAGCACCAGAAGTCCCTGGGAGCGATGGTGGCGCGCGCGGGGCTCCGGCTCGCGCCGCGAGGGCTGACCGCCGCCGACAAGGGCATGCAGGGCGCGCTAGCCCTGGAGCGCGCCGAGCTGGAGAACCGCCTGGCCTACCTGGGAACGCTGGGGAACAACGCGCCGTTCATCGGGCTGTTTGGAACGGTCATCGGCGTGCTGCTCGCCTTCGAGGAGCTCAGCCGGGCCTCGGGCGTGACGAGCGGTCGCTCGGGACAGATCGCTTCGAGCTCCATCATGGGAGCCATCGCGGAGGCCCTGGTGGCGACAGCCGTGGGCATCGGCGTCGCGCTGCCGGCGGTCGCCGCGTACAACTACTTCCAGCGGCGGATCGCTCGCATGCTCTCGGAGGCCGAGGCGCTCAGCAACCTGGTGCTGGCCTACGTGTCCGCCCGGGAGCGCGGCCTCTCGGCGGGTGCTCCGGTAACGGACAGCACGAACGCCCAGGCGTCCCTGGCTCCGAGCCGTGAGCTCGAGCCCCGGAAGATGTCGGAGGTCGTCTAGCCATGGCCGGTGGAACGCAACCGCGAGGCGGCTTGATCGAAGGCATCAACGTGACGCCGCTCGTCGACATCACGCTGGTGCTGCTCATCATCTTCATCGTCACCGCGAAGATCGTCGAGAACCCGGCGTTGCCCCTGGACCTGCCTCAGGCGTCCCAGAGCGAGTCGCTCCAGACGATCTTCGCCATCTCCATCACCGCGAACGGTCGGATCCTCGTGGACGGAGCGGACACCGACGAAGCGGTGCTGAGGGACAAGGCGCGCCAGGCGCTCGCTCGCGATCCGGAGCTGCGCGCCGTCATCCAGGCGGATGGCGCCGTTCCACATCGGCAGGTGATCGCGGTGCTCGACCAGCTGAAGGAGGCGGGGCTCACTCGCGTGGCCTTCGGCACGATGATTCCGGAGCCTGCCCCTCCGGGCAGTGCGGAGAGTGCGTCAGAGGGGGACGGGCGTGAGAAGCGCTGAGCCACCTCCCAAGCACACAGCCGGGACCGACAGCATCGCGGGGATCATCCTCGGGTCCACGCGTGTGAGGACGCCGGGGAGCGCCGTGTGGGCCGTGCTGGCAACGGTGGGGCTGCACGCCGCCGCGGGCGCGTTCGCCTGGCGAGCCATGCGGGAGGGAGCCTCGAGAGCTCCGCCGGTGGCCGCGCCAAAGCAGGCGATGCGCATCGATCACGTCGTGGACCTGAAGCCCCCCGCGCCGCCCGAGCCACCACCGCCTCCCCCGACTCCGCCACCGCAGCCACCTCCCCGGACTGCCCGAGCCGAGCCCCCGGCGACTCGAACGAAGGCTCCCGCCCCACCACCCGCTCCCGCCCAGGCAGGCGCGGTCGTGGCAGCCAAGGCATCGGAGGCTCCCCTCGACTTCACCGGCTTCGACATCACGACCGGCCAGGCCCAGCGCTACGCCGGAGGCGTCACGGCCTCGAGCGGAACCTCCGCCCGAGCCGTCGAGTCGATCACGAGCAACACCTCCAACACGAGCGCCTCCGCCACGAGCAGGGCGCGTCCCGTCCAGCTCCCGGCGCGTCACTGGAACTGCCCCTGGCCGGGCGAAGCCGATGCGCTGCGCATCGACGAGCAGACCGTCGTGCTGCGCGTCGTCGTCACCGCCGAGGGCCGGGTGTCCTCGGCGGAGCTGGTGTCCGACCCGGGCTACGGCTTCGGCCGGGCCGCGCTCGCCTGTGTCCGAAACGTCCGCTTCGACGCCGCGCTCGATCGAGACGGTCGTCCCCACGAAGCCACCTCTCCTCCCATCCGGGTCCGGTTCACGCGCCGCTGAGCCCGCGCCCCAGCCATCGTGCCTTTCCCCGTTTCTCCCTGGAGTCGTTCGTGACGGCCCCCCTCTCTCCGAGCCAGGAACGCCAGCTGCCGTGGCTGCTGGCCGCCGTGCAGTTCACCCACATCATGGACTTCATGATCGTGATGCCGCTGGGGCCGGAGCTCATGCGGCTGTTCGGCATCTCCGCCGCGAGGCTCGGGGCGCTGGTCTCCGTGTACACGCTGGCCTCCGCCGCCATGGGGCTGCTGGGGGTGTTCTGGCTGGATCGATTCGACCGCAAGCGCACGCTCCTGCTGCTCTACGCCGGGTTCATCCTCTCCACCCTGGCCTGCGGCGCGGCACAGGGCCACGTGTGGCTGCTGCTGGCCCGGACGCTGGCGGGCGCCTGCGCGGGACTGATGGGCGCCGTCGTCATGGCCATCATCGGAGACCTGGTGCCCGCGGAGCGCCGGGGCCGCGCCATCGGCACGGTGATGACGTCGTACGGGCTCTCCGCGGTCGCTGGCGTGCCGCTGGGCCTGGCCCTGGCCTCCGGGTGGGGCTGGCGGACGCCGTTCTGGGCCATCTGCGGCCTCTCGGGCCTGCTGTGGCTCTGGCTGCTGCGGACCCTGCCCGCCGTCGACCGTCACCTGGCCGAGCCTCGCGAGGCCAGTTCCCGCGGCTCGCTCGCGTCGGTGTGGACGCCGCATCTGGCGCTGGGCTGGGTGCTGACCTTCACGGTGGTGTTCGCCAGCTTCCTCCTGATTCCGTACCTGGGCGCCTTCATGGTGGGCAACCTGGGCCTTCGTCTGGCCGAGCTGCCCTGGGTCTATCTGTGCGGCGGCCTGGCCACCTTCGCGAGCGCGCGCTGGATCGGCCAGCTGGCGGACCGCCATGGCCCCTCGCAGGTGCTGGCGTGGCTGCTGGTCGGCACCATGGGCCCCCACCTCCTGTTCACGCACCTGCCCGTCTCACCGCTGCCGGTGGTCATCGGCGCCTTCGCGCTGTTCATGGCGCTGACCTCCAGCCGGGCCATTCCCACCATCGCCCTCGTCTCCTCCCGAGTGCCCCCGGTGCTGCGCGGGCGCTACCTCGCCGTCAACATGGCCGCGAGCGATGGCGCCTCCGGGCTCGCGGCCTGGACGAGCGGGCTGCTCATCACCGCCGCGCCTGAGGGCGCCCTCACCGGCTTCGGCCTCGCGGGCTGGATCGCGGTGGGCGTCTCCGCCTGCGCGCTCGGCCTCCTGTGGACGCTGGGACGCAGCGCCGTCCCGCTGAAGGCCGCACCCACCTGAGCCCTGTCCGGGCGCACCCCTGTCCCGGCCGCCCGCTTCCCTGTCGTGAAACCCACCCACCACCCCCGAGGAATCCCATGGAGATGCCTGCCAAGAGACACCCGTCACTGCCCCAGCCCATTCTGGGCGAGATGAAGCTCGAGAACTCGAACCGCCTGCTGGCCGAGGCGAAGCGCCTGGTCCCCGGCGTCACCCAGTCGCTGATGAAGCGGCCCGAGCAGTTCGCCCCCGGCTCCTTCCCCGTCTTCCTGGCGCGCGGCAAGGGCGCCATCGTGGAGGACGCCGATGGCCAGGAGTACATCGACTTCATCTGCGGGCTGGGCGCCACCATGCTCGGCCACCAGCACCCCGCGCTCGTGGAGCCCGTGCGCAAGCACCTGGATGAGGGGATCATCCACTCCCTGCCCACCCCCGTCGAGGTCAGCGCCGCGAAGACGCTCATCGAGCTCATCCCCGGCGCGGAGATGGCGCGCTTCTTCAAGACGGGCGCGGATGCGACGTCGGCCGCGGTGCGCCTGGCCCGCTTCATCACCGGCAAGGAGCACATCATCACGGTGGGCTACAACGGCTGGCACGACCACTTCATGTTCGACACACCGGGCGTGCCCGCCGCGTTCGCCTCGTACACCAGGCGCATGCCGCTCTTCACCGAGCCGGACGAGGCCGCGCTGCTGAGCAGCATCGAGCAGAACGGCAAGCAGCTCGCCGTGGTGCTGCTCTCGGTGCCCTACAACCGCTGCCTGAGCCGCGAGTTCCTCCACCAGCTGCGCGCCACCTGCACCGCCCACGAGGTGCTGCTGGTGCTCGATGAGGTGGTCACCGGCTTCCGCCTCGCGCTGGGCGGCGCTCAGCAGTTCTTCGACGTGAAGGCCGACTTCGTGTGCCTCTCCAAGGCCATCGCCTCGGGCATGCCCCTGTCGGCGGTGGCCGGACCGGCGAAGCACCTGAGCCGGCTCGGAGAGCTCCAGGTGTCCACGACGTTCGGCGGCGAGCTGCCGTCCCTGTACGTCTGCCAGGCCGTGCTCGAGGAGTACCGCCGCAGCTCCTACATCGAGCACATCGCCCACCTGGGCCGCCGCCTGCGCGAGGGCATCAACGCCCGCGCCGAGAAGACCGGCTCCGCGCTGCGCGTGCTCGGCTACGACGCCATTCCGTTCTTCCGCTTCTCCAAGGACCCGGCGGAGCACGCCAAGAAGATGCAGCCGTTCCAGGCCGGCATGGCTCGCCGGGGCGTCCTGCTGCGCCGCGACGTCAACTTCATCTGCGCGGCGCACACCCCGGAGCAGATCGACTACACGATCGAGATGGCCGAGGAAGTGATGCGGAGCCTCTCCGCGAGCTGAGCCACGGCCGTCCGAGCAGCTCGGGTGCCCGCTCCGGAGCCGTGAAGGCCCGGGGCGGCGCTCGCCTGCTCAGGACTGCTCGCCCTCTCCGGCCAGGTAGCTGAGGATCACCTCGTCCAGGCTCTTCTCGGAGATGAGGTCCTCGCCGAACAGCGTCTCCACGCCCACCTCGTTGATCTTGGGCTGGACCTTCATGGCGCGGGCGGCGGCCACCTCGGGAGGCAGCTGCGCGGCGGCGGGCGGCGGAGCCGGCTTGACCACCGGGGCCTGCGGCTTCACCGGAGCGGGCTCGTCGGTGGCGAGCTGGCCCGGCTGGTAGTGACGCGTCGCGCCAGCCTCGTAGCTGTCGTACACGCCGTTGATGAGGTTGCGCAGCATCTCCTTGTGCTGCTCCTCCATCAACTCACGGACGACCTCGGCGAGGTTCTCGGCGTTGAGGATGTCGGCGTACGACGTCTTCTTCGAGGCGAGGATGTTCCCACCCACGAACAGGTGGGTGATGATGTGGGGGTTGTTGACTCCCGAGTCCTCGGTCTGGACGTGGTAGACCTTCCCCTTGTGCTTGATGTTGTGGTTGAAGCCGGTGACGGCTTTCTCGAAGGTTTTCGCCATGCCAGAGACGCCCGAAGCTAGCAGTGCACCTTGAGCGACACAAGGTAAGCGTCAAGCTCTTCCGTCACTCCGTCTCACGGCCGGCCGCCTACCCCCTGGTACAGCCCCCCCCGCCAGGGCCCACCGGCCGTCCATCCGAGCCCCAGCCCATTCGTTGAAAACCACAATCCGGCTAGGCTACGTAGGTTCCGCCGTGAACAGCCGCCTCCCGGCGCTCCTTACCAGGTGTGAGATGAAGAACAACGTCACCAACAAGGTCCGTCATCAGGACGCTCAGGTCCTGGCCAAGGGCTACACGCGCGCCATCCGCATGATGGACATCGGCAGCATCACCATCTTCCTCGGCCTGGAGGGGTTGCTGGTGTACCAGCTGTGGGGCAACCCGCACATCGGGCCCTGGCTGCTGCTGAGCGCGGTGCTGCTGGGCTACCTGGCCGCCGACTTCGTCTCCGGCTTCGTCCACTGGATGGCGGACACCTGGGGCTCGGCGAACATGCCCGTGCTGGGCAAGGCCTTCGTCCGGCCCTTCCGCGAGCACCATGTGGACGAGAAGGCCATCACCCGCCACGACTTCATCGAGACCAACGGGAACAACTGCGCCATCTCCATCCCCGTGGCCATCATGTGCGTGGCCATGCCGCACACCAGCTCCATGTGGGTGTTCCTGGCGGCCTCCCTGGGCTCGATGATCTTCTGGGTGATGGCGACCAACCAGTTCCACAAGTGGTCCCACCTGGACAACCCGCCCCCGGTCATCGCCTTCTTCCAGCGGGTGCACCTGATCCTGCCGCCGGCGCACCACCAGATCCACCACACGGCGCCCTACAACAAGTACTACTGCATCACCGTGGGCTGGCTGAACAAGCCGCTGCTGATGATCGGCTTCTTCCCCACGCTGGAGCGGCTCGTCACCTGGGCCACCGGGCTGCTGCCGCGCCAGGACGACATCGGCACGGAGGCGGCCGCGGCCGTCATGGCCTCCACCGCCGAGGGCCAGGCCCCCGTGGTGCAGGCCGCCAAGGCGCTGCTGGAGCGCACCGAGGAGCACGAGTCCGTCTCCTCCGCCCGCCCGTAGGCCTGAGCCCAGGGTGGGGGCCCCGCCCCCCCCTTCATCAGAAGCTCAAGTCCACCTGCTCGGCGGAAGGGATGGGGCGCCCTAGGAAGCGCGCCCCGACCTCCACGAAGCGCTCGGGCACGTCCGTGACGTAGTAGCCGTGCGTGGTGGCGGCGCCCTGCGCGGCGAGCATCTCCCGCTGCGCCAGGAGCTCCGCCACCGCCTCGGCCGTGGCCTCCGCCGAGTCCACCAGCGCGACGCTCGGCCCCACCACCTCGGCGATCACGCCCTTGAGCAGCGGGTAGTGCGTGCAGCCGAGCACCAGCGTGTCCACGCCCTCCCGGGCGAAGTCCGCCAGGTACTCGCGCGCCACCAGGTGCGGCACCTCGCCCACGGTCCACCCCTCCTCCGCCAGCGGGACGAAGAGCGGGCAGGCCCGCGCCTTCACCCGGACGTGGGGATCGGCCGCCTGCAGCTCGCGCTGGTAGGCCCCGGAGCGGATGGTGCCCGGCGTGCCGATGACGCCCACTCCGCCGCCCCGCGTCCGCTGCAGCGCCGCGCGCGCGCCGGGGGCAATGACCCCCACCACCGGCACCGGGAGCGCCGAGGACAGCGCGGGCAGCGCCACCGCCGAGGCCGTGTTGCAGGCCACCACGAGCAGCTTGATGCCCCTCTCGAGGAGGAACTGCGCGTTCTTGAGCGAGTAGCGCGTCACCACCTCGCCGGACTTGGTGCCGTAGGGGACTCGCGCCGTGTCACCCAGGTAGAGGGTGCTCTCGTGGGGGAGTCTCGCCATCAGCGCCTTGAGGACGGTGAGCCCTCCGACGCCCGAGTCGAACACACCGATGGGACCGTGGCTGCCTTGCCGCATGTCCGGAGTCCCTATCACATTTGATGCCAACGCCCATCCCACCCCCGCAAAAGCGAAGAGGGCCGGGGTTGTGTCCCCGACCCTCTCGCTGCCCCTACGTTCAGCCGTGCTCGGTCAGAAGCGCCTGAAGAGCGTCACGTCCAGCGCGGAGTTCGGCCCCGGGAACACGTGGGGGCGGACCTCCACGTTGATGTTCGAGTTGGAGCGGTACTCGTAGCCATCGAACGTCGTGGTGATGCGCAGCTCGTAGACGCCGGGCCGCAGGAACTCGTACACGATGGGCTTCTGGCTGCAGCGGTGACCATCGCCCAGGAGCGGGTACACCCAGTTGCCCGTGTTGAGGTCGCGGAAGTTCACGTACACCATCGGGTTGGACGCCGGGCAGTCGAAGGTCACCGCGCCATCCGACAGCCGCCAGGCGATGGAGGCGCCACCAATCGTGTACAGGTTGTAGGTGGCGTCCACCGGGTCATACGGACGCGTCAGCAGCCCACCGTTGAAGTAGTAGAGGGGACGGCCCTGCGAGTCGAGCGCGATGAACTCGATGTAGTGCTCGCCCGGAGCCAGGGCCGGCGTCTTCAGACCGGGGACGGACTGACCCGCGGTGCACGGCACGTTGTGGGGAGCCAGGTCATCCAGGATGATGTCCACCGAGGCCACGCCGGCCTGGAAGCAGCTCTGGCCGCCCGGGAAGTTCCAGTTCAGGTACGCGTAGGACGTCGGGTCGCCCGTCGGCGCCAGGTCCACCCTCACCGTCCGGTTGCCGTCGATGACGAAGGTGCCGCTGGCCTCGAAGACGATCTGGTTCTGGAAGTTCACCGCCTGCAGGTTGTAGCTGTAGGAGCCAGGCGCGAAGTCGTGCAGGGTGATGCCGTCCACGTCCGCGGTGCTGCACGCGTACTTGCCGTTGTTGAAGAGCGACTCACCGGGGATGTTGATGTTGACGCCGTACACGTCACGCGCCTGGTCGCAGCGCAGGCCGTCGAACGTCCAGAGGAACGTCACGTCGCCGGGGTGGCGGGGGTTGCAGGTGTCACACCCGTTGTCCTCGATGATGCAGCCTGTCGAGAGCGACGCGATGCAGAGGAATGCGAGTAGCAGTCGGGAGTTCATAGGGGCATCCGCTTGGCGTTGAGGGAAGCGACCGGGCATCCAACCCGTTGTGCCCTCTCGGACGGGACCCTTCGGGAATTATTCACCGCCCCACCGGAGCCCCCTCTGGAGGCTCCCAACCGGGCACGCCAGCTTTGTTTGACCGCCTCGGATCGGAGTGTTACGGCCTGCACCCATGATGTCGCACCTGCCCCTGGCGCTCGGCGCCATGAACTACGTGGAGATCATCCGCAACGCCTCGTTCATCGAGCTGGGCGTGCTGGTGTTGCTGATGGGAGTGTCCGTCAGCTCCTGGGCCCTCATTGTCATGAAGCAGACACAGCTGTCCCGGGCCCGCGCACAGTCGCTCACCTTTCTGGACACGTTCTGGAAGGCGACGCGGCTGGAGGCCATCTACCAGACGGCGCAGAAGCTGGAGGGCTCGCCGCTGTCGAAGGTGTTCTGCGCGGGCTACGAGGAGCTGAGCAAGCTGGCGCAGACGAAGGAGGGCTCGGAAGGGGCGATGAGCGACAAGCTGGGCGGCATCGAGAACGTGGAGCGGGCGCTGAACCGGGCCGCCACGTCGCAGATCACCGAGCTGGAGGCGCGGGTGCCCTTCCTGGGCACGGTGGGCGCGGCGGCGCCGTTCGTGGGCCTGTTCGGCACGGTGATTGGCATCCTCAACGCGTTCAACGAGATCGCCGACAAGGGCAACGCCACGCTGTCCACGGTGGCCGCGCCGGTGGGTAACGCGCTGTTCGCCACGGCGGCCGGCCTGTTCGCGGCCATCCCCGCGGTGGTGGCCTACAACTCGTTCGTCAGCCGCATCAAGGTGTTCGACACCGAGATGTCCAACTTCTCGGCGGACTTCCTCAACATCATCAAGCGGCACTTCTTCAAGTAGGAGGCGCGGCCATGGGCATGGGCGGAGGCAACAAGGGCCAGGGCCGCGTCACCATGAGCGAGATCAACGTCACGCCCATGGTGGACGTGATGCTGGTGCTGCTCATCATCTTCATGGTCACCGCTCCGCTCATCCAGCAGGGCGTCAAGGTGAACCTGCCCGAGGCCAGGGCCACGCCGGTGGAGGCCGCCGACAAGAAGCTGGTGCTCTCCATCGACGCGGGGCGCCGCGTCTTCATCGGGGACGCGGAGGTGGTGCTCGACGAGCTGGAGACGAAGCTGGCCGCCAACGCCAAGGCGCAGGCCGACAAGGAGGTCTACCTCCACGCGGACCGGGACGTGCCCTATGGCGTGGTGGTGGAGGTGATGGCCGCCGCCCAGCGCGCTGGAATCACCAATGTGGGGATGATCACGGACCCGGCGGCGGCCCCAGCCGCGTCCAAGGAGAAGAAGAAGGAGGCGAAGCGCTAGCCCATGGCCCTTCACCCGGCCGTCACCCAGAGCATGCTCGTGGCCCGCCCCTCGCGGCTGGGCCTCTTCGTCATCGTGTCCGTGGTGGGCCACGGCCTGCTGCTCGTCGCGGGGCTCGTCTACGCGTCCCTCACCGCCCGGCCGAAGGTGGACCCGAACATCCCCGTCATCAAGGCCAGCCTGGTGCGCCAGGGCAAGCCGAGGGACCCCAAGCTGCTGCCGCGCAAGGAGCAGCCGCCACCTCCGCCCAAGGAGGTGAAGGCGCCCCCCGCCCCGCCCACCCAGGCGCCCAAGCCTCCGGACAAGGTGGCCGGGCCCGTGATTCCGAAGCCCCAGCCGGCCCCCGCGCCGCAGAAGGGCGACACGTCCGCCGAGGACCGGCGCAAGCGGCTCTTCGGCGCCTTCGACAAGACGGCCAAGCAGGTCCCCGAAGAGGAGCTGGAGGGCGCCGAGGATGGCGACCCGAGCGGCGACTCCGCCACCGCCGAGGGCGAGCGCTACTACGCGCTGCTGTCCTCCCAGGTGCGCCGCAACTACAACGTCGCCGACACCATCCCCGAGGCCGAGCGCATGTACCTCAAGGCCCAGGTGCAGATGCGCCTGGGGCGCGCTGGCGAGGTGCTGGCGACGCAGCTGACGACCCCCAGCGGGAACGATCTCTTCGATGCCGCCGTTCTGGCAGCGGTGAAGAAAGCCGCGCCCTTCTCTCCTCCCCCCGATCACCTGCGCGAGTCGCTCCAGAAGCAGGGGATCGTCCTGGAGTTCCGCCCGTGAAAGCCCTCCTCTTCTCGCTGCTGCTCCTCCCGATCGCGGCGCTCGCCCAGGCCCCGGTCATCCAGATCTCCGGCGCCAACTTCCGCCCGCTGCCCCTGGCCGTCCCTGCTCCACTCACCGTGGACGAGGGCGGGAAGAAGGCCGCCAATGACTTCGACGCGCCCTTCGTGTTCGACCTGCGCGCCTCCGGCATCTTCCAGGTGCTGGATCGCTCCAGCTTCACGGCCGATCCCAAGGAGGGCGTGACGGCGGGCAGCATCAACTTCTCGCGCTGGGCGGACGTGGGCGCCGAGTCGCTCGTGAAGGTGCAGCTGGGCGCCGAGGGCTCCACGCTGCGCGGCGAGCTGCGCCTGTTCAACGTGGGCACCGGCCGCGAGGACTTCAAGGCGAGCCACGCCGTGCCCGCCAACGAGCCGCGCCAGCTGGCGCACTTCCTCGCCGACGCGCTCTACAAGCACCTCACCCGTGAGTCGAGCCCCTTCCTCACCCGCATCACCTTCGTGCGCAAGACGGGCTCCAACCGCGACGTCTGGGTGGCCGACTGGGACGGCAACAACGCCCGCGCCCTCACCAACGGCGGCATCAACCTGCTGCCGGCCCTGGGGCCCGGGGGCGCCGTGGGCTTCACCTCCTATCGCAAGGGTCGCCCGGACCTCTACGTGCAGCGGCCCGGCGAGGACGCCCGCGCCGTCGTGCAGAACGGCCAGATGGCCACCGGCATCGCCTGGTCCCCGGACGGCAAGCGCATCGCCTACGCGCTGGCCGAGGGTGAGAGCACCCAGCTCTACGTGGCCAACGCGGACGGCAGCTCTCCCAAGGCCATCACCGACACGCCCTACGGCATCAACTCCAGCCCCGCCTGGTCCCCGGACGGCAAGCGCATCGCCTTCGTGTCCAACCGGGGCGGCTCGCCGCAGATCTACGTGATGAACGCGGACGGCTCGAACCCCAAGCGGCTCACCTTCCAGGGCAACTACAACCAGACGCCGGACTGGTCTCCCCGAGGCGACCTCATCGCCTTCACCGCGCGCGACGAGCGCAACGCGTTCGACCTCTTCACCGTCAACGTGGACACCGGGAAGATCGGCCGCCTCACCCAGGACCAGGGCAACAACGAGGAGCCCGTCTTCTCGCCCAACGGCCGCCTCATCCTCTTCACCTCCACGCGCGACGGCGCGCCCCGGCTCTACGTGATGACGGCCGACGGCAACAACCAGCTCCCCCTCCCCATGGAGAAGGCGGGAGGCCTCACTCCCGACTGGGCCCCATGAGCGCCTCGCCGCTGCGCGCTCGCTGGTCGCTCGATCCGGACATCGTCTTCCTCAACCACGGCTCGTTCGGCGCCTGCCCCACCGAGGTGCTCCAGGCGCAGGCGGAGGTGCGCGCGCGCCTGGAGGCCGAGCCGGTCCGCTTCTTCGTGCGCGAGCTCGAGCCGCTGCTCGACGAGGCCCGGAGCGCCCTGGCCGCCTTCGTCGACGCGGACCCGGAGACCGTGGCCTTCGTGCCCAACGCCACCGCTGGCGTGAACACGGTGCTGCGCTCGCTGCGCCTGTCCCCCGGCGACGAGCTGCTCACCACCAACCAAGAGTACAACGCCTCGCGCAACGCGCTCGACTGGGTCGCCGGCCTCGCCGGGGCCAAGGTGGTGGTGGCCCAGCTGCCCTGGCCCGTGCCCTCCCCCCGTGCCGTGGTCGACGCCGTGCTGGAGCACGTCACCTCGCGCACCCGGCTGCTGCTCGTCGACCACATCAGCAGCCAGACCGCGCTCGTCATGCCGCTGAAGGAGCTCGTCGGCCTCCTGCGCCAGGAGGGCGTGGAGACGCTCGTGGATGGCGCGCACGGCCCCGGGCAGGTGCCCCTCTCCCTGTGCGAGCTCGGCGCCGGCTACTACACCGGCAACTGCCACAAGTGGCTCTGTGCCCCCAAGGGCGCGGCCTTCCTCCACGTCCGGAAGGACCTCCAGGCCGGCATCAAGCCGCTCTCGGTGAGCCATGGCCACAACTCCAAGCGCCAGGACCGCTCTCGCTTCCGCCTGGACTTCGACTGGACGGGGACGGATGACCCCTCCGCGGCGCTCTGCATCCCCCACGCCCTGCGCTTCATGGGCGGCCTGCTGCCCGGGGGCTGGCCGGCGCTGATGGCCGACAACCACGCCAAGGCCGTGGCCGCGCGCCGGATGCTGTGCGAGCGCCTCGGCACCGCCCCCCACTGTCCGGAGGAGATGCTGGGCGCCATGGCCACCGTGGGCCTGCCGGACGGCTTCCCGGCGGAGCCTCCCCCTCCCTACTACCTGGATCCGCTCCAGGATCGGCTCTTCCACGAGTGGCGCATCGAGGTGCCCGTGACGGCCTGGCCCCGCCCGCCCCAGCGCCACCTGCGCATCTCCGCCCAGGCCTACAACACACACGCGGAGTACCAGACCCTGGCGGAGGCTTTGGAAGCGCTGCTGCGTTGAGTAGGCTGCCGGCCAATGCCGCGATTTGCCACCATCGACGTGGGCACCAACTCGGTCCTCCTGCTGGTCGCGGACCGGACTCCCGACGGTCAGTTCCAGGCCGTCCTGGAGCGGGCCGAGATCACCCGACTGGGACGGGGAGTGGACAAGAGCCGCCGCCTGTCCCCCGAAGGCATGGAGGCCACGCTCGCCACGATGACGGCCTTCGCCAACGAGGCGCGCGCCCTGGGCGCCGAGGGCATCGCCGTGTCCGCCACCAGCGCGGCCCGCGACGCCCAGAACGGCGCGGAGTTCCTCGCCGCCGCCAGGGAGCGCGCTGGCGTCACCGTGGAGATCATCTCCGGCGAGCTGGAGGCCCAGCTCTCGTTCTCCTCGGCCCACATGGACTTCGGCAGCCAGGCCGCGGGGCCCCTGCTCGTCATCGACATCGGCGGCGGCTCCACCGAGTTCATCTACGGCAACAGCGCCGGCCGCGTGGACTTCCGCCACAGCTATGACGTGGGCTCGGTGCGCCTCACCGAGCGCTTCGTCCGCTCGGATCCGCCCTCCGCCGAGGAGCGCCAGGCCATCACCACGTTCCTCCGCGACACCTTCGCCACGCTGCCTCCCCCTCCCCCCGCCGCGGAACTGGTGGGTGTGGCCGGCACCGTGACGACCATCTACGCGGTGCAGAACCGCGTCGATCCCTATGACGCCACGCGCGTGCACGGCGGCACCCTCACCCGGGCACAGCTCGAGCAGCTCGTGGGCCAGCTCTGCTCCATGCCCCTGGCCGAGCGGCAGAAGCTGCCCGGCCTGCAGCCCAAGCGCGCCGACGTCATCCCCGCCGGCTCCCTCATCCTGCTGGAGGCCCTGCGCGCCCTGCAGCTCGAGGAGTGCCGAGTGAGCGACCGCGGGCTGCGCTGGGGGCTGATGGCCCACCGCTTCGGAGCCCCTCGGACATGAGCCTCTCCCCCGCCGTGGCCAGCTCCTCGCCAGCGACGCCCACCGTGCGCGCGGGCTACGCGCTCTTCATCCTCACGCTGATCAACCTGGTCAACTACCTGGACCGGTACATCGTCGCGAGCGCCCTGCCGAAGATCCAGGCGGACCTGGGCATCAACAACACCCAGTCGGGCCTGCTCGGCACCGTCTTCATCGTGGTGTTCATGCTGGCCTCGCCCATCGGCGGCTACCTGGGCGACCGCGTCCCCCGGAAGTTCCTCGTCGCGGGCGGCGTGCTCGTGTGGAGCCTCGCCACCGGGGCCTCGGGCCTGGCCACCACCTTCGTGATGCTGATGATCGCCCGGGCCGTCATCGGCATCGGCGAGGCGGGCTATGGCGCGGTGGCGCCCTCCATCATCTCGGACCTCTACCCGCGGCAGCAGCGGACGCGGGTGCTCTCGTACTTCTACATCGCCATCCCGGTGGGCGCGGCGGCCGGCTATGGCCTGGGCGGGTGGCTGAGCAGCACCTACTCGTGGCACACGGCCTTCTTCGCGGGCGGCGTGCCGGGGCTCATCCTCGGGACGATGGCCTTCTTCATGCCCGAGCCCCAGCGCGGCGCCATGGACGGGCCGGACGCCCAGACGAAGCTGCCCTTCAAGGTGGGCCTCAAGGGGCTCGCGGGCAACAAGGCCTTCTGGGCCACCACGGCGGGCTACACGCTGATGACGTTCTCCATCGGTGGGCTCGGCTTCTGGATGCCTACCTATATGGTGAGGACGCGGGGCATCCCCGATGACAAGGCGGGCTTCATCTTCGGCGCCATCACCGCCACGGCGGGCCTGCTGGGCACGGTGGCCGGCGGGTGGCTCGGGGACAAGATGGACCGCAAGCGCGAGGGCGGCGGCCTCTTCGTGTCTGGCCTGGGGCTGCTGCTCGCCGCGCCCGCCATGTACGTCGCGGTGAACCTGGACTCGGACCTGACCACCTTCGCCGCCATCGCCGTGGCCCAGTTCCTGGTGTTCCTCAACAGCGGCCCCATCAACGCGGCCATCGTCAACTGCGTGCAGCCCGCCTTCCGAGCCTTCGCCATGGGGCTCAACGTGCTGTGCATCCACCTGCTGGGAGACGCCATCTCCCCCACGCTCATCGGCAAGATCGCCGACAGCGCCGACCTCACCACCGCCATCGAGGTGAACGCGCTGCCCGTGCTCCTGGGCGGCGTGGCGCTGCTCATCGGCGCGAAGTTCTTCCGCGAGGCCGTGCCCCGTCAGCACTGAGCGTTCGCTCGAAGCGAGTACGGTGCTCCTTCCGGAGGGTTCTTCTCAGTGCGAGACCACCGTCCATTCTCCGCTGCGGCCATGCTGGTCATCGGCCTCCTGCTGTCCTGCGAGAGATGCCACGCCCATTCGCCCAAGACGGCAACTGTCGAGCCGCTCCCCACCGAAGCCGGCGTTGGTGGTGATGACACCGAGTTCGTCAACGGCGACGACTACGAGGTACTCCCCATTGGCGAGCGCATGTCTCTCCCCGATGGAGAGTGGGACGTCACCAATCGCTACTCGTTTGCCGTCATGCTCCAGGCTTCCTTCGAGCCCCATGGCTCCATCACCTGTAGTGGCGCACTCATCAGTCCCCGCCTCGTCCTGACGGCGGGACACTGCGTCTGCAAAGCACACGAAGTCTCCCTACCGAACAGCAAGGCGCGCTCGGTCATCGACAGCTCTCGGTGTGCTCGAACCGCTACCGCGGAGACTGTCATCTACACCCCCAAGCACATCCAGTCCGAGCGCTCCTGGGACGAGCAATATCGGAGCTCCAGCGGCAAGGTGCGACCTCATCCCGGCCTCGAGATTCTCCTGGATGAGCAGGGACTACCGATATCGAGCAAGTCCGATCTCGCAGTGGTCGTCCTGGACCGCCCGATCGATGGCACCGTTCCGGCGATTCGCCTGCCAACCTCGGAGCTCCCATCCGAAGAATCCTTCGTGATTGTGGGTCATGGGCTCGATGGCAGAAATGACCTGATCCTCGGGCGCCGCCGGTCTGGCAGGAAGAAGCTCGCGAGGCCCGCGCCGCCCAACGGTGATGTGATCCTGTTCTCGCAGGCGGGAGCTCCCTTCACCCGAGGAAGCGGAGACTCCTGTCTGCGCCAGGACAAGGGAGAGGCCGTGCTCCTGGGCATCACAACCCTGAGCTCGAAAGAAGGGGATGCGTTCGTGAGCATCTACCCTTACCGGGACTGGCTGGTCTCCGAACTCCAACGGGCCAGCCTGCCTTCAAGGAGCCCTCCAAGAGACGAGGACACGATTCCATGACCGGCCCGAGCCTTCTTCAACGAGCGCAGAGGGCCATGCCCAGGCTGATGTCCTTGTCACTGCTGGCGCTGAGCGGATGCCTTGCCAGTACTCCCGTCCCAGGACCGTCCCCTGAAGAACGGACGCTGTCCGAGGTGCAACCCTCGGACGAGGTCCTCACCATCTTCCAGGGAGAGAGAGACCTCCAGGACCGCTTTCCCTCGACCGTGTACGTCACCCTTGCCGCAGCGGAGGAGTGCAGTGGCGTGCTCATTCATCCTCGCCTCGTCCTCACGGCGGGGCACTGCCTGTGTCGAGGAAGAGAGAACAAGGGAACGACCACCATCGACCGCTCTACCTGCGAGAAGAGCGCTACCGTCAAGACAGGAGAGCAGTCCGGTACCTTCAAGACCTACGTCGGAGAGGTTCGACCTCATCGGGACTTCAAGGTGCTCCTCAAGAAGAAGAAGCTCCTGCTTCCACCAGAAGCCAAGGTCGACCATTTCTTCGTTGAAGGAGGAAGGCGCTATGTCGTCCTGGATGTCGTCACCGAAAGCAGAGCGGACCTCGCCGTCGTCCTCCTGAATCAGCCTGTCGAGCGGCGGTTCTCTCCCACCGCCATCGCGGACACCGACATCCAGGTCAATGATCGCATCGTCGTGGCGGGCTATGGGGCAGACGATGTCAGGGGTGGACTCATCTCGTATACGGACGCCAGACCGGTCCGCCGATTCGGCAGGAACACCGTCGCGAAAGTGCAGGGTGATACGTTCACCATCGAGCTACCCGGGGCCCTGGCGCTGCCAGGCGACAGCGGCGGCCCTTGCTTCCGTGAGGACGCCATCGGACCTGTGCTCGTCGGCATCAGCTCGAGATCCTCGCCCGGCAGGAAGTCGACCTTCACGAGCACCTACCGCTACCTCGGGTGGCTGGCCGAGGAGATCCGCCAGGCAGACCGGCTCACCTCCACCATGCCCTGAAGCTTGCGTGGCGGCGTGGCGCTGCTCATCGGCGCGAAGTTCTTCCGCGAGGCCGTGCCCCGTCAGCACTGAGCCAGCCACGCCTCCAGGCACCGTGCCACCTCGGTCGCTCCCGAGGGCCGCTCCTCCGGCGCCCGGGCCAGGCAGCGCATCACCAGCTCCGCCAGCGCCGCGGGCACTCGCGCGTGCTCCCGCGGATCCGGCGGCGGCTGACGCAGCCGCGCGTAGGCCTCCTTCAACGTCGTCGCCTCGAAGGCCGGCGCTCCCACCAGCATCTCATGCAGCAGCAGCCCCACCGCGTACACATCCGTGCGCGCATCCACCGGCGACTCGGTGAGCTGCTCGGGCGCCATGTACTGCGGCGTGCCCACCACGCCGTGCGAGTGCGTCAACCCCTCCGAGCCCTGATCCTCCATGGCCCGCGCGATGCCGAAGTCCGTCAGCACCACCCGCCCCCCTCGCTCCAGCATCACGTTGGCCGGCTTCAGGTCCCGATGCACCACCGACGCCGCGTGCGCCGCCCCCAGCCCCGCGCAGACCGCCAGCGCCAGCCGCGCCGCCACCTCCGGCTTCAGCGCACCCTCCCGCATCAGCCGCGCCCGCAGGTCCTCCCCCTCCACGTACTCCAGCGTCAGGAACGCCCGCCCCTGAGCGCTGCCCAGCTCGAACACCCGCGCCACGTTCCGGTGGGTGATGCGCCGGGCCAGCCTCGCCTCCCGGGCGAACCGCTCCCGCGCCCCCGGGTTCCGCGCCACCGAGGCATCCAGCACCTTCAGTGCCACCCGCTCGCCCTGGAACTCATCGTCCGCCAAGTACACCGTCCCCATGCCCCCTCGCCCCAGCACGCGACGCAGCTGGTAGCGCCCGGCGAACAGCCCCGCCTCCTCCTCCCGCCGGCTCTCCGCCGCCACTCCCACCGCCAGCGTCGGCAGGCTGTTGGCGCTCCCGATGAGCGTTTCCATGTAGTGAAACTGGCTCTTCCAGGGAGTGCTTGGCTGTAGATTTCCCATATCTCTGTAAGCGACCCTTTATGACGCCCCGCGAAAAAAGGAAAGCGAAAAAAGGAAATCGAGACGGTCAGGCTTTCTCGGGGAAGGCTTGCCACCGAGGCAAGGCACACGGGGCCTGCTGGACTGCCTACCCGAGCGCCAGTGGGAGGTGCCTACCTTTTGCCTTACGAGGGTTCGATCCGTTGACGGGGCTCCTGTGAGGAGGTGAGTGCCATGGCCGGCGCCGTCGAGACTCAAGCAGGGAGGCCACCGTCCATCCGGGCCCAGGTCTCCGCGGCACGCACCATCCTCATGTCCACCGTGGCCGCGCTCGGAGGGTTCCTGTTCGGCTTCGACACAGCCGTCATCAACGGAGCCATCGGCGCCGTCCGAGACACCTTCCAGGCCAGCCAGTGGGCGCTGGGCGTGACGGTGTCTTCCGCGCTCATGGGCTCGGCGGTGGGCGCGTTCTTCTCGGGCCACATGGCGGACCGGATCGGCCGGCCTCGCACCATGCTGGTGGCCTCCGTGCTCTTCGTCTTCAGCGCGCTGGGGTCCGGGTTCGCCGGCTCGCTCTGGAGCCTGGGCTTCTGGCGAATCGTCGGCGGCGTCGCCATCGGCATCGCCAGCGTCCTGGCCCCCGCCTACATCGCCGAGATTGCTCCGGCGCACCTGCGCGGCCGGCTCGGCTCGCTCCAGCAGATGGCCATCGTCATCGGCATCTTCGCGGCGCTGATGGGAGACTACGCCCTGGCCACGCATGCCGGCTCCTCCATGTCCGTGTCCTGGCTGGGCTTCCCCGCGTGGCGCTGGATGTTCTGGTCCGAGCTGCCCGCGGCGCTGCTCTATGGCATCGGCTCGCTGCTCATCCCCGAGTCCCCCCGCCACCTCGTCGCGCGCGGGCGCGAACGGGAGGCGGTGGCGGTGCTCCGAGGCATCATCGGCGACACCGCGCCCTCCAAGGTGGTGGAGATCCGCCGCTCGCTGGCCAACCTGAAGGTGCCGAGCCTGGGAGATCTGCGCGGGAAGCGGTTCGGGCTGCTGCCCGTGGTGTGGGTGGGCATCATCCTGGCGATGCTCCAGCAGTTCGTGGGCATCAACGTCATCTTCTACTACTCGAGCGTGCTGTGGCAGGCGGTGGGCTTCTCCGAGCAGAGCTCGCTGGCCATCACCGTCATCACCAGCATCACCAACATCGTCACCACGGTGCTGGCCATCCTCTGCGTGGATCGGTTCGGGCGCAAGCCGCTGCTCATCGCGGGCTCGGTGGGGATGGCGCTGACACTCGGGCTGCTGGCGTACCTGTTCGGCACCGCGGGGATGGACGCCCTGGGCAACCCGATGCTGCAGGGCAGCCGGGGGCTGTTGGCACTCATCGCCGCCAACCTCTACGTCTTCTGCTTCGGGTTCTCGTGGGGCCCGGTGGTGTGGGTGATGCTCGGGGAGATGTTCCCCAACCGCATCCGAGCGGTGGCCCTGTCGCTGGCGGCGGGGGCGCAGTGGGTGGCCAACTTCGTGGTGTCCGCCACGTTCCCCTCGCTCCAGTCCGCGGGCCTGAGCCTGGCCTACGGGCTCTACACCGCCGCGGCGGTGTTCTCGCTGCTGTTCACCTTCAAGTTCATCCGCGAGACGAAGGGCAAGGAGTTGGAGCAGATGGAGCAAGAGGACTGACGCGCCCTCACGAGGGGGCGGGCTGCTCCACGCGGGGCCGGTACTCGCCGGCCAGCTTCTCCACCTCCGCGGACAGCCGCTCTCCATCCTGGAGCAGCAGGGCCTTGAGCCGGGCGCGGCTGCCCAACGTGAAGAACACGCCGATGTCCCGCTTCAGCACCACCCAGCGCTCGGAGAAGTAGAGCGTGAAGAGCGCCAGCGGCGGAATGCCCACCAGCGCCACCACGCCCCAGCTCCACCCGCCCAGCAGCCAGGCCACCACCGTGAGGCCGGGCCACCACAGCAGCGTCATGAGCAGCGCGCCCAGGAACTTCACCGTGGCCTGGGTGTCCAGCTCGGCGTTGCGCGAGGCCAGCCGAGGCACCTGGTAGGGCAGGATGAACAGCGCCACCCCGAGCGCGAACAGCGGCAGCCCCAGGCACAGCGCCACCAGGTTCTTCACCACGAACGTCGTCACCAGCCCGGACTTGTACACGAGCGTCAGGTCCTTCGGATCCGCGTGGACCAGCTCCAACCGGCGCCGGAAGGACATGAGCGAGGAGCGCACCTGCGCGAAGCGCTCGGGCTGCTCGGCGCGGAAGAGCTGCAGGCCTCGCGCCCAGTGCTTCAGCCGCTCGCGGTCCGCCTGCTCTCCCTGGCGGAAGGCGTAGAGCTGCTCGGCCATGTGGATGAGCGGCAGGTCCTCCCACTGCTCCAGGTTCAGGGTGACGGCCTTGAGGCCCGAGGCGATGCGCTCGGTGAGCTGGCGGGAGGCCTCCTTCTCCGCAGCCTCCGGAGCGCCCGGGGGCGGCAGGAAGGGCGTCACCTCGATGGCCGGCCCCACCTCGATGAGGACGGTGCTGCGGAAGACGTTCTTCTCCCCGTAGGTGAAGCCCACCGGGACGATGCGCACCGGGGCTCCCTCGCGCGCCGCTCCGAGCGCGATGCGCGCCGTGCCCGTCTTCAGCTCCGCGAGCGTGGGCTCCGAGTGGCTCTTGCCCTCGGGGAAGATGGTGATGGCGCGCCCCTTCACGAGCGCCGCGCGCGCCGCGTCCAGCGTCCCCTCGTTCTTCACCGTCTGCCCGGGGTTGTCCTGCTTGCGGTAGACGGGCAGCGCGTGGAGCCCCTTGAGGATCCAGCCGATGACCGGCATCCGGAACAGCGGCTCCTTGGCCAGGAACGTCACCTCGCGGTGGGTGATGACGAAGACGAGCGCCGGATCGATCAGGGCGTTGGGGTGGTTGCCCACGAAGATGACGGGCCCCTGGGGCTCGGCGGCCGGGGCATTCACCTTCACCCGGTAGAACAGCCGCAACGCCAGGGACACCAGACCACGGATGAACGCGTAGAACACGGGCGCACTCTACACCGGGCCCCGGAGCAAGATTCTTCAAGACCCGACGCTCCCTCCTGCCTACGTTCCCGGGTCGAGCCTTGGCTGGCACAATGGAGCACGCGCCCGGATGCCTCCCTCCCTCCCACCTTCCGCTCCCAAGCAGGGCGCCAGCGCCGCGCACGGCCTGGCCGCCTCTGCCAGGCTCGGGCCGAAGGAGGAGAGCGTCTTCTGGCGCTCCGAGGAGCTCGGGGGGCTGGAGCTGCTCAAGGCCACGTACATCACCCACACCTTCGCTCCGCACAGCCATGACGGGTTCGCCCTGGGTGTCATCGAGCGAGGCACGGAGGCCTTCCGGTACCGCGGCGAGATGCAGTACGCCCCCGCCGGCAGCGTCGTCCTGGTAAACCCGGGAGAGCTCCACACCGGGCACGCCGTCCAGGAGGGCGGCTGGACGTACCGGATGCTCTATCCCGAGCTGCAGATGCTGGAGGACGTGGCCGCCGATCTGGGGGGACGCCTCCGGGGCACGCCCTTCTTCCGGACCGCCGTGGTGGACGATCCCGATGCCGCCCTGCGCATCCGAGCCCTGCACGCCTCCGTGGAGCAGCCCGCCTCCACGCTGGAGCGCCAGTCGCGGCTGCTCGCCGCCCTGAGCCTGCTCCTGGCCCGCCACTCGGCGCCGCACGTCGAGGTGAGCCACTCGGGCGGTGAGCACGAGGCGGTTCGCCAGGCCCGCGACTACCTGGAGGCCTACCCCGGGGAGAACGTCACGCTGGAGCAGCTCGCGGGCCTGTCGGGCCTCAGCGTCTTCCACTTCGTGCGCGTGTTCCGCCGGGAGGTGGGCCTGCCGCCCCACGCGTATCAGATCGAGCTGCGCGTGCGCCGGGCCCGCACGCTGCTGCGACAGGGACTGCCTCCAGGCGACGTGGCCGCCGCCCTGGGGTTCAGCGACCAGAGCCACCTCACGCGCGAGTTCAAGCGGCGCGTCGGCCTGACGCCGGGCCGCTACGCCACCAGCGCAGGATCCTTCAAGACGGGCAGCCTGGACGCTCCGTAACCTGGGGGCATGAGTCGTCCTCCCTTCCTCCATGACTTCCTCCGGGGCTTCCGTGCCGTCATTCCCCTGTGGCTCGGGGTCGTCCCCTTCGCCCTGGCCTATGTGGTGACCGCGCGCGGGGCGGGGCTCGGAGTGCTCGACATCCAGCTCATGAGCGCGCTCGTGTTCGCCGGCGGCGCCCAGTTCAGCGCGGTGGGCCTCTTCGCGGCGGGGGCCTCGGGCCTGGAGATCGTCCTCACCACGCTGCTGATCAATGCCCGCCATGTGCTCTACGGCCTGTCGCTCTCGCAGCGCCTGCCCCTGCTCCCGGGTGAGAAGTGGGTGGCCGCGCACTTCCTCACCGACGAGGCCTATGGAGTGGTCCTCGCAGAGTCTCAGCCCTCCTTCGCTTATCTGCTGGGCGCCGAGCTGAGCATCTTCGCCCCGTGGAACCTGTTCACGCTCGGAGGCGCGCTCATCGGACAGGGACTGAAGGATCCGGAGCGGCTCGGGGTGGACTTCGTCTTCCCGCTCGCGTTCCTCGTCCTGCTCGTGCCGATGCTGCGGGGCAAAGTGGAGGTCGCCGTGGCCGTGCTGTCCGGCGGGCTCGCGTTCGGCCTCTCCCGGGTGCTGCCCGGTGGGATGGCCCTCCTCATCGCGGGGGTGGTGGGCAGCCTCGTCGGGGCGGCCTTGTCCGCGGAACGGCCCGCCTCGGGGACTCCCACCCCGTCGGAGGCCACATGAACCCCCTGCCCATCATCCTGGGAATGGCCGCCGTCACCTATGCGTCCCGCCTCACGGGGCTGTGGCTGCGCACCCGGGTGCCTCCGTTCTGGGAGCGCTTCCTGCGCTTCGTGCCCATCGCCGTCTTCGCCGCCCTGGTCGTCCCCGCGCTCCCTGGCGAGCGGGGAGAGGCCGGAGTGCGGCTCCTGGCGGCGGCGCTGGCGGCGGCGGCGAGCTGGAGGTTTCGCAAGCTCTGGCTCGGCATCACAGTGGGCATGGCGGCCTACTGGGGACTGCGCTGAGCGCCTCCGGGCCGCGGCCTCGGGCATCCGTGTCATGGCTGCCCGCTGACAGGAACGTCGCGGTTCCGCCCTGCGAAGGCTGGCAATGGCACATGCGTTGCCAACGCAACTGCCACCTCCCGAGCGTGGCCACAGGGCGGAAGGCCACCGTGTACACCGAGGTGATCGGTGAAGACGCGGAGCTCGTCACGGTCGAAGCAGCGCTGGAGCCCTGACGCGTGCCCGCTCCTGCTGGCGATAGGCACGCGGAGAGGTGCCGAACGCTCGCGTGAAGCTCGTCGTGAAGTGCGACAGGTCCCCGAAGCCCACGTCCATGGCGATCTCGGTGATGCGCTCGTGGGTCATCCGCAACGCTGTCGCGGCGGCCCGCAGCCGGGTGGCGATCACGAACTGTCGAGGCGTCTGCCCCGTCATGGCGCGGAAGACGCGCAGGAAGTGGAAGCTGCTCAGGCCCGCGTGGTCGGCCAGCACGTCGAGCGAGCAGTCTTCCGCACTATGAGCCTCGACGTACCGCACCGTCCGAGCCACCTGACGCAACTGTCGCGCTGAGGGCTCTACCGCGACGCCTACGCCATCCCGACCCGCGGCCAGCGCGACTCCCGCGACTGCCAGGGCGGCCTCTCGCAGGGCCTCCGCCTCACCGCTGCGCAGGGCCTCGTGCGCGAGCATCACGGCCTCCACCGAGTCGGGTGAGGCGGGAACACCCGCGCGGCCAAAGGCCCGTCCTCTCTGGAAACGAGCTCCCAGGGAGCCGGCCACCTCCTCGAGCAGCGCCTCCTCGTAGTCGAAGACGATGGAGCGATCTCCGCCATCATCGACGTGGCGGAACTCGTACGCCCCCGAGGCATTGCCGAGCAGCAGGGCTCCCGGGCCCACCAGCACCGCTCCCTGGCTGGAGCGGGCGTGGAAGGTTCCAGCCAGAACCACGGAGATGCAGGCGCGCGGGTTCTCTCCCTCGAAGACGGGGCTGCGCATGCCCTCATGGCAGACGTAGTCGCTCGCGCTGAACGCCCCGTCGCACCCGAGCAGATGCACCCCACACGGCCTGGCAGGCAGCAGCTCCGAACCCGCTGCTCCGTGAGGTGGGACCGCAGCAACTTTCCCCAAGTTTCGCGCCACGGCCCGATGCTACCAGAACGGAGCTCATGAACCGGACGAGGAGACGCCACCTGTGCTCGACCTGATCGAAGCTCCCAACAACCTGGGCTTGAGGCCTCTCACCCCTGGAGTCGAGCCTGGAACCTGGAGGGCCCCTGCCGTCCTGGAGCAGGCAGGGCTGTCCCAGCGGCTGCGCCCGAGTCGTCACGTCCGGCTTCCGAGGCCTCCCTACTCCGTGGAAGCCCAGGCCGGAACGCGCATCCGCAACGGTGTCTCCCTGCGAGACTTCAACCTGAAGCTGTCCTCGGAGGTCGAGCAGTCCCTGCGCAGGGGCTCGATTCCCCTGGTCGTCGGCGGCGACTGCAGCATCCTCCTGGGATGCCTGCTCGCGCTCCGAAGAACCGGTGGCCGAGGGCTGGTGCACCTCGACGGGCACAGCGACTTCTCCCATGCCGGCAACTTCGACCTCCAGACGCACCTCGGGAACGCCGCGGGGATGGCTCTCGCGCTCGCCACCGGACGTGGGGAGTCGCTCCTCACGCAGTGGCCCGGAGTGGAGGGCACCCTCGCGGCCGACGCGGACGTGGTCCACGTGGGAGAGCGCGAGGCCGGAGATGCGGACTACACGTACCAGGAGATCGAGCAGACCGAGATCGAGCAGATCACCGTGCAGACGCTCCAGGCGGAAGGGCTGAGCGCGACGATCGAACGGACCCTCCATCGCCTGCGCGAGCGCGACATCACTCGGGGGTGGCTGCACCTGGACCTGGACATCCTGGACCAGAAGGTGATGCCGGCGGTGGACTCTCCGGGCAGCCCCGGCCTCACCTATCCGGAGCTGGCAACCCTCGTCGGCACGCTGCTGCGCTCGGGGCGCATCGCGGGGCTCAACGTGGCGATCTACGACCCGGACCTCGACCCCAAGGGCACGCATGCCTCCGGCATCGTCGCGTGCCTCGCCTCCGCGCTGGAGGGACTCGGAGGAACGGCCCGATGAGGACGCTGTCGCGGAGGACTCCAGGCCCCGCCTCATGGAGCCTGCTGCTGCTGATGAGCGCCTTGCTGGCCGGGTGTCGTGCACCTGTCGGACAGGTGGACAGCTCCGGAGCGCGAGCGCAGGCACCGGGGGCTCCAGAGCTCTACGGAGCCGGGCTCTTCACCACGGGGGCGTGGGACTTCTTCCTGGCGTTCTCGCCAGACCAGCGCCGCGTTCTCTTCGGCCGGGCGGATGACCGCTTCCAACACTACGAGCTCTACGAGACGCGTCTCCAGGACGACGGCTCCTGGTCCCAGCCCCTCAAGCCCCGCTTCGCCTCCGAGTGGAGCAACGCCGACCCCCACATCTCGCCGGATGGTCGCACCGTCTTCTTCATCTCCAACCGTCCCGCCCCGGGAGAGACCGCACCCCGCGAGAGCTACGACATCTGGGCGGCGTCGCTGGGGCAGGACGGCGAGTGGGGCGAGGCCTGGCGCCTGCCCGCCCCCGTGAACGATGCGAGCCTGGATGAGTGGTGTCCGGCGGTGGCCGCCAACGGAAACCTCTATTTCGGGGCCGAGCGCCCCGGCACCCACGGCGGGAGCGATCTCTGGGTCTCCCGCCTCGTGGACGGCGTCTACCA
This sequence comes from Hyalangium gracile, assembly GCF_020103725.1. Classification (NCBI taxonomy): domain Bacteria; kingdom Pseudomonadati; phylum Myxococcota; class Myxococcia; order Myxococcales; family Archangiaceae; genus Hyalangium; species Hyalangium gracile. Next base: position 135,187 of record NZ_JAHXBG010000008.1, on the reverse strand, counting down.
GCCTCCAGAGAACCTGGGAGACGCCATCAACACCGGCGCGCATGAGCTCGAGCCCTGGATCGCGCCAGACGAGAGCTACCTCCTCTTCAGCGCGCTGAGGCGTGCGGACGGCGTGGGTGGATATGACCTGTTCCTCAGTCGCAGGGTTCAAGGCGGATGGGGAAAGGCGCAGCTCCTCGGAGGAGGCATCAACTCGCGAGCCAGCGACTACAACCAGAGCGTCTCTCCGGATGGGAAGTGGCTCTACTTCAGCAGCACCAGACCCTTCACGGGCTCGCCAGGCGAGCGGTTCGACCTCCCCAGGGACGACAGCAAGCTCCAAGGCATCGGCAACGGCACGGGTGACATCTATCGAGTGCCGATGAGCACCCTGGGCCTGTGATCAGCTCACGGGAAGCTGTCCACCACCTGGATGATGCCCTTGGAGTCCTGCACCACCGCCGTGCCTCGCTCCGGCCCGGGATAGGCGATGATCCCCTCCCCGTCCTTGTCCCACCGGGGGTCCACCAGGACGCCGCAGAAGGGCACCTCATAGAAGTCGCGCAGCTTGCCGCCCTCGTAGTAGCGCACGTAGGCCCGGTCGTACCGGCCGAAGACGCGGTGGTTGGCCACGTACAGGTAGCCCGCGATGCTCATGTCCTTGAGCTCGCCCTCCTCCACCTTGGGCAGCGACATGACGAACCGGCTCTTGTAGTGCGCCGAGCCCGGCCGGTTCTGCGTCTCGTCCACCACCACGGGGATGCGGTCTCCCACCTTCAGCCCCATCCGCTGCATCTGCTCGAGGGCATCCGCCGGGCACGTCATCACCGGCGGCATCCACTGGGGGCGCAGCGTCGTCACCACCGGGGCCGGATCGCTGACGCACCCGGCGCCCAGGCACGCCACGAGCGCCCCGACGAGGATCTGCTGCAGGCTCCGAGCCTCGGACACACGCACCTCCTCAGAAGACTCCGATGCTGAAGTGGAACTGGGTGGTCGGCTCGTTGAACGTCTCGTCCGGATCCAGGTTGAAGCCCATGTCGAAGGACAGCGGCCCCACCGGCGTGAGGTAGCGCAGGCCCGCTCCCGCCGTGTAGCGCAGCACCGTCGGCTCGAAGTTCGTCCGGTCGCCCCAGAGGTTGCCGGCCTCGAAGAACAGGCCCAGGTCCAGCGAGGAGAAGGCCGGCAGGCGCAGCTCCGCCTTCCCCAGCGTGAACAGCTCGCCGCCCTGGCTCAGCGGCGCCTGCCCCGCGATCACCGCCGACAGCTCCGACGAGCAGCCCGCCGGGTTGATCACCGCGCGGCAGTCCTGGAGCTGCCGGCGCACCTCCGCGCGCTGGTCCTCGGGCAGCACGCCGTCCTCCCGGAAGCCGCGCAGGCTCGAGGAGCCTCCCAGGTAGAAGAGCTTGGAGCCGATGGACTGGGCGTCCGCCTCCAGCGGGACGATGGTGCCCGCCCGCGCCGAGATCGCCACGCTCGCGCGCCGCCCCAGCGGGGCATACACGCTCAGGTTGCCGGACAGCTTCACCCCGTTGATGGGGAAGTCCGGCGCGGAGTTCCCCTGCGCATCCGTGGGCGCCACCGACAGATCCCTCGTGAACTCGGCGCTGGTGGAGACCAGCACGCCCTTGCGCGGGTTGGTCGGCTCATCCCGGAAGTCGAGCGTGGCCGACGGCCGCAGCGAGACCAGGGTGAAGCTGCCGTACGGGAAGCGCAGGCGCTCCTGGTCGGCGCGGCTCGGCACGCTGAGCACGCCAGCCCGCGAGCGCAGCCGGTTGTGCTCCACCTCGCCCTGGAGCGACAGGTTCAGCCACCGCGTCACCGCCCAGTCCAGGCCCGCCACCGTCGCGAACCGCGTGGACAGGTAGGAGGGCCGGTGGACGCGCTCGACGATGAGGTCCGCCCGCGCGCCGACTTCCTGCGGCAGGAAGAGGCTCAGGCGAGGCTGCGTCAGCGCCACGCTGCCGCGCCCACCCAGGCCCTGCCAACCCTGGAGCGAGCTGTCCTGGACGCCTGAGTACCGCCCGGAGAACGCCTCCTGGCTCCAGCCCACGTAGTTGACCTTGCCGCGCGCCAGCAGGTTGAGCCCGCGTCCGTCCACGTTCGGGAACACCGTGTCCAGCGTGATGCGCGGACCGTCCACCAGGAAGTAGCCGCCGGACACCTCGCCGTCGATGCGCGGCCGCTCCTGCACCGTCACCAGGATGTCCTTGATCTCCTCGCGGCGGTTGGGCTCGCGCAGCTGCACCTCCACCTGCCGGAAGATGTTGAGGCGCGCCAGCCTGCGCCGCCCCTCGGCCAGCTGCTCCGGATCCAGCGTCTTGCCCACCTCCAGGTTCAGGATGGCTCGCACCGTCTTCTCGTCCGTGCGGCCCAGTCCCTGGACGACGATGCGGCCCACGCGCACCTGGGGCCCCGGCTCCACGCGCAGGACGACCTTCATGTAGCGCGGGTCCTCGCCTCCCGGCAGCGCCTCCACCTCCACGCGGGAGAACATGTACCCGGCCCGCGCGAGCGCCCGCTCCAGGTTCTGGCGCGCCCGCTCCACCGCCTCCTCGCTCAGCGAGTCTCCCTCGCTCAGCTCCAGGTCCGGCTGGCTCGTCCCGGGCGGCAGGCCCTCGACGGCCACCTCGCCGACGCGCGCCTCCGAGCCCTCCTCCACCTCGAACTCCGCCACGGCCGTGCGGCCGTTCACGTCCAGCTCCAGCCGGCGGAAGCGCACCTGGGCGTTGGGGAAGCCGCGCTCGCGGTAGGCCTCCGTCAGCACCTCGGCGGCCTCCACATAGGCCTCCTCCACGAAGACGGTGTGCGGGTCCGGCGGCAGCGGCAGGGAGCGCGGGCCCAGCTTCTCACGGCCGTCGAGCTGGAGCGGATCGTCCCTCAGCGGCAGCTGCGCGTCGGGCAGCGGCTCGCTGGAGCGGATGCGCTCGGCGAGCACCTCGCGGAGCACGCCGCTGGGCAGCGCCCGGTTGCCCTGGAAGCGCACCTCCGTCACGGTGAGCGGGTGGCCCTCCTCGATGTCGAAGACGAGCACCGCCTCCGAGTGGTCGGGCTTGCGCACCTCGCGAGGCGTGACGCGCACGTCGTGGAAGCCGCGGTAGCGGTAGAAGTTCGTCACCCGCCGCACGAGGTTCCACATCACTCCCGGATCCAGCGGCTCCGTGCCGTCGTAGGCCATCACGCGCTCCAGGATGGAGCTCGGGAAGTGGTAGTTGCCGTGGAAGCGGAAGCTGTAGCGAGGCCCGGCGGACACCGGCAGCGCCACCGTCGCGCGGCCCGCCTCCAGCGTCACCGTGGGAGCCCCCACCCGCGCCCGGTAGAAGCGCTCCTTGCGCAGCAGCTCCCGCAGCCGCTCGAGGCCCGCGTCCAGCCGCGCCTGATCGAACACCACGCCCGGCTTCAGCCCCAGCGTCTCCAGCAGCCGGGACAGCGGCAGCCCGGGGCTCCCCGTGAGCGTCATGCGCCCCAGCCGGGTGGGCTCGCCCTCGTCCATCGTGAGCACCAGCACCACCCCGCCCGGAGACGGCTCGTAGGACACCATCACCCGCGCCTGGTCGTAGCCCTTGTGGCTGTAGGCCTCCTCGATGGCGGTGCGGGCCGTGTCCACGCTGTCCGGATCCAGCGGGGCGTACTCCTGCAGGCCGCTGGCCTGGCGGATCTCCTCGTCGGACAGGGCGACGTTGCCCTCGATGACCAGCCGCACCAGCTGCTGCACAGGCGTGAGGTGGAACACCAGCCGCACGCCGCCGGGCACGTCCACCACGCGGGCCTCCACGTTGGTGAAGCGGCCGGTGCTCCACAGCCCCTCCACGCTGCGGCGCACCGCGAGCGGGGACAGCACCTGCCCTCGGCGGACCGTCACCAGCGCGGACAGGCCCTGCGTGTCCGAGCCGGGCGGGAGGACGAGCTCCACCGCCACCACCTCCGGAGCAGCCTGCGCCCGGGGCTCCCCGCGCTCCTCGGCGGCCATGGGTGGCTCCTGGGCGCCCGGACGCGCCAGCGCCACGCCCGCCACCAGCAGACACACGACGAGCGTTACTCGACCTCCCAGCTCAGCTTGAGCTCGAGTCCGAGGTTGCCGAACGAGGCTTCGCTGTTCTCGTTGTCCCACTGGGCCTGCGCGGAGAGGCGGTTGTCGAAGCGGTACTCGGCCCGGGCGCGTGTCCCACGCCCGCTGACTGGCTGCGTCATGCCGATCTTAAGCTGATCGCTGAGGATCTTCGACTCCAGTTGAGCGGTCGGCTCCGCTTGCCTGGTCGCATCGTTGTACGTGGTGGAGATCTGAAAGGACAAGTCCCGAAGCACCGGGTTGCTGGGCAGGAACCGCTTCACCTGCCGATCCAGTCCCGAGACGTTGAAGAGCGCCTCGGCGGCCAGGCCCGCGCTGGCCGAGGCCGCCGTGTCCTTGTCCGTGCTCGTCACACCCAGGGTGAGCAGGGAGAGCACGTCACCCTCCGCCAGGGAAGGCTCGGAGGAGAAGATGACCTGCGGATCCTCCGGCCGGCCCGTGGCGTGCACCTTCACCGTATATTCGCGTACCTGCGTCTGGCCGCGCACGTCGAAGACGAGGTCGATGCCGTAGCGGTCCCGGAAGTCGATCTGCGCCTGGCTGATGGCGAACTGGTTGTTGCGGAAGAAGGCCTGGCTGCCCTCGTCCGCCTCCACCCGGCCGAGCAGACCCGGGCGCACGTTGGTCCCCGTCAGCCGCAGGTCTCCCAGCAGCCGGGCACGGGCCAGGTTGTTGTCCACCCGCACGTCCTTGAGGTGTACGCGCACGTCATACGTGAGGAACTCGCGAGGCTTGTCCGCGGTGGTGGGCAGCACCATGCCGCCGCTGGTGCGCTTCACCAGGTTCTTGAGCATGGAGTCCAGCTCCAGGCCCTTCTGGTAGCGCAGCCGGAGGATGTCCACGTCGCCGGCGAGCAGCATGGCGTCCGGAGTGCCGGTGAGCTGCAAGCCTCCGGAGGCGGTGATGGGCAGGTCGTCCGTGTATCGGTAGGTGACGTCCTCCAGCTCGGCCACCAGGGACAGCTTGTCCGGCAGGAAGTGCTTGAGGACGACCTCGCCGCTGGCGGTGACGCGCCCCTCGTTGAGCAGGCCACGGAAGCCCTTCAGCAGCACGCCCTGCTCCGTGAAGATGGCCACCCCGGACACGGCGCGCAGCGTGACGGGACGGCCCCGCCAGGAGAGCCGGAGGTCCGACACGGCGGCCTCGCCCACCAGCGCGGGCTTCTCCAGGGTGCCGGTGGCCTGTCCCTGGAACTCCACCTTGCCGCCGGTGCGCTCCACCTCCGGCACCAGCGTCTCCGCCACGCGCAGGTCCAGCGAGCCGCGCACGTCCAGGTCCACGGCCTTCGGCCCCAGCCAGCCAGAGGCGGACAGCTCCGTGTCCGGCCCGCGGAAGGTGAAGGGCTCCACGCCCAGCCGGCCACCCGCGTATTTCAGGGTGATGGGACCTTCGTTGCTGCCGCGGAAGCTGCCCCGCGCCAGGGCGAGCTGGTCCACCAGGGCCGTCACCTGCACGCCCTCCAGGTTGCGCAGGTTGCCCTGGACGCTGAGGGTGCCGGACAACGCGCCGGACATGCCCTGCGTCACCGCGTTCACGGGCAGCAGCGGACGAATCTCCGGCAGCGCCAGCACCACGGAGAGCTCGAAGGGGTACGGCTCCTTCACCGTCATCTCGAGGAAGCCGTTGCCGTCCTGGAAGGGCTTGCCGGTGATCTCCAGCTCCCGGCCCGTCATCTTGCCCACCAGGTGCATCGCGCCCAGGTCGCGCTCCGCGAAGGTGACGCGAGGGCTCGTCAGCGTCGCGTCGACGATGGGCAGCGTGGAGTTGCCGCTCACGGAGCCCTCCAGCGCGAGCTTCCCCTGCATGCCCATGCGCTCGGCGAGCTCCGGCCCCATCATCTCCGCCAGCGAGAGGTTCTCGCCGCCGAAGCGGTAGTCCAGCCCACCCGCGAAGGTGAAGGTGCCGTCGACCCAGCTCTTGCCGAGCGGCCCCACCAGCGTGGTGCGCTCCAGCACCATCTCCTTGCCGTCCACGAAGCGCAGGCGGCTGGAGCCGTCGCCCATGCGGCGCCCGTAGTAGGTGGTGTCCTTGAAGTCGAACGCCGCCAGGCCCTCGAAGCGATCCACCGGGCTGTCGATCTCCACCCGGCCCGAGGCCAGGCCCGCGATCGTCCCCTGCATCACCGCGATGTTCGGGTGGAGGCCGGCGATGACGTCCAGCAGATCCTCGGTGCGGCCCTGCGGCACGTTCACCTCGGCCTTGGCGTGCAGCGACGCGCCGAAGGTGAGCGCGGCCTTGCCGAAGTACTGCGTGCGGCCCTTCTGCCCGGTGATGGACGGGAAGGACAGCACCATGTCCTCGTACGCCACCTTGCCCTGCACCACGCCCAGCCCGAAGCCCCAGAAGGTGAAGTCGCGCATGGACATGTTCGCGTCCACGCGCACGTCGGCGTAGGGCCCCACCACGGAGAAGGTCGCCGAGCCGCGGCCCTCCCACGGCAGCTCGGCCACGGCGCCATAGTCGGAGAGCTCCATCTCCCCCTGGCCACGCACCTCCAGTCCGCGCGCCGGATCGTAGAAGAGCGTCACCTCCGCGCCCACCTTCGAGCGCCCCGACTCCACCTGCGCGCCCGTGAAGCTCACCCGATCCCCGAGGATCTTCACCTCCGTCTGCGCCCGTCCCCGCTCGAAGCTCAGCAGCGTGAGCCCCTCCTTCTCCGGCGCGTCGAAGGCGCGCGTGGCCAGCACGAAGTGGCCGGTGCGCAGGTCCGCCTCGCCTGAGAGCTGCGGCCGCGGGAGGATCGTCCCGTCCAGGCTCGCCGTCAGCGTCGCGGGGAAGTCCACCCAGGAGCCCTTCACTCCCGCCTGCGCCATGATTCGCCCGAAGGACGCCTCATGCGTCTCCACCTCCACCTCCACGGGCAGGCCGGGGACGAGCCGCACCGTGCCCCGCGCCTCCACGCGCCCGCTGCCCACGGGCACCGCCAGCTTCTCCACGCGCACCCGATCGCCCGTGTAGTGCAGCCGCGCCGTCAACGAGGTGGGGCCGTAGTTCTCATAGGCCAGGTTGTTGGCGGTGACCTCCACCGACACGCTCGGCGCGGCGGGCGGGCCGTTCACCGTGAAGCGGGACCAGACGTGCCCCGAGGCCGGCTTGGACAGCACTCCGGCCTGCGTCAGCGTCCGCAGCGGGAAGAACAGCTGCGCGTCCAGCGCGAGCGTGGGCTGGCACAGCTGCTCCACGCGCCCGGAGACGCTCACGGTGGCGTCGTCCAGCGCCACCTCCGCGCGGTTGAGCTCCAGCGAGCGCGCGTCCACATCCAGGCCGCCAGTGAGCACCAGCCGCCCCATCAGCAGCTCCGCGCCGCCGGGCCCCAGCCCCACCACGCCCCGCCGGGCCTCCACGTCGAGCTCGGCGACGCCCCAGCGCTCCTTCCACCCCACGTCCAGCTCGGACACCTCGACGCGCCGCCCGCCGGGCAGCACCAGCCGCACCTGCGCGCCGGTGAGCGCCAGCCGGGAGATCTTCAGCCGCTCCAGCGGCTCCAGCGCGCACGGCCCTGGCTCGCTCGGGGTGCCCTTGGACGGCCTGGACAGATCCACCGACACGCGCGGCCGCTGCACGCGCAGCAGATCCAGCGCCACCTTGCCGGAGAAGGGGCTCGTCAGTCCGAACTGCACCTCGGCCAGGTCCGCGGCCAGCAGCGGCGTCTCCGCGCCGGGCGTGAACAGGGACAGGCCGCGGATGATGATCTTCTGCCCCAGCGGATCCAGCTCGCAGTGGCCGATGCCCACGTCCAGCCCGAGCAGCGCCGGCAGGTTCCTGCGCGCCAGCGTGCAGGCAGTGTCCCAGGCCACGGTCGTACGAAGCGCCAGGATGGCCCCCACCAGGAGGACACCCATGACGGCAAGCGCCCGAAGCGCTCCCTGACGGCTCTGCGTGGCCAAAGCCGCTACAGCTTACCGAGCCCCTCGAGGTAGCGGTCGATCTCCGCGAGATCCACCTTCGAGCCGGCTGCTCGGCTGGCTGCCTGGGGAGCAGGCTTCGCGGGCGCCGCGCCCTCACCGGCCGGCAGCGCCGAGCCCACCAGGCCCAGGTTGTCGGCGACGCGACGGATGAGGTCCTCGCCGATGGTCTCCTGGCGGGCCAGGAACGCCTCGAAGAGGGCGTTGTCGCACAGGGTGTTGATGACGCGCGGGGTGCCACCGGAGGCCTTGTGGATGGCCAGCAGCGCCTCGGGCGTGAAGGGCAGCCGGGGCGAGCCGGCCAGCCGCAGGCGGTGCTTGACGTAGGCCTCGGTGGACTCGGCGGTGAAGGGCTCGAGCTTGTAGCGGAACGCCACGCGCTGGGCGAGCGGCGGGTCCAGCTTGAGGTTCTTCTCGATCTCCGGCAGCCCGAAGAAGACGAAGGAGATGAGCTTGCGCTCCGGGACCTCCAGGTTCAGCAGGCCGCGGAACTCCTCCATCAGCTCGCGCGTCTCCAGCATCTGGGCCTCGTCGATGAGGACGACGGCCTTCTTGCCGGACTCGTAGATCTGCAGGAGCCGCTGGTAGAGCTGGGACAGGAGCGCCAGCTTCTCCTGGGCCGGGTTCTCCACGCCCAGCTGCAGGGCGATGCGCCGCAGCAGCCAGTTGGCGGTGATGCCCGAGTGGATGATGACGAGCAGCGCGGCCTCGTACTCGGACTCGGGCAGCGAGTCGAGCATGCGCCGCGCCAGCGTCGTCTTCCCCGCGCCGATGTCCCCCACCAGGATGGACAGGCCCTTCATGTACCCCACTGCGTGCATCAGCCGCGTCAGCGCCTGCGAGTGCTGGGTGGAGTTGTAATAGAACCGGCTGACCGGGGCGTTGGAGAAGGGCTCCGTCGAGAGCTCGAAAAAGTCCAGGTAGGTCGTCATGGGCTCGCCGGAGGGAGACTACACGTAACCTACTTTGCGCGCCTTCGGAGCGCCCGCGGAAGCGGCGGCCCGAGGCGGAGGAGCGGCCACGGGGGGATTGGGCGGGTCATCCTCGGGCTCGACCCCCGCCAGCCGCGCCACCTGCGCGGACACATCCCGGTACTTCGGGTCCAGCTTGGCCACGCGCTGGTAGTGGTAGAGCGCCTTGCCCTGCTCGCCCATGGCCTCGTAGGCCGTGGCCAGCTCGAAGCCGAGCGCCTTGGCGGCCTCGTCCTTGGCGTGCTCGCTGGACAGGCCCTCCTTGAAGACCTTGACGGCCTCCGCGTGCTCGCCGCGCATGCCGTGGAGCATGCCAATCATCGTGATGCAGTCCAGCTCGCGCTTGGTGCCGGCACAGCCCTTGCGCGCCACGGCGAACTCGCCCAGCGCGTCGTCGGACAGGCCCATCTCCTTGTACGCGATGCCCAGATCGTAGTGCGTGTCCACGTCCTCGGGCTTGACGACCTTCTCCAGGCCCTTCTTGAACTCGGCGAACACCTCCTCGACCGAGTACTGGAAGTCGTCGTCGGACGAGGTCGGCGCGGGCGTCTCGTCGGCCAGCCCGCCGAAGTCCTCGGCCAGCTCCGCCGCCAGGTCGAACGCGCTGCTCTCCGCGGGCGCCTCTCCCATCGGCTCCACGGAGGGCACCGACGCCGGCTCGGCCTCGGTCTCCTCCGTCGTGGACGTGGCCCCGCCGCCGGCTTCGAGCGCCTCCAGCCGAGCCATCAGCTCGCTGGCGCGCGCGTGGCCCGGGAAGGCGATCATCACGGTCTCGAGGATCTCGCGCGCCTCCTCGGTCAGCCCCTGATCGAGGAAGAAGCTCGCCTCGTCGCACTCCTCGGACGCCGGCTCCTCCTCGGGCGCGGAGGACGCCACCGCCTCGGTGGGATGGGTGACGGCCTCGGGCTCGGAGTAGTCCGTCGCGAAGGACTCGTCCACCGGGGCCTCGGGCTCGGCCTCCACGCCCAGCACCGCGCCGACGACGGTGGCCTCCTCGGGCTCGAACGCCACGGCGCCGGACGAGGTGACCTCGGAGTCGGTGAAGTCGTCCTCCACGGGCTCCACGCGGCGCGTGACGCGAGTGGGGACCTCCTGCTCGTCCCCCAGCGCGTGCCGTCTGCCGGTGTTGGTGGAGCTCTGGAGCAGCTCCGCGGAGGGCATGGACGGACGGGTGGGAGGCGGCTCGTCGTCGCCGAGCGCCGTGCCCATCAGCGCCGGATCGTCGACGATGGGCTCGTCCTCCACGGCGACGCCAGGCTCGTCCACCACGTACTCGGAGGACGTCGCCGTCGCCACGTCGGCGAAGGACATCTCGTCGTCCGCGGCGCCCGCGACGAGCGGCTCGTCCATCAGGTTGGTGGACGTGGTCTCGTCGGCCACCAGCGCCTCATCGGCCCCGGCGTTGGCGTCGGCGCCGTAGAACTCGCTCTCGCCGGAGACGATCGTCTCGCCCACCAGCGCCTCGTCGCTGATGACCGTCTCGGAGGAGCCCTCCTCGACGATCTCCTCGGACTCGGGCGCGCCGAGCGTGGCCAGCGCCAGGTCGTCTCCGGGCGGCTGCGCGAGCGCATCCTCGGGGGCCTCGGCGACGACGATCTCCTCGTCGTTGGACTCCACGAGGATCTCGTCCTCGCTGAGCGACTCCACCTGCGCCGCGGGCGCCTCGGCCTGATCCGAGCGCAGCACGGCGAGGAAGGCGGGCACCTCGGGGTGGGCGGGGTTCTGCTGGAGGATGGTGGCCAGGTACGGCTGCGCGCGCCGCACCTCCTCGCGGCGGGTGCACAGGCGCAGCACGTTGAGCAGCTGCTCGGACGCCTGCACCGTGTTCCCGGCGGCGACGTAGATGTTGTAGGCCTTCTCGTGCGCGTCGAGGTTCTCGGGATCGACGGCGAAGATCTTCCGCAGGTGCTCGAGCGCTTTGTCGTGGAGGCCGTACTTGACGTAGACGTCGGTCTCCGTGAGCAGCTTGGCCAGCTGCTCGCGCGTGAGCGGGCCCACCGGCGCGGGCGTGGCCGTCACCGGCGCGGCGATGGCCGGGCGCGTGGGAGCCGCCACCGCGGCCGGGCGAGCAGGCTCGGGCGCGCGGACAGGCTCGGGCGCACGCGCGGCAGGGGCAGGAGCACGCGCGGGCGCAGCGGCGGCGGGAGCAGGCGCGGGCGCGGGGGCCGGGGCACGCGCGGGAGCGGGCGCTGGCTCAGGGGCGCGAGCAGGCGCCCGGGCCGGAGCGGGACCGCGCGCGGGCGCGGCGGCCGGAGCACTGCGCGCGAGCAGGTCCGCGTCCTGCGGATCGATCTCGGCGATCCTGTCCCAGACGCCGTTGGCATCCTGGGTCCGGCCGGAGTCCTGGTAGACCTTGGCCAGCTCCTTGTAGACGGAGACCGTCTTGGACGTCTGGCCCAGCCCCTGGAACGCCTGGGCCAGCATGTTCAGCGTCTCGACGTCGCGGCCATCCGCCTTGAAGGCCACCTGGAGCCGGGCCAGGGCGCGCTTCTGGTCGCCCTTGCTCAGGTAGGTGCTCGCCAGCTCCTTGGAGAGCGCGATGTTCTCCGGCTCCAGCGCGGCGAGGCGCTCGGCCACGCGCACGTAGTCATCCGTGCGGGCGTTGCGCTTGAGGTACTCGGCGGCGCGCTTGAACTCGGCCACCGCCTCCTTCTGCATGTTCTCCTTGGCGTACAGCTCGCCCAGCTTGATCTTCGACGCCACGTTCTCGGGGTCGAGGTCGACCATCCGCTTGAGCGTGTCGAGCAGCTGCTTGGTGTCGCCCTGCTTGTCGTAGTGGTTGGCGACGATCTGGAAGTACGCCATCGCCTCGGACATCAGCCCGAGCTGCTGGTGGAGCTCCGCCAGCTTCAGGTTCACGTCCAGCAGGTTCGGGTTGAGCTTGAGGACCTGCTTGTAGAGCGCGACGGCCTTCAGGAAGAAGCCGTCCGAGGAGTAGCTCTCGGCAACCTTGGTGAAGTAGTGCGCCGCCTGGGGGTTGTCGTTCTTCTTCTGGTACAGCTCCCCCATCTTCTGCAGGACGCGCACATCCTTCGCGTCCACCTCGAGGACCTTCTGGTACTCCTTGATGGCCTTGTCGTAGGCGCCCTTCGCGACGAGCTTCGCGGCGGCTTCGATGATCTTGTTCTTGTCCATCGAGCAGGGCTTCCGACTGGGCTAACCCCTTGGAACTTCGGGGTTTCCTGCGTCCTTCAGGGATCCAGCGAGGGAAACTGGAGGCTAACGGAATCCGCTCTCGCGGGTCAAGAAATCGCCACCCCCGGCCCCAAGGCGGATCAGGGGGTTGCGCGAGCGGACGCCGGGCAGGCGGGCTCAGGGCGTCTCTTCGATGGCCTTCTTGAGGCGGTGGGTGCCCGTCTCACTGGCCAGCAGGCGCTCCACGAAGCGGGTGTCGTACTGGCCTTCCTGGAAGTTCTCGTCCGCCAGGGCGGCCCGGTGGAAGGGAATGTTGGTGCGGATGCCCTCCACCACGTACTCCCCGAGCGCCCGCTGCATCCGCTTGATGGCCGTCTCCCGGTCCTCCGCGTGGACGATCAGCTTGGCCAGCAGGCTGTCGTAGTACGGGAGCACGGTGTAGTTCTCATACGCAGCGGAGTCCACACGCACGCCATACCCGCCCGGCACGCTGTAGCCGGTGATGCGGCCGGGCCAGGGCGCGAAGGTGACGGGATCCTCGGCGTTGACGCGGCACTCGATGGCGGCGCCGCGCATCTGGATGTCCGACTGCTTGAAGCGCAGCGGGTGGCCATAGGCCATGCGGATCTGCTCGCGCACCAGGTCCACGCCGGTGACGAGCTCCGTCACGGGGTGCTCCACCTGGATGCGGGTGTTCATCTCCATGAAGTAGAACTGGCCGCGCTCGTCCAGCAGGTACTCGATGGTGCCCACGTTGTTGTAGCGCAGCTTCTGCATCGCCTCGACGGAGGTGCGCCCCATCTTCTCGCGCAGCTCCGGGGTGAGCGCCGGCGACGGGCTCTCCTCAATCAGCTTCTGGTGCCGCCGCTGCACCGAGCACTCGCGCTCACCCAGGTGGATGACGTTGCCGTGCTCGTCCGCGGCGATCTGGATCTCGATGTGGCGCGGCTTCTCCACGTACCGCTCGATGTAGAGGTCGCCGTTGTTGAAGCTGGCCACCGCCTCGGCCGCCGCCGTGGAGAACGCCTGCACCAGGGCGCCGGGCTCGCGGACGATCTTCATCCCCTTGCCGCCGCCGCCCGCCGCCGCCTTGATGATGACGGGGAAGCCGATCTCGCGGGCAATGGCCTCCGCTTCCTTCGGATCCTTCACCACGCCGGTGCTGCCGGGCAGCAGCGGGATGCCCGCCTCGCGCGCGGCCTGCTTGGCGCGCACCTTGTTGCCCATCAGCCGCAGCATCTCCGGGCGCGGGCCGATGAAGCGGATCTTGCAGTTCTCGCACACCTCGGCGAACTCGGCGTTCTCCGAGAGGAAGCCGTAGCCGGGGTGGATGGCGTCCGCGCGAGTAATCTCCGCGGCGGACAGCAGCTGCGGGATGTTGAGGTAGCTCTCCTTGGACGGCGGAGGGCCGATGCACACCGCCTCGTCGGCGAAGCGCACGTGCAGCGCGTTGGCATCCGCCGTGGAGTGCACCGCCACCGTGGCGATGCCCAGCTCCCGGCAGGCGCGGATGACCCGCAGGGCAATCTCCCCGCGGTTGGCAATCAGCACCTTCTTGAACACGCCCTGCCCTCCTCGTGGGCCCCGCGGCCGGCGCGTGGCCGGCCTGACGGACTACGCCGGCTCGATGCGGAACAGCGCCTGACCGAACTCCGTCGGGTGGCCGTTCTCCAGCAGAATCTCGGCCACGCGCCCGGGCACGTCGGCCTCGATCTCGTTCATCAGCTTCATCGCCTCGATGATGCAGAGCACCTGGCCCTTCTTCACCACCGAGCCCACCTCCACGAAGGGAGGCTGGTCCGGGGCGGGCGTCCGGTAGAACGTGCCCACGAAGGGGCTCGTCACCAGGTGGCCGGGCTTCTCGGCCGGCTTGGCCGGAGCCGCCGCGGGAGCCGCCGCCGGGGCCGCCGCGGGAGCCGCCGCCCGAGCAGGCGCCGCGTACTCCACCGCCGGCACCGTCACCGGGCTCACCGACGGGCTCACCGGAGCGGCCTGGTGGACGATGGTGGGCGCGGGCCCGTGGCCGCGGCGGATGTACAGCCGCTCCTCGCCTCGCTGCCACACCAGCCTCGTCACGTCCGAGGCCTCCAGCATCTCCACGATCTGCCGCAGCGCCTCCACGTCCAGGGACGTCGCCCCCGGCTCGCGGCCGCTACCACCGGCCGGCGTGGGCTCGCCCTCGGGCCGCGTTGCCTTGCGCTTCGTCGCCATGCGTCCCCTCCCGACCCGGGCAGCTGCCCGGACTATCCCCCGGTGGCCACGCGCGTGAGGTACTTCCCGTCGCGCGTGTCGATCTTCAGGATGTCCCCCTCGTTGATGAAGAGCGGGACGTTGACCGTGTAGCCCGTCTCGAGCGTGGCCGGCTTCAGCGCGCCGGACACCGTGTCGCCGCGCACGCCCGGATCGCACTTGGTGACCTTCAGGTCCACCGAGTTGGGCAGCGTCACGCCGATGGCCTTCCCGTTGTAGAAGAGCACCGAGACGTTGATGTTCTCCTTCAGGTAGTTCTTCGCATCCCCGAGCTCCTTCTCACTGAGGAAGGTCTGCTCGTAGTTGCGGGTGTCCATGAAGTAGAAGTCCTCTCCCTGGACATAGAGGTACTGCATCTCCTTCTCCTCGATGTCCGGCCGGCCCACCTTGTCGCCCGACTTCATCGTCGGTGTCAGCAGGCGGCCCGAGATGAGGCTGCGGATGGAGGTGCGCACGATGGCGGCGCCCTTGCCCGGCTTGACGTGCTGGAAGTCGACGATCTCGAACGGCTCGCCGTCGATCTCGATCTTGAGGCCCTTGCGGAACTCGGAGGTATCAATGACACCGGCCATGGGAACAGCTCCTTCGGACTGCTGAAAAAGTCCGGGGTGTCTAGCCGATGGAACTCCCCTTTGGAAAGGGGAAAGCGGTGGGGCGGCGCGTCGAGCGCCTGCCCGCCTTACAGCTCGGCGCGGACCTTCGGCGCGGTGACCCGCAGCACGTAGCGGCCCTTGCCGTAGTTGCCCTCCGCCTTGAGCGCCAGCACCAGGAAGTACTCGGGCGACACCATGCGGATGATGGTCAACACTTTCTCGCTGTTGACACTCAGCTCGGTGACGGCGCCCGTCTTGAGCACGTCCGCGGCGTTCTTCAGCTGGGTGAGCAGGTTGGCATACTCGACCCAGGCGCCGTTGAGCTCCAGCTCCCCCGCCTCGTCCTTCTGGTACGTCTCCACGGAGATGCCGTCGAAGCCCATCACACTGCACGCAAGGGCACCGTCGACCTGATTGACCACCGACTCTAGGTGTGCGCGGAAGGACATGGCGGGGTGCGCTTAGGCAAAGAAGAGGAGCCCGTCAAGCCTACTGGCACACGTACGGGGCGCCGTCCTGACCGGGGTTGGCGCACGGGAAGTCCGCCGTCGGCCTGGCGGTCTGGTTCTCCAGGCACCCCACCCCCCGAGTGAGCTCGATGGGGTAGGTCACCTCGTTGGTCTCCACGCCCCGGCCGGAGGCCAGCTTGCCCTTGATCTTGATGGTCGCCAGCAGCGTCATGACGTCCGGCTCGGCGGGCACCAGCGACTCCAGCTTGGTGCGCGCATCCGCGCCGATCAGATCCACGGCGATGAAGGACTCATCCGGGTCCGCGCCCGCGCCCACCACGAAGTAGATGGGCAGCGTCTCTTCCTTGAAGCTGCCCTTCACGCCCAGCGACTCGTAGTTGTAGACGATCTCCTCACCGATGAAGCCCGTACCGACCGTGGACTGCTCCTGGTTCAGCGGAGAGTACAGACCAAAGGTCATGTAGTAGTGCTTGCTGAGGGCGAAGTCCAACGAGCCGCGGTACTGGTCGATGTCGCCCGCCCGCGTGCCGCACTCGGTGGCGCTGAGCGGCCTGGCCCCGATGAGCTGGACCGGGTTGTTGCCTTCGACACAGGCCGTCGCGGCGGCCGAGAGGATCGCGATGACCAACAGGCGCTTCATAGGAATCGACTCCATTGTGTGCGGGCCCCGGCTCACAGGGACTGCGCGATGGTCTGCCGGTTGAGGATGCGAGGAGTGATGAAGATCAGCAACTCCTGCCGATCGTCACGCTCCGTTTCCTGACGGAAGAAGTAGCCCAGCACCGGAATCTTCGACAGGAACGGGATGGCCGCGGTCGCGGTGCTGCCACGGCGCACGTAGATGCCGCCGATGACCGTGGTGTCGCCGTCCTTGACGAGCACCTGCGTCTGGGCCTCCTTGCGCTGGATGGCGGGCTGACCGTTGGCGCCCGTGTTCGCCGGGTCCGGCTGGTTGTTCTGGGCGGTGATGTTCATGAGGATGCTGCCGTCCTGGGTGATGTGCGGCGTCACCTCGAGCGACAGACGCGCCTCGACGAAGATGGTGTTGGTACCCTGGGCCGACGTCTGGCTGAACGGGATGGACACGCCCTGGCTGATGCGCGCCGTGTTGTTGTCCAGCGTGGTCACCTTGGGCGCGGAGATCGTCTTCACGTAGCCCTCGTTCTCCGCGGCGGACAGACGCAGGTTGAGCTGCAGCGCGCCGCCGGCCGAGCCGAACGTCATGCCGAGCGCGCCACCGATACCGAGGTTGGTCGCCGCCGGCAGGTTGACGGCGAAGTTCGGGTCGACGTCGAAGCCCTGGGGCTCCTGGCCCGGCGCGGAACCGAACACGTTCACCGAGTTCGGGAAGATGAGGCCCGTGGTGTTGCCGGTGGCCGCGTTGGCCTGGCCACGACCGCCCCACTGCACACCGATCTGGCGGGTGAAGGAAGTCGTCGCCTCGACGATGCGGCTCTCGATGAGCACCTGCGGCGTCTGGGTGTCCAGGTTGCGCACCAGGGCGCGCACCTTCTCGATGTTGGCGCGCACGTCCTTCACGATGAGGACGTTGGTGCGCGTGTCCACCGACACCGAACCACGCTCGGACAGGATGTCCTTCACGCGCTGGGACATCTCGTTGGCCACCGCGTAGTTGACCGGGATGAGGTTGACGAGCAGGTCCTCCTGCTGCTGCAGGGACTTCTTGCGCTCGTGGCGCAGGCGCGCCTCCTCCTCCAGGGTCTTCAGCGGGGCGATGCGGATGATGTTGCCCACCTCCTCCTTGCCCAGGTTCTTGGTGCGCAGGATGAGGTCCAGCGCCTGGTCCCAGGGCACGTTGCGCAGGCGGATCGTCACCTTGCCGCTCACGTCGTCGGCGACCACGATGTTCTTCTTCGAGATCTCCGCGATGACGCGCAGCAGGTTCTGGATGTCGATGTCCTTGAACTCGAAGGACACGCGCTTGCCGCGGTAGCGGGCCTGCTGGGGCGCGCCCTCGGCGGCGTAGGCCGGCGCCTCGGCGGTGAAGCCGGCGGTGCGCTGCGTGACGGCCACCTGCTCCGTCTTCACGCCCTGCACCGACAGGTTCCAGCTCAGCGCTCCGCCGCTCTGGATGACCGACTCCTCGATGGCGCCGTCAGCCGCCACCACCACGCGCACGCGGTTGCCCTCGCCGGGCACCGTGAAGGCGCTGATCATCTTCACCGGGGTGCTCAGCGCGCTGGTGTCCAGGCTGCGCTCCAGCTTGCGCGGCAGGCGGGCATTGTCCAGCGTCAGCACCGCGCTGCGGGGATCCGGACGGTCCACCTTCCATGTGGCCGGGCCGGACATCTTGAGCTGCACGCGGCCGCCGCCGTCGCTCTCGTCGAAGGTGAGCTCCTTGACGTCCACCACCGCGGACGACGCGGGCTCGGCGGAGGCGGTCGCCGGGCGCAGCGGAGCGCTCTCGGCCACCAGCTCGCGAGGCTCCTCGGCGGGAGCGGACGCGGGCGGAGCCTTGCGGGCCACCGCGGCGCCCAGGAGGATCTCCAGGCCGCGCCTGGCGCGATCCACGCGGTAGGTGGGCATGCCGCCCGGCACGTCCAGCACCAGGCGGACCTTCTCCGCGTGGGCGCCGACGCGCAGGCCCTTCAGCGTCTTGCCGTGGACGCGCGGCGTCTTGGCGGACAGATCCACGCCGTAGACGTCCACCGCCAGGCGCGGCGGATCCGCCAGCTCGAGCACCTCGTAGCGGGCGACCTCGCCGTCGGTGCGGACGGCCAGCGTGTCGCGAGCGAAGGTGATGCCCGTGATGCGCCTGGCCGGGTGCGCCACCTCGCGCTCGTCGGCCTCGGCCGCCACCACGTTCTCGGGCAGCGCGGCCGCGGGAGCCGACTGCGGCTCACCGGCCTCCACCACCACCGGGGCGGCCTGGGGCGCGGAGGCCTGCGCCACCACCGGAGCCGGCGTGGCGGGCGCGGGCGCGGGCGCCTGAGCGACGGCCGGAGCCTTCTCGGCCACCGGCGCCTTCTCCGGAGCCTTCTCGGCCAGCGGAGCCGGAGCCTTCTCGGCCGGCGCCTGGGCGATGGCCGGGGCGGGCTGGGCCTGAGGCGCCTGCGGGCTGGCCTCGAGCTTGTCCGCCTTGGCGGTGATGGCCTCCACCGTGGCGCCGTCCACCGAGATGATCACCCGGTTGCCGTCGGCGCGCACGTCGTACTGGGAGGCCTTGTCGAGCGCCACCAGCACCCGGCCCACGCTCGCGCGCTCGTCCGAGAACTGGGAGGCCACGATGCCCGACACAGGGCCGGCTCCATCGTGGTGCCCCTTGATTCCCGTGGCGTCCGTCGACGAGAGGTCGACCACCAGCCGCTCCGGCCCACTGAGCCGGAACACGGTGAAGGTCGGCGGGCGGGTCCCCGCGACGACCACTTGAGCGCCAGAACCTGTCGGGATGACCTTCAGGTCCTTCAGCGTGTTGAGTTCGGCGCCTTCGGCCCTGGCGCCCAAGATTGCGACCGCAAACGCGGCCGCAATCATCCACTTGCCCCTCGTCACATCGCTCTTCCCGAGCATGCTACCCCTCTACAAGTTGGAATCGGGCTGAGCTGCCGGCCCGTCGGCGCTACTCCCAGTTCTTGCCCGTGGACAAGTCGTACATCGGGTCCCGCTTGTTATCCTGCTTGAGCTGGAGGCTCACGGGATTGGGGATGACCTTTCCCTCCGTCGGGATGTACTCGGTCACCGTCACCGAGTCCCGAAGGATCTGGGTCACCCTGCCCCCTTGCCTTCCCATGCGTGCATTGCGGCGCACGACATGCCCGCGTCCGAGCGGGTCCTCCACCATCGCGATCGGGTTGGCGTCGCCCGTGACGACGGCCACCAGCTTGAGCTGATCGAGGTCCCACGCGCACAGCGGCTCGCCGCACTGCTGCACCTGCCCCTCGTTACGCGAGCGACCCAGCTCCTCCAGCGGGCTGCGGAACGGGTCGCGCTTGCCCACCGGGTTGTACGAGTAATTGACGGAGGATTCGGCCTGCGCGTCCTTCGGCGCGGCCGCGGTCGTCGCGGGCGGCTTGGGCGGCGGCGGCCTGGGGGCGGCGGACTGCTTGCCCCCGCAGGCGGCCAGCGTCAAGGCCAGCGCAACCGTAGTCATCTTGAACTTGAGCGTCTTCATCCTCTGGTTCCTCTTGTCACCCTATTTCTTGGGCGGCGCAACTTTCTGGCCTTTTTGCTTCGGATCAACGGTCTTCGGTTGCTCCACGAACCGGAACGTCGTCGCCACGAAGGAGCTCTGCAGGATGACCTTCTCGTTCTTCACCGTCGGCTTGCCGAGGTCGATCCCGTTCACGTTCACGATGCGGCGCATGTTCGCGATCTCCTGCATGAACATGGCGATCTCATGGTAGTTGCCGCTCACCGTCATCTTGATGGGGATGCGCGCGAAGAACTCGCCCGGCGCCTCCTTGCCCGGCTCCACGCGAGCGATCTCGAGACCGGACTTCTTGCCGATGTCGTTGATCTGCGCGAGCAGCTCGTCGATCTCCTTCTTCTCGGGCAGCTCGGTGAGCGCCTCGGCGAGCTTCTGCTCCAGCACGTCCATCTCGCGCCGGCGCTCGTTGAGGTTCTGGGCGATCTCGCTCTTCTCGGCCAGGTCGGTGTCCAGCTTGCGGCGCTGCTCCACCTGCTGCTTGATCTGCGCCTCGGTCGGCTGGATGAGGGCGAAGAAGTTGGCGGCCGTGAGCAACACCACCGCCGCGGCCAGGCCGCCGTACTTCACGCCGGCCGGAGCCTTGGCAATCTTGTCCAGGTACTGTTCCATGAATGCCAGGTCCTCTCAGATGGCGTAGTTGGCCGAAAGGTTGATGTTGAACTCGACCGTGGGGAACGAGTTCGGGTCGCTGCTGCTGCCGGACGTCTTCTGCACCGCGTCCTTCAGCTCGATGTTGGTGAAGAACGTCTTCACCGCGGACACCGGGAACTCCTCGATGGCGGCGTCGGGGGTGAGCAGCTCCACGCGCGAGGTGGGCGAGTCCTTGCGAGACTCCACCAGGCGGCCCATGCCCTTGGGCGTCCACACCATGTGGCCCAGGTTGCTCATGAACTCGGCGACCTCGTCATGGCTGATGGCCGCTCCGGAGATCTTCACGCCGCCCTTCTCCTCGGTGAAGCCCTTGAGCCACAGCTTCTTGGGAATGGACGAGGCCAGCGCGTCCATCATCTTCACCGGGCCGGCGCGGCCCTTGCGCAGGTTGTCCAGCACGCCGAGCTTCTTCTCCACCTCGGCCTTGCGGTCGTTGATCTTGCTCACCTCGCCGATGACCTTCTCGAGCTCGGTGATCTTCGCCTTGACCTGGGCGATGCCCTGGGCGTTCTGGTCGAACTCCGCCTTGCGGTCCGCGTACCACATGTAGTTACCCACGAACGCGCCCACCAGAATGATGGCGAAGAGGACCAGGATCTGCCTGCCCATCTCTCGCTTCTTCGTCACCCGGACGGGCAACAGATTGATGCGGATCATCATATGCGTCGGTTCCTTCGATAATCAGGGAGAGAGGGGTCTCAGTTCAGCTTGTCGCCCGGACGGCGCAGCGCCAGGCCCACCGCCACGGCCGCCATGGGAGCCACGTCCATGATGAAGGCCGGATCGAACTTGCGGTTGTCGACTTCGATCTTCCGGAACGGGTTGAGGATCTCGACCGGAACGCCCACGCGCGCCTCGATGGTCTTGAACAGCGCGGGGATCTTCGCGGTGCCGCCGGACAGGAACACCTTGCTGAAGTTGGCGTCGGCGGCGGTGCCCGCGTAGAAGTCCAGCGAGCGCTGGATCTCACCGGCCACCTGCTCGGCGACGCTGGTCAGCACGCGCTCCACGTCCTGAGGCACCACGGCGTCCGCGTCGTTGCGGTTGCCGCCGATCTTCAGCGCCTCGGCCTCCTCGTAGGAGACGTTGAGCTGCTTCTGGATCTCCTCGGTGAACTGATTGCCGCCGATCGTCACGTCGCGGGTGAAGACGGTGATGCCGTTGGCGATGATGTTGATGTTCACCACCGAGGCGCCCGCGTTGATGAGGACCACGGTCTCCTTCTCGGGGATGTCGTAGTTGGCGGCGAACATGTTCTGGACGGCGAAGGCGTCCACGTCCACCACCACCGGGGCAAGTCCCGCCTCGGAGACCACGGTGGTGTAGTCGTTGATCATGTCCTTCTTGGCGGCCACCAGCAGCACATCCATCTGGCCGGTGGCGTCATTGGCGCCCGCGTCGAGGATCTGCGTGTCGATGTTCACGTCCTTGACGTCGAAGGGGATGTACTGCTCCGCCTCCCACTGGATGCTCTCCTCGAGCTCTTCCTGGCTCATGCGGGGCATCTGGATCTTCTTGATGATGACCGAGTGGCCGGAGACGCCGATGGCGACCTCCTTGTTCTTCACCTTCAGCTCGTTCATCAGCTCCTGCACCGCCTGAACGATGGCGGTGGAGTTCATCAGCGCGCCGTCGACGATGGCCTCCGGAGGCAGCGGCTTCATGCCGAAGCTCTGCAGCGCGTAGCCGACCTCGCCGCGCTTGCGCTGTTCCTTGAGGAGGATCATCTTCACAGAGGTCGATCCGATATCCAGACCGAGTGCCAGTTTGCCCTTCGCCATGCAGTTCTCCCGTGGAGAGGGCGCCAGCGTAGCATCAGCGCGCAACCCCGCCTAAAAGTTGACCGGCGCCCGCTCGCTCCGCGGCCGGTCGGGCACGAACAGGTACCCTTCGGCCGCTCCCCTCGTAACGCCGCGACTGCCGATTTTCTGGCCTGGGACGCGCGCCGTCAAATCCCCACAGTGTGCTCCGCCGGACGCTCAGCTGCCCTTCTCGGCCTCGGCGTCCGGATCGATTCCGTACTCCTTGATCTTGTACAGGAGCGCGCGATGGCTGATGTCCAGGACTTCCGCGGCGCGGGTACGGTTGCCACGGGTCCGGCGCAGAGCTGCGCGGATGTATGTCTCCTCCAGCTCTCGCATGGCGCGCTTGAGGGACAGGTCGCTACCGGCCTGTTGCACGGCAGGTGAGCCGGCAGCCGGCTGGGGAGCCGTCCAGAGCCGCTCGGGGAGGTTGGAGGGGAGGATGTGGGGCCCATCCGCCAGGAGCACGGCGCGCTCCATGGCGTTCTCCAGCTCGCGCACGTTGCCGGGCCAGCCGTAGGCGCCCAGGAGCGCCTCGGCCTCGGGGCTGAGGCCCTCCACGGGCGGCTCGCGGTTGAGCTGCCGGTTGAAGCGGTGGATGAAGGCGCGCGCCAGCAGGGGGACGTCCTCGCGGCGCTCGCGCAGGGGCGGCATCCGCAGGTTCACCACGTTGAGGCGGTAGTAGAGGTCCTCTCGGAACTCGCCCTTCTCCACCAGCTTGCCGAGATCCCTCAGCGTCGCGGCGATGACGCGCACGTCCACGCGCTCGGCGCGGCTCTCGCCCACCGGGCGGATCTCCCCCTCCTGGAGTACGCGCAGCAGCTTGACCTGGGCCGGCAGCGGCAGCTCGCCCACCTCGTCCAGGAAGAGCGTGCCGCTGTCGGCCTCGCTGAAGAGGCCCTGCTTGGCGGTGCGCGCGTCGGTGAAGGCGCCCTTGGCGTGGCCGAACAGCTCGCTCTCGATGAGGCCGGCGGGGATGGCGCCGCAGTTGACGGCGACGAAGGGGTGAGAGGCCCTCGGCGAGCGCTCGTGGAGCGCCCGGGCGATGAGCTCCTTGCCGGTGCCGCTCTCGCCGGTGATGAGGACGGTGGTGTTCACGGGCGCGAGCCGGTCCACCTGGCGCAGCACCGCCTTGAGGCCCTCGCTGTCGCCGAGGATGCGCTCGGGCGGAGGCGCCGCGGCCGTCCTCAGGCGCCGGTTCTCGCGCAGCAGCCGCTCGCGCTCCTCGGCCTTGCGCAGGACGAAGACGATCTCCTCGGGCTTGAAGGGCTTCTGGACGTAGTCGTACGCCCCGGAGCCCACCGCCTCGAGCGCCTGCTCCTGGGAGCCGTAGGCGCTCATCACCAGCACGGTGAGGCCGGGGTGCTCGGCCTTGGCCTGGCGCAGCACGGACAGGCCGTCGCGCTTGGGCATGCGCACGTCACACAGCAGCACGTCGTAGCTGCGCGCGGACAGCTCGCGCACGGCCTCCTCGCCGTCGGCGACGGCGCGGACCTCGTACCCGTGCTCGGTGAGCACCAGGGTGAGGACATGGCGGATGGACGGCTCGTCGTCGGCGACGAGAATGGAGCGGAAGGTGGGCATGATCAGGCCGGAGCCTCATCATCCCCCAGCGCCCTGACGAAAGGGAGTTCTCGATTCATGGGGCCGTCAGGTGGACGCAGAAGCGAGCGCCGCCGCCCGGAACGTTCTCCGCGGTGAGCCGGCCGCCCATGCTCTGCGCCAGGTGCATGGACACCGCGAGTCCCAGCCCCGTGCCCTTGCCCTCCTTCGTGGTGAAGAAGGGCTCGAAGAGGCGCGGCATGACGTCCGCGGGGATGCCCGGGCCGGTGTCCTCCACCTCCAGCCGCACCTCGCTACCCTCGCGCCGGGTGGAGACGCGCACACCGCCCTCCCCTCCCATGGCCTGCGCGGCGTTGAGCATGAGGTTGATGACGATCTGCGACAGCGGGCCCGCGTCCGCGCGCGCCAGCAGCCCTGGCTCGAGCGCGAAGTCCACCTTCACCTGGGACAGCTCCGGCCCGGCGCGCACCAGCTTCACGCACGTCTCCACCACCTGGCTCACGTCCACGGGCGTCAGCGTGGCGGGCTTCGGGCGCCCCAGGTCCAGCAGCCCCCGGACGATGCCGTCGATGCGCTGCACCTCGTGATCGATGCGCTGCAGGTAGTCCTTCAGCTCGGGCGTGGGGGCCCGCATGCGCGCCAGGGACAGGTAGCCGAGAATGCCGGCCAGCGGGTTGCCCACCTCGTGCGCCACGCCCGCGGCCAGCTTGCCCACGGTGGCCAGGCGCTCGGCGGACACCAGCTCCGTCTGGGCTCGCGAGAGCCGGGCGTTGGCCTGCTGGAGCGCCTCGAGCTGCGAGCGCGTCTTGGCCTGCTCCAGGCGCAGCGCCTCGGCCATGCGGTTGAGCGCGCTCTGGATGCGCGACAGCAGGGGCCCGCCCTGGGACACCGGGGCCAGGTCCAGCTCGAGCCGCCCGAGCTGCTCCACCGCCGCCTCCGTGCTGCGCAGCGGGCGGCCCACGGTGAAGTCCAGGATGAAGTACACCAGCGCGCCCAGCAGGAGCAGATCCAACCCCAGCGCGAAGGGAAGGAAGCCCCGCACGCGAGAGAGCGTCTCGGCCTCGGGGCTGCCCGGAGGGGCCAGTCTGCGCACCACTTCCACCAGCTGGATGAGCACCGGCTGGAGTGTGAGCCACGAGAGCCCCGTGGTGAGCGAGGCCAGCAGAAAGGCCACGCTGGCGATGCGCCACTTCATCTCGTCCGAGCCCCGCTCACCGCATGCCCCCCAGCAGCAGCGCGAACTGCGGCGGCAGCACCCGGGCCAGCCACGGCGTCATCAGCAGCAGCTCCAGGCCCGCCAGCGCCAGCCACGGCCCGAAGGGGATGTTCGTCTTGCCCGGCACCCAGTCGATCTCCTCCCCGGCCTCGTCCTTCGGCTCGTCCGGGATGGGCTGGACGAGCAGGCACCAGGGCACCAGCAGCAGCCGCTTCCAGAGCGGGATGCCCGGCTTCGTGAACTCCCACGTCATCGTCAGCTCGGGCTCGGGCGGCTCCTCCTCGGGGGCTGCTGCCTCGGGAGCTGCTGCCTCGGGAGCCTCCGGCCCCGGAGTGCCCTGCTTCCCAGGCTCGGGCTCGGCGCGAGGGCCCGCCCGGCCGGTGAGCGCAATCAACAGCACGCCCACCACCGCCCCCTGGAGAGAGGAGAGGAAGAGGATGCCCAGCAGCGCCCGCCATGAGAGGAACGCGCCCAGCAGCGCCACCAGGAACTTGTCGCCGCCCCCGAGCGCCTCCTTCTTGAACATCTTCCAGCCCAGGTACTCCATCAGGCGGAAGGCCAGGAATCCCACCCCGGCGCCCAGGGCCGCGTCCCGCAGCGCCTCCATCCCCCTGGGTACGGCCAGCGCCACTCCGGCGACGATCCCCGGGATGGTGAGGGAGAAGGGGAGAATCCAGTGCTCCAGATCAATAAAGGTGAGCGGCACCAGCAGCGAGACGAGCACCAGCGCGGAGACGAGCTCCCAGGTGAAGTCGAAGCGCCGCACGCACGCCAGGAAGAGCAGGCCGACGAGCAGCTCCACTAAAGGGTAGCGAATAGAGATGGGGGCTTTGCAGTTCCGGCAGCGGCCCCTCAAGGCCAGCCACGAAATGAGTGGAATGTTCTCGTACCAGGACAACGAGTGCCCACACTTCGGGCAGCGGGAGCGCGGATGGACGACGCTTTCTCCGTGCGGCACGCGGGCAATGACGACATTCAAGAAACTGCCGACGCACAGGCCCAATACGAAGAGCCAGACCGTCAGCAGAGAGAAGAAAAAGGGCGGTAGCTCCTGAGCCATAGCGCGGTTTCCGAGGCTAGCCTCTCTGGTCCGGGTGCCCAAATTCGTCGCTGGGTGCCAAATTTTGTCGATCACCGCCTGACGTGATCCGGCACCCCTGGGCCCCATTCCAGGAGATCAGCCCACTTAGCAGATCTGGCGTGGGTGGCCCTTCCCTTGCTATGACTGAGCCTGTCGTTCACCCCCAGTCCTCGCCGACTGCAAGGAGCAGCAGATATGACCCAGACCCGTCGCAACCGTGGCTTTACCCTCATCGAGCTGATGATCGTGGTGGCGATCATCGGCATCCTCGCGGCCATCGCGATCCCGAACTTCATCCGGTTCCAGGCCCGTGCGCGCCAGTCCGAGGTGAACACCAACCTCAAGAGCCTCTTCACGGGTCTGCGGACCCAGCAGCGCAAGCCCCCCGCGGCCATCCGCGCGACCAGCTTCGCTCCTGAGCGCGGCAACCGCTACAGCTACCACCTCGAGGACAACTGCGCCTCCGTCGAGGACCGCAGCCAGGTGAACGCGGTGCAGAACAACACCGACACCTGCATCGGCGTGGACCAGTTCAAGTTCACCTCGTTCCCCCAGACGTTCACGGTTGAGGCCCTGGGCGGCGCGACCTGGAACACCAAGTGCACCACCAACGGCATGGCCGTTCAGTCCGGTATCCACGGCAGCCAGGACGACTGGTGCTTCCTCGCCTACGGCGCGGGCGACGTGGACAACACCCCGGCCAACGACAAGGCTGACACCTGGTCCATCGCTTCCTCCGACGGCCAGCTCCAGGCGACCTGCCCTGCCACGGGCGCCGCCGAGAACGTCGCCGCCGGCGAGCCGTTCAACATCTACAACGACGTGAACTGCGACTGATTTCAGCGCATCGCTGAACATGTCTGAACAGGCCGGGATGATCGTTCATCCCGGCCTGTTTTTGTTTGGGAGGACCTCCGCATGCCCCGGCAGAGTTCGCGCGGCTTCACGCTGATCGAGTTGATGATCGTCGTTGCCATCATCGGCATCCTGGCGGCCATCGCCATTCCGAACTTCCTGCGATTCCAGGCACGCGCAAGGCAGTCCGAGGCCAACTCCAACCTCAAGACGCTGTTCACCGGGTTCCGCACACTGTCCAAGCGGCCCAACCCGGAGATCCGCGTCCCGGGCTTCTCGCCCGAGCGTGGCAACCGCTACAGCTACCACATGAACGATCCCTGCACGACCGTGGAGGATCGGACCACCGTCAACATCGTCCAGAACCCCAATGATGACTGCGTCGGGGTGGACACCTTCAAGTTCACCTCCTTCCCGCCGACCTTCACCTGGGTCTCTCCGCTGTCCGCCACCTGGAACACCAAGGCCACCCAGAACGGCCTGGCCATGTCGCCCGGCCTGCGCGGCACGGGCGAGAACTGGGACTTCCTGGGCTTCGCGGCGGGAGATGTAGACAACACCCCTACCGATTCGGCGGACACCTGGCTGGTCTCGTCATCGGATGGACAGCTCACCCCTGCGTGCCCCACGACGGGTGGCGTTGCCGAGAATGTTGCCGCCGGCGAGCCGTTCAACGTCAACAACGACGTCAACTGCGACTAGGCAACCGAACGCTTCTTGCGGATTGAGCTCCCTCTGGTCTGCTGCGCGCCCCGCCGGTAGTGTGCGGCACACAAAGCCATGAAGTCCCTCCTGACACTGGCGATCATCCTCTCTGGACTTGGGACCGTGGTCGCGCTCTCGGAGCCTCCCCGAGACCCACCCCGCGGTCCCTACCGGGCCCCCCTGCTCCCCCGCCTCGAGATGCTGCGCGTGCTGGGTGCCGGACAGCGCTCGCTCGTGACGGACTACTACTGGCTGCAGGCCATCCAGGCCGCCGGCCGTGGCAGCGAGAGCAAGGACCCCACCCGGTACCTGGACCTCTTCTACTACGCGGACCTCGTCACCGACCTGGACCCGAAGTTCCACAAGGTCTACCAGTACGCGGGCAACACCATCCCCACG
Source organism: Hyalangium gracile (assembly GCF_020103725.1). NCBI lineage: Bacteria > Pseudomonadati > Myxococcota > Myxococcia > Myxococcales > Archangiaceae > Hyalangium > Hyalangium gracile. The sequence continues at coordinate 107,375 of NZ_JAHXBG010000008.1, read as the reverse complement.
AACCTGGGCCGTGAGCAGTGGGTGAACACGGCGGAGGCGCGGAAGATCCTCGAGAAGGGCGTGAAGCAGTTCCCCGAGGACGCCAACCTGCGCCTGTTCCTCGCCTACAACCTGAGCTACTTCTTCGAGGAGCACGAGGCCGCCGCCGAGCACCTGCGCATCGCCGCCACGCTGCCCAACCGGAACAAGTACGTGCCGGAGTTCGCCTCGCGCATGCTGGCGTTCAACCGCCGCTTCGACGCCGCGCTCGCGCTGGTGGAGGCGTTCCGAGACAACGAGACGGATCCGGAGATGCGCGAGATGTTCGAGGAGCGCGTCGCGGAGATCCAGCTCGAGCAGCTGCTGGTGAAGGTGGACGACGCCATCGCGGCCTTCAAGAAGCGCGAGGGCCGGATGCCCGCGACGATGTCGGAGCTGGTGGCCAAGGGAGACCTGCCGGAGATTCCCCCCGATCCCATGGGCGGCTACATCGGCTTCGAGCCGGACGGAAAGAGCTACTCCAGCATGAGGCGCGTCCGCCTGCGGCCGCCGGAGTTCGACAAGAAGCTTCAGAAGCAACAGCAGCAACAACAGGACGCAGCCCAAAACACCCCATGAGCGCTCCCGACACGCTAGCCATCGAGACCCGGGACCTGTCGAAGACGTATCGGCTGGGCTTCTGGATGAACAAGCGGGTTCTGGCACTTCAGGGCCTCACCCTCTCCATCCAGCCCGGGCAGGTCTATGGCCTGCTCGGCCCCAATGGCGCCGGCAAGTCCACCACCATCAAGATCCTCATGAACCTCGTCCAGGCGACGAGCGGCATGGCCCGCATCTTCGGGCACGCGCCGGACGCGAAGGAGGCCCGCCGCAACGTGGGCTTCCTGCCGGAGAACCCCGCCCCGTACGAGTACCTCACGGGCGAGGAGTTCGTCCGCCTGGCCGGCCAGCTCGTGGGGCTGAGCGGGCAGGACCTGGATCAGCGGGTGAAGGAGGTGCTGGGCGCGGTGGGCATGGCCCGCACCGGCGGCCTGCAGATCCGCCGCTACTCCAAGGGCATGGTGCAGCGCATCGGCCTGGCGCAGGCCATCGTCGGCCGGCCCAAGCTGCTCATCCTGGACGAGCCGACCAGCGGCCTGGATCCGGTGGGACGGCGGGAGATCCGCGATCTCATCCTCCAGGAGCGCGAGCGCGGCACCACGGTGCTCTTCTGCACGCACATCATCCCGGACGTGGAGGCGCTCTGTAACCGGGTGGCGGTGCTCGTCAACGGCAAGCTTGCGCGCGAGGGCAGCGTGCAGGAGCTGCTCACGACGCAGGTGCCGCAGGTGGAGCTCACCATCGAGGGCCTGTCGCTGGAGGCGCTGCGCGGCCTGGGCCACCCGCTCGAGCAGGTGCAGGACTTGACCAACCGCGTGCTGGTGCGCGCCGGAGATGCCCACGTGCAGCCGCTGCTCAAGAGCGTGCTGAGCGCGGGCGGCCGCGTCACCAAGCTGCAGCCATCCCGCTTCTCGCTGGAGGACCTGTTCCTCCAGGCGATGAGCGAGGCCAAGCACGGCACTGTCGGAGGAGAGATTCAGTCATGATGCGGCCGTTCCTTGCTCTCACGCTCAACGGCTTCCGGGAGGCCCGCCGCAACCGCGTCACCGTGGTGGTGGGCGCCTTCGCCTTCGGGCTCCTGGTGGCCTCCACGCTGCTCACCAACCTGAGCGTCTCCACCTTCGACCGCGTGCTCACCGATGTGGGCATCGGGGTGATGAGCATCGTGCTGGTGCTGCTCGCCGTCTTCCTGTCCAGCGGCATGCTGAGCCGGGAGATCGAGCGCAAGACGCTCTTCCTCATCGTCTCCAAGCCCATCTCCCGCGGGCTGTTCCTCACCGCGCGCTTCGCCGGCAACATGCTGACGCTGGGAGTGCTGCTGGTGGCCATGGGGCTGCTCTTCTTCGGGCAGATCGCCCTCTATGGGACGGTCTTCACCCAGGCCCAGCTCGTCGCCATCTTCATGCTCTTCTTCGAGCTGCTGGTGCTCAGCAGCATCGGCTTCGCGATGTCCAGCTTCTCCAGCCAGATGGTGTCCGCCACGGTGACGATCGGCGCGTACTTCGCCGGCCACCTGGGCGGCGACATCTACGAGATGTCGCGCAAGGCCGACAGCCCCCTGCTCCAGTGGGTGGGCAAGGGCGTCTACTACGCGCTGCCCAACCTCTCGCGGCTCAACTACCGCGTCCAGGCCACGTACGAGCTACCCACGCCCTTCTCGGAGCTGGCGCCCTCCATGCTCTACGCGGTGGCCTACGCCGCGGTGATGATCGGCATCGCCGTCATCCTCTTCTCGCGCCGCGACTTCAAGTAAGGCGAACGGGGAGGGCCTCTCGAGAGCCCTCCCTCCCTTCCGGGGCCTACGCCGGACCGGAGTCGCCGCCGTCCTCTCGGTCTCCCAGGCCGTGCTTGGCGGCCCGGTAGCGGAAGGAACGGAAGCTCAGCCCGAGCAGCTCCGCCGCTCGCGTCTTCACGCCGCCCGCCCGCTGCAGCGCGGCCAGCAGGTAGCGCCGCTCCGCATCATCCAGGTGGCGCTCCAGCGAGAAGCCATTCGGCAGCTCCACCGCGCCGGCCGCCTGCTGCTCCGGCTCCCGCTCTCCGCGCAGCGCCGAGGGCAGCGTCTCCGGCCCCAGTACGTCCACGTCCGCCAGCGTGGCGGCACGCTCGACGATGTTCTGCAGCTGCCGCACGTTGCCCGGGAAGGAGTAGCTCTCCAGCACCTGGATGGCCGCCGGCGAGAAGTCCAGGTTGGGCCGCCCCAGCTCCTCGCGCATCTGCGCCAGGAAGTGGCGCGCCAGCAGCGGAATGTCCCCCGTGCGCTCGCGCAGCGGCGGCAGATCCACGGTGATGACGTTGAGGCGGTAGAGCAGGTCCTCGCGGAAGCGGCCGGCCTTCACCTCCGCCTCCAGCCGCTTGTTGGTGGCCGCCACCACGCGCGCGTGGAAGGGCACCTCCGTGGAGCTGCCCACCGGCTTCACCCGCCGCTCCTGCAGCACGCGCAGCAGCTTCACCTGCGTGGACATCGGCACCTCGCCGATCTCGTCCAGGAAGACCGTGCCCTCCCCCGCCGAGACCAGGATGCCCGAGCGGTCCGTCTGCGCCCCGGTGAAGGCGCCCTTGATATGGCCGAACAGCTCGCTCTCCAGCACGCCCTCGTTGAGCGCCGCGCAGTTGACGGGCGTGAACGGCGCGCCCGCGCGCGTGCTGCGCAGATGGAGCGCTCGCGCCACCAGCTCCTTGCCCGTGCCGCTCTCGCCGGTGATGAGCACCGTGGTGCGGCTGGGCGCCACCTTCTCCACCAGCGCCCAGACCTCCTGCATCGCCGGACTGTCTCCCACCCACAGCCCGCGCATGCCGCTCAGCGAGCGGCGCAGGTTCCGGTTCTCCTCGCGCAGCCCCCGCTTCTCCAGGGCCTTCTGCACCAGCAGCTTCAGCTCTTCGTTGTCGAAGGGCTTGCAGATGTAGTCGTAGGCGCCCGCCCGCATCGCCTCCACGGCGGCCGCTGGCGTCCCGAACGCCGTGATGAGAATCACCTCTGGCGGCGCCGACAGCGCCCGCGCGGCCTTCAGCACGTTCAGCCCGCTGCCCGTCCCCAGCTTCATGTCGGAGATGACGACGTCCACGCCACCGGCCCCGAGCGTCTCGATGGCCGCCTTCTCGTTCCCCGCGATGCTCACGCGGTAGCCCACCCGCGCCAGCAGCATCTCGAGGTACTCGCGCATCGACAGCTCGTCATCCACTACTAGCACGTGCACCCTGCACCTCCTCCGCGGCCAGCGGCAGCTCCACCGTGAACTCCGTCCCCGCCTCGGGGGTGGACGTCACCTGGAGACGGCCCTCGTGCGACCGCACGATGGAGTATGCCGTAGCCAGCCCCAATCCCGTCCCGCCACTGCGCGTGGTGAAGAATGGCTCGAAGATACGCCCCAGGTGTGACTCCGGAATGGCCCCCGCCGAGTCCCACACACACAGCCGCGCCATCCCTCCCTCCCCCGCCAGGGACACGCGCACCCGCCCCCCCGCTCCCGCCGCCTCGAAGGCGTTGCGCGCCAGGTTGAGGAGCACCTGCCGCAGCTGATCCGGATCCACCGTGGCCGACACCGGCCGCAGGTCCATCTCCAGCTCCACCCCCCGGCTGAGCGGATCCGTCTGGAGCATCTCCATCGTCTCCTGGACGAGCTGCTCCAGCTCCACCCCCCGGCGCACCGGCTTCGGCGGCCGCGCGAAGCGCAGGAACTCCTCCACCAGCCGAGAGAGCCTGTCCGACTCGCGCAGCAGGATGGCCGTCAGCCGCGACACCCCCGGATCCTCCGAGCCGTCCTGCGCGAGCATCTGCGCCGAGCCGCGCATCGCCGCCAGCGGGTTGCGAATCTCATGCGCCAGCTGCGCCGCCAGCGTCCCCAGCGCCGCCAGCCGGTCCGCCCGCCGCAGCTCGTCCTCGGCGCGCCGCAGCGCCGTCAAGTCCTGGAAGACGATGAGGCGCGTGGCGCGGCCCGTGCCCTCCAGCGGCGCCAGCGTCAGCCCCAGGATGCGAGGCCCCTTCGGCGTCTCCACCTTCAGCTCGGAGCGCGGCACCCGCTCCATCCCCGGCAGCCCGGGCAACAGCTCCTGCACCTGCCGGTGGCTCACCGCCCCCTCCTCCAGGCCGAGGATGCTCAGGGCCGCGCGGTTGATGAAGGTGACGCTCCCGTCCTCCTCGCACGTGAGCAGCCCCGAGGGCGTGCTGTCGAGGATCTGCTCGTGGAGCGTGGCCAGCCGCTTGAGGTCCGCCTGGCTCGCCGACAGCCGCCCACCGGCCGCCAGCAGCTGCCGGCTGAGGTAGCCGGCCAGCACGGCGATCAGGAAGTGCGCCAGGACGTTGCTGGCGAAGGTGAAGCTGAAGCGCACCACCATGGCCGCGGGCGGATGCGCGCTCAGCCGCAGCAGGTGCGTGAGGACGATGGCCCCATACGCCCCCGAGCACGCCGCCGCCGTCACGAAGGCCCCCCGCTGCGACAGGAGGATGGAGGCGGCGATGACGGCCAGCGAGTACGTGAAGCTGAACGGCGAGTCCGCCCCGCCGGTGATGGACACCAGGCCCGAGGCGATCAGCACGTCCCCCGCCACCTGCACCATCGCCGCGACCCGGCCCACCTGGCCTCGCCGCAGCCACAGCCCGTAGATGAGGGTGAGGAGGTAGACCGTCCCGATTCCGACGAAGCCCAGCGTGTCCTGGCGCGACAGCTCGCTCGTGGGAGACGAGGCGAGCAGCCGCAGCGCGAACACCGCCAGGAGCAGACTGGTCGCGACGGTCCGGAAGACGGTGAGCCACGTCAACCGGACGCGCAGCTCGGGCTCCCCCGGCAGCGGAGGGAGCACCGCGGCTCGACTGGATGTCACCGGCGAGGCTCTACTTGATGGCGCCGGCGATGGAGAAGATGGGCAGGTACATCGCGATGAGGAAGCCACCCACCACGCCGCCCAGGAACACCATCAGCAGCGGCTCGATCATCGCCGTGAGGCCGGCGACGGCCGTGTCCACCTCGTCGTCGTAGAAGTCGGCGATCTTGTTGAGCATCGCGTCCATGGCGCCCGTCGCCTCGCCGACGCCGATCATCTGCACCACCATGGAGGGGAACACGCCCGTCTCCAGCAGCGGGCCGGCGATGTTCTTACCCTCGGCGATCTTCCCGCGGACGTAATAGATGGCCTCTTCCACCGTGCGGTTACCGGCCGTCTTCGCCGTCACGTCCAGCGCGTCCAGGATGGGCACGCCCGAGGAGATCATCGTGCCGAGCGTACGGGTGAAGCGCGCCACCGCCACCTTGCGGATGACGGGCCCGAACAGCGGCATCTTCAGCATCACCTTGTCCAGGATCTTCCGACCCTTCGGGTTCTTGTAGGTGTAGACGAAGAAGAAGACGACCGAGCCGATGCTGCCCAGCAGGTGGAAGATGTAGTTCTGCAGCCACTCGGACATGTCCACCACGAACTGGGTGGGTGCCGGCAGCGCCGAGCCGAAGTCCGCGAACATCTTGGCGAACACTGGCGTCACCTTGAGCAGTAGCAGCGCCGTCACGCCGATGGCGACCAGGATGACGATGGCCGGGTAGGTCATCGCGCTCTTGACCTTGCGCTTGAGCTTCTCCGCCTTCTCGCGGTAGGCCGCCAGACGGTTGAGGATGGTGTCGAGGATACCGCCCACCTCGCCCGCGGCGCACAGCTGCACGAAGAGCTCGTCGAAGACCTTGGGGTGCTCCTTGAGCGCGTCCGCGAAGGTGGAGCCCTGCTCCACCTTGCCCTTGATGGCGAACACCACGCGCTTGAAGGCGGGGTTGTCCATCTGGCTGCCCAGGATGTCCAGACACTGCACCAGCGGGAGGCCGGCGTCGATCATCGTCGCGAACTGACGGGTGAAGACGAGGATGTCCTTGCCCGTCACTCCGCTGCCGATGTTGATGTTGATCTCGTAAGGCTTCTTCTTGACCTTGACGGGATTGAGACCCAGGGACTTGAGGCGCGCGTTGACCGCCTCGGCGTCACCGGCCTCCATCTCTCCCTTCTTGGTCTCCCCGCCCTTGGTCTTGGCCTCCCAGAGCCATTGGGTGGTCTTCTTTTGAATTGCCTGCTTCTGTGCTGGTGCCGCCATGACTCTGGACCTCCGCGGGGGACTGCCACTCTACCGCGCGTCTTCAAAACCCATAACTAACGGCCGGGGGCTCCGCCGCCTGGCCGCTGCGGGGCACCACCGGGAACACTGCCCGCCAGGATGTTGCGCAACTCCTCGGGATCACTCGAGCGGCCAAAGGCCTCTTCCTGGCTGATCAGCCGCCGCGCCAACAGCGCCGCCAGGGCCTGGTTGAAGGTCTGCATGCCGTACTTGGCCTGGCCGACCTGCATCGAGGAGTACACCTGGTGCACCTTGTCCTCGCGGATGAGGTTGCGGATAGCGGGCGTGGGCACCATCACCTCCAGCGCCAGCACGCGGCCGGGGCCGCCCGCCTTGGCCACCAGCGACTGGCTCATCACGCCCTCGAGCACGAAGGAGAGCTGGGCGCGCACCTGCGGCTGCTGGTACGGCGGGAACACGTCCAGCACGCGGTTGATGGTCTGCACCGCGCTGTTGGTGTGCAGCGTGGCGTAGCAGGTGTGGCCCGTCTCCGCGATGGTGAGCGCCGCCTCGATGGTCTCCAGGTCTCGCAGCTCGCCCACCAGCACCACGTCCGGGTCCTGACGCAGGATGTACTTGAGCGCCGTCTTGAAGTTGCGCGTGTCCGCGCCCACCTCGCGCTGGTTCACCAGGCAGTTCTTGTGCGGGTGCAGGTACTCGATCGGGTCCTCGATCGTCATGATGTGCTCATGACGCTCGGTGTTGATCTTGTCGATCATCGAGGCCAGCGTCGTGGACTTGCCCGAGCCCGTGGGGCCCGTCACCAGGATGAGGCCGCGAGGACGCTTCACCAGCTCCGCCACCACCGGCGGCAGCCCCAGCTCGGCGAACGTCAGGATCTTGAACGGAATGGTCCGGAACGCGCCGGCCACCGCGCCGCGCTGCATGTAGATGTTGGCGCGGAAGCGCGACAGGCCCTTCACGCCGAAGGACAGGTCCAGCTCGTTGTCCTCCTCGAACTTGTGCTTCTGGGCGTCCGTGAGGATCGAGTAGCAGAGCTGCTTGGTCTCCACCGGCGTGAGGGGCGCCGTCTTCAGCGGCACCAACTCTCCGTCCACGCGGAGCTGCGGCGGGGAGCCAGTGGTGATGTGGAGGTCGGAAGCGCCCTTCTCGACCATCGCCTTCAGAAGCTGGTGCAGGTTTGCCACGGAGGAAGTCCTTCGAGCTGCGGTGAAGTGTGAGGAGGAAGGTGAAGCCTAGAAGCGGTCCGGAGCGGTGTTGCCCACCACCTCTTCGAGCGTGGTGACGCCGTCCATCATCTTCGCCAGGGCGGACATGCGCAGGGAGCTCATTCCGAGGCGGATGGCCTCCTGCTTGAGCTCGCTGGCCGAGGCGCCGTTGATGACCAGCTCCTTGAGGCCGTCCCAGAAGGGCATGACCTCGTAGACGGCCACGCGGCCACGGTAGCCACGGTCATTGCACTCGCGGCAGCCAACCTTCTCGTACATGGTGAAGGTGCCGATCTTCTCCGGGGGCACGCCCGCGTCGATGAGGGCCTTCTCGTCCACGTCGGCCGCCGGGCGCTTGCACTCCTTGCACAGACGGCGGCACAGACGCTGGGCCAGAATGAGGTTCAGCGAGGCCGTCACGAGGAAGGGCTCGATGCCCATGTTGAGCAGACGGCTCACCGTGCCCGGGGCGTCGTTGGTGTGCAGCGTGGAGAGCACCAGGTGGCCCGTGAGCGCCGCCTTCACCGCGATCTCGCCCGTCTCGAAGTCTCGGATCTCGCCGATCATGATGATGTCGGGGTCCTGACGCAGGAAGGAGCGCAGCGCCGCGGCGAAGTTCAGGCCGATGTCTTCATGCATCTGCACCTGGTTGATGCCGGCGAAGTTGAACTCGACCGGGTCCTCGGCGGTGGAGATGTTGGTGTCGATCTGGTTGAGCGACGAGAGCGCCGAGTACAGCGTCGTCGTCTTGCCGGAGCCCGTGGGGCCCGTCACCAGCACCATGCCGTATGGACGGTTGATGGCCTCCTGGAACCAGGCCAGCGGCTGCGGATCGAAGCCCAGCTTCGTCATGTCCAGCTGGAGGTTCGACTTGTCCAACAGACGCATGACGACCTTCTCGCCGAACAGCGTGGGGCACACGCTGACGCGGAAGTCCATCTCCTTGCCGCCACCCATCTTGATCTTGATGCGGCCGTCCTGCGGCAGGCGGCGCTCGGAGATGTCCAGCTCCGCCATGATCTTCAGACGGCTGGTGATGGCGTTGCGCAGCTTCATCGGCGGGCGCATGACTTCGTACAGCGAGCCGTCGATGCGGAAGCGCACGCGGAAGTCCTTCTCGTACGGCTCCACGTGGATGTCGGACGCGCCCTTCTTGATGGCGTCCATGAGGATGAGGTTCACCAGCTTGACCACCGGCGCGTCGTCCGCGGCCTTGGCCATCTCCTCGATGTTGTCGTCCTCTTCCTTGGCGACCTCGATGTCCGCGTCGTTCAGCTCGCCGACGATGGCGTCCAGCGAGGGGCCCTTCTCCGCGTAGTAGCGCTCGATGGCCTCGCGGATGGAGATCTCCGAGGCCACCACCGACTCGATGTTGTAGCCGGTGAGGAACTTCAGGTCGTCCACCGCGTAGATGTTGGACGGATCGCACATCGCGACGATGAGCGACGGGCCGGCGCGGTTGACGGGGATGACCAGGTGCTTCTCGGCGACCTCCTTGGGGACCAGCTTGATGATCTCCGGGTCGATGTCGAAGTCCTTCAGGTTGATGGCCGGCACGCCATACTGCTTGGACAGGAAGTCCGTGAGCTTGGACTCCTCGATGGCCCCCGTCTTGATGAGGGCCGTGCCGATGCGCGCACCGCTCTTCTGCGACTCCTCTTGCGCTTTGCGTAGCGCTTGCACGGTGATGAGGTTCTCGCGGACCAGCAGTTCACCAAGTCGACCGGACATTCAGCAGCCTCGAGCAGTAGGAAAGACGCGCAGTTGCCCCTGGAGCGCTGGGCGCTGCCGAGAGGCAGGGTGGAACGGACCTGTTGTCAGAATCCGCCCCGGATTAGAGAGAACCCATGCACGGCCTGTCAAGGTAACTGCCGGAACCTTCCAGAAGCGGCAAACCATTGAACCGACACGGGAAACCCCGTGAAAACCCTCAGACGTCCGCTCGGGCGATGACCGTCCGGGCAGACTCAACGTCCCGCTTGATCTGGCCCGCGAGCTCGGCCACGGAGCCAAAACGCTGCTCGGCGCGCAGCCGCTCCAGGAACTGCACCCGCAATTCCCTGCCATAGAGATCCCCCTGGAAGTCCAGCAGGTGGGCCTCGATGGTGACCACCGAGCCGCCAAAGGTGGGTTTGACGCCGATGTTGGCCACGGCGGGGCGCCACTGCGTGGGCGGGTCCTCCGAGAGCCGCACGCGGATGGCGTAGACCCCCGGAGCGGGCCGCAGCTCGTTCTGCGTGTCCACGTTGGCGGTGGGAAAGCCGATGCCCCTGCCCCGGCCCGCGCCCGGCACCACCGTGCCGTCCAGATCAAAGGGCCGCCCGAGCAGCTTCTGCGCCGCGGCCACCCGGCCCTCGAGGATGTACTCGCGCACCTTGCTGGAGGAGGCCACCACCCCGTCCACGGTGACGGGCGACACCACGTGCACCTGGGCGCCGCGCTGGGCCGCCGCCTGGCGCAGGGTGGCCACCGTGCCCGCGCGCGCCGCTCCGTAGGTGAAGTCGCTGCCCACCACCACGTGCCGGGCGCCCAGCACGTCCAGCAGGGACTCCTCGAAGGCGGCGGCCGGCGTGCGCGCGTACTCGCGGGTGAAGGGCTGCACCACCGCGGCGGTGAGGCCGTGGGCGGCGAACAGCTCCAGCTTGCGCGGCAGGAGGGTGATGAGCTTGGGGGCCAGCTCCGGCTGGAGCACCTTGCCCGGATGGGGCTGGAAGGTGACCGCGGCGGCGGGCGCGTGGCGAAGCGCCTCCGCGAAGAGGGCCTGGTGGCCCACGTGGACACCGTCGAAGTTGCCCAGCGCGACGGCCCCGCCGGCCAGCTCCCGCGCCTCCGACACCGAGTGGAAGACCTTCATGGGCCGTGGATATACCTTCAACCCCGCGCTTTTGCCCTGTTCAAGCCCGCCGCCCTGGGGCATAGAGCGCCGCCTACGTCATGGCTCGTCCCCGCCTGCTGCCCGACCCGGTCGGCCTGAAGTTCGTCAAGCTCGAAGCCCCTCCGGACTGGGACGCGGAGTTCGGCTTCTCCGGGCCGCTGGAGCTGGAGATCGGCTCCGGCGCCGGCGGCCACGCCCTGGAGTACTGCCGCCGCAACCCCCACGTCCGCTACGTGGCCTTCGAGTGGCGCAAGAAGTACGCCCGCGACACCCAGTCGCGCGGCGAGAAGCTGGGGCTGAAGAACCTGCGCGTCATCGAGGCCGATGCCCGCGCGGTGGTGCCCCGCATCTTCGCCTCCGGCTCGCTTTCCGCCGTCCACCTCCAGTTCCCCGACCCGTGGTGGAAGCGCGCCCACTTCAAGCGCGCCATCATCCAGCCGGAGTTCGCGCGTCTGCTGCTGGACAGACTGGCCCCGGGAGGCCGGTTCGACATGCGCACGGACGTGGAGGACCGCGGCCGCACCATGCTCGCCGTGCTGGAGGAGGCCGGCTTCGTCAACCCGCTGGGGCAGGGCGTGTTCCATCCGTATGATCCGGAGGAGGTGCCCTCCACGCGCGAGCGGCGCTACCTCCAGAGCGGCGAGCCCGTCTACAGGGGGCGGCTCGTCAAGCCTGCCTGACGAATCCCCAAGGGGGCGACTTGGCATCGCCCATCCACCCGGAGAGAATCCGGGAACGCCCGTGCGGCATGAGGGTTCTTCGGGGGTGGGGAAGATGATGCCGGAGAGCAGTGCCACCAAGAGGACCCCGGAGGGCGGCCGCCGAGCGGGGCCCACGGGAGAGTATTCGGACCGAACCGTCCTGATCGTCGACGACGATCCGGCGCACGTGCAGCACGTGCGGGAGGGCCTGGCCCCTCACGGCTACCGCTTCCGGGAGGCCCGGGACGGAGCGCAGGCGCTGTCCGCCATCCGCGAGCACCGGCCGGACCTCATCCTGATGGATGTGGAGATGCCCGGCCTGGGCGGCGTGGAGGTGTGCCGCATCATCAAGGCCAACTCGGGCGAGGGCGGCTTCGGCTTCATCCCCGTCATCCTCATGACGGCGCGCCAGGCGGCCGGAAAAGTCGAGGGGCTGGAGCTGGGCGCGGACGACTACCTGGTGAAGCCCTTCGACATGCTGGAGCTGGGCGCCCGGGTGAAGTCCATGCTGCGGCTCAAGGCGCTGCAGGACGCGCTCATCGAGAAGAACCGCGAGTTGGACCGGGCCAACAAGGAGCTGGCCCGCAAGCGCGAGGAGCTCCTGGCGCTCAGCCGGACCGATCCGCTCACCCACCTGTCCAACCGCCGCTACTTCGAGGAGCGGCTGGAGGAGGAGTTCGCCCGCGCCCGGCGCTACCGCTCGCCGCTGTCGCTGGTGATGTTGGACATCGACTATTTCAAGCGCATCAACGACACCTTCGGCCACCCGTTCGGGGACGAGGTGCTGCGCGCCGTGGCCCAGGTGACGCGGGCCCGGCTGCGAGAGGTGGACCTGCTGGCGCGCTACGGCGGCGAGGAGCTCATCGCCCTGCTGCCGGAGACGAGCCCCGCGGACGCGTTGATTGCCTGCGAGCGGGTACGCGAGGCCATCGAGGCCCTGCAGCTGGAGTACCAGGGCCTGGACGGCTCGAAGCGGACGGTGCGCTGCACCGCGTCGCTGGGGGTGGCCTCCATCCCCTCCCCTACCCTTCAGACCTCCCAGGACCTGCTACGCGCGGCCGACGAGTGCCTCTATGCGGCCAAGGGAGCAGGCCGCAATCGCGTTCGCCAGCATGAAGAGTGACACCGAGGCGCTTTGCGGCGGGCGCACTTTGCCCTAGATCTGCTTGCATGCGCCCCTCCGCGATGCCGCTCCTCGTGCTGGCCCTGCTCGCCTTCGGCGGCTGCAAGCGCGCCGATACACCGGTGAATGCCTACACCACCTTCCATGAGCTGGTGAAGAAGGGGGACTACAAGAAGGCCTATGCCGGGCTGTCCCAGCCCACCCGGGATGCGCTGTCAGCCCGGACCCAGGCCCTGAAGGACAGCTCCGGCGGGAGCCTGAAGGCCGAGCCGTATGACCTGCTGTTCACGAATTCCGCTCCGCCGTCGGATGTTACGGAAGTTACGTTGGTCCGTGAGGAAGGGGACGTAGCAACCGTCCGCGTGCTCTCTTCGGGGCAGGAGCGCGAGGTGAAGCTGGTCCGCGAGCCCTCGGGATGGAAGATTGACCTATCAGAATCTCTCAAGCCATGAGCCCCTTGTGCTCCCCCAAGCCATGGCTATCAGGTAGCGTGAGACCGTGAACGATCGGAAACCACGGCGGGTGGCTCCCGCAGTCGAGGTCATCCGGCGCCCAGCAGCGGCGACGCCGGGCAGCGTGTCCCCCACGCAGTCCCCGACCCCGAGTCCCAGCCCCACGCCACGGCCCACGGCGGCATCGCCCACCCCGAGGCCTCCCAGCCCCAGTCCCAGCGCTCCGGTGCCGGCGCCCACCGTCCGGCCCGCCGCCAGCGTTCCTGCGCCGCCGCCCACGGCGCGACCGGCTCCGAGCGCCCCTGCCCCGGCTCCCGCGCCGAAGCCCTCGGTGGGCGCTCCCGCGCCGGGCCCCCGGCCCGCGGGCCCTTCGCCCCGTCCTTCCAGTGGCCCCCGGCCCGGCGGCTCGGGGTTCGGGTCACGCCCCATGGGCGGACGCCCGCCGCCGCGAGGGGCTCCCAGGCCGCCTCCCACGCCCGAGCAGATCCAGGCGCTGGCCCAGAAGGAGCACGTCCCGGCGCGCATCGCCAAGGGCGAGCTCGAGGGGAAGATGAAGTGCCGCATCTGGCGCAAGCTGCACGCCGAGGAGGCCAAGCGCTTCGACCAGGTGTACGAGCTGATGGGCCAGAACCCCGGGCTGTCGCTCGGGGACGCGTTCGGCGTGCTGCAGAGCGGGATGACCGTCGCGGAGTTCATGGCGCGCAAGGAGCGCACCCAGCGCAAGGCGGCCATCAAGCAGGCGCGCGGCGAGGTGGACAACGCCGCGGTGGCCGACTTCCTGGCCGGCCTGGTGTCCGCCAAGACGGAAGTGGCGGTGGTGCTGGCCGAGCGGACGGTGCTGGACACCCTCAGGGCCGAGGAGCCCATCGCCTTCTCCTTCGAGCGGACGGGGCGGCTGGAGAAGCTCCAGGTGGTGCTGCTGGCGCGCCGCTCGGACTGGGAGAAGCTGCTGCCCACGCTGGAGCGCGACCAGAAGCTCACCCAGAAGCCCGCCAGCGTGGCCCGGCAGCCAGACAAGCGCCCGTTCTCCGATCCGCGCCCCTTCCTGCCGCAGGTGGGGCAGACCGTTCGCCTGGTGCTGCGCAACGGCATCACCTTGAAGATGCCGCTGCAGAAGGCGGGGCGGTTCGACCTGCTCCTGGGCGAGCCCGGGAGCGAGCTCTTCGTCCCGCTCCACGCCATCCTGCGCTTCGAGGCCCAGGCTCCCTCCGAGCCGGACTCCGAGGCCTGAGCCGAGAACCGCATGCGTTTCTTTTCGAAGATGATCAAGCCGCTGCTGGCCCTGGCGCTCGCCGGAGCCGTCCTCGCCCAGCAGGGGTGCTCCAAGGAGCAGAAGGCCGAGTCGGCCCCCGCCGCCGCGGCAGCGGCCCCCGCGCAGGCCCGCAAGCCCGGTGATGGGCCCCGCGTCATCACCCTCAGCGTGACGGAGAAGGGCTACGAGCCCAGCCCCATCACCCTGAAGAAGGACGAGCCGGTGAAGCTGGTGGTGACCCGGACCACGGACCACACCTGCGCCACCGAGCTGGTGATGAAGGACTACAACATCAACACCCCGCTCCCGCTCAACCAGCCCGTGGAAATCGCGTTCACCCCGAACAAGTCGGGAACGCTCACCTACGGCTGCGCGATGGGGCAGATGATCAGCGGCGCGTTCATGGTGGAGTGAGGCTCGGCCCGACGCCGGAAGGCGGCTAGGCTGGGCCCTACCCATGGGCGGTGCGGCGGAGCTCTTCACTCGGCATGTGTTCCTCGACCTCGAGACGACGGGGCTCGATCCCCGCGTGGACGAGGTCATCGAGCTGGGTGCCCTCTTCTTCGAGAACGGCCAGGAGGTGCGCCGCATCGCCCGGCTGTACTCGGCCTCTCGCCCCCTGCCCATCACCATCCGCCGGCTGACCGGCATCGACGATGGGATGATCGCGGGCAGGCCGCGCTTCGGCAGCGACGTGGCCGAGCTGCGCGAGGCGCTCGCCGGCTGGACGGTGGTGGCCCACAACGCGCCCTTCGAGAAGGGCTTCCTGCCGGAGCTGCTAGGGCCCATCCGCGCTCCGGTGCTCGACTCGTGCGAGCTGCTGCACTACCTGCACCCGGAGCTGTCGAGCCACTCGCTGGAGGCCATGCTGCGGTGGGCGGGGCAGAAGCCGCGCACCGCGCACCGCGTGGTGACCGACTGCCTGGCGACGCACGCGGTGCTGGTGCACGCGCTGGACGGCTACATCCGCGAGGGCCGCGCGGACGACGTCGCGGACCTCCTGACGACGCTGGACCCCCGCCCTCGCGCGGCGCTGCGGCTGGCCCAGGTGGAGGCGGGTGAGGCGGAGCTGGAGGGTGCCTCCGAGGAGCGCCCCCTGGTGGCGATGCTCTCCCGCCTGTGGGAGGCGTGCCGCGCGACGCCGGTGTCCCTGAAGCTGGAGATGACCGGCGGCTTCCTGGCGGGACGGCCCGAGCGGCTGCGCGCGGGAGGCGCCAAGGCTCCGCCCGAGCCCGAGCCCGGGACGCCGGTGCAGCCCGTGAAGGCGGACGAGGTGGCGGCGCTGCTCGGCCCTGGCGGCGCGCTGGAGCGGATGGAGGAAGGCGGCTTCAAGAGCCGGCCGGCCCAGCTCGAGATGTCCCAGGCGGTGGCGCGCACGCTCTCCGAGGGCGGACAGCTGGCGGTGGAGGCGAGCACCGGCACCGGCAAGTCCCTGGCCTACCTGGCCCCGGCGGCGCTGTTCGCGGCGCGCAACGGCCGGAAGGTGGCGGTGGCGCCGCACACCAAGACGCTGCAGGACCAGCTCATCGAGAAGGACCTGCCACGGCTGCACCGCGCCACGGGCGGCGCCTTCGGCTACGCGCTGCTCAAGGGGCAGACGAACTACATCTGCCGCCGCCGCGCGCTGGACGCGACGCTGGTGGAGCCGGGCATGCGGCACGAGGCCCGCGCCCCTCGCGCGTACCTGCGGGCCTTCCTGCGGCGCAGCCCGGATGGAGACTTGGATCGCCTGAGCCACTGGTTCCGCGAGCGCTTCCCGGTGCTCAACAGCCTGGTGCCGGCGGTGCGCTCGGAGGCGGCGACGACGCTGGGCGAGCGCTGCCCCCACTACCACCGCTGCTACTACCACTCGGCGGTGGCGCAGGCGCGAGCCGCGGACGTGCTCGTCATCAACCAGTCCCTGGCCTTCGCCTGGCCGCCGCGCTACCCCAAGCTGGATCACCTGGTGCTGGACGAGGCGCACGAGGTGGAGGACGTGGCCACCACCGCCCTCACGGTGGAGCTGTCGGATGCGGCCTTCTTCCGGCTCACCGAGCGGCTGCACGGGCGGGACGGGCGGCGCGGCCTCTTCGCCGAGCTTCGCAAGGCCCTGGCCAGCACGCGCAAGGCGGAGGGGCGCGTGCTGATGAGCGAGGTGGAGTCCGCGCTCAATGCCCTGCTCTCCGCGGCCCGGGAGCTGGGAGACCGGGTGACGACGCTGTGCGAGCCCGCCGCGGCGCCCAACGAGGACTCGGACGAGGCGGCCTACGCGCCCGAGCTGCGCGTGACGGAGGCGGTGCGCGCCCAGCCCGCCTGGGCCCCCGTACGCGACGGCATCCAGGAGGTGCACGCCGCGCTGCGGGAGCTGCACAAGCTGCTCTCGGTGCGGCTGCTGGAGGCGTTGCCCGAGCTGGCGGTGCGGCAGCCGGCGCTGGAGCGCGAGCTGTCCGGCGCGGTGTCGGAGCTGGCGGACCTGACGGCGCTGGCGGAGGAGCTGGCCGGTGAGCCTGCCCAGGGGCGGTGCTACGCGGCCACGGCCGAGCCGAAGCGGCAGCGGTGGAGCGTGGGAGCCCAGCCGGTGGACGTCTCGGCGTACGTGTCGCGCGACTTCGCGGCGCAGAAGCGGGCGCTGGTGCTCACCTCGGCGACGCTGAGCACGGGCCCCGAGAGCCCCTTCGTCCTGCGGCGCCTGGGGCTGAACGGGCGCGGAGAGCTCCCCCCGCCCCGGCTGCTGCGAGCCACCTCCCCGTTCCGGCTGCGCGAGCAGGCGCTGGTGGTGCTGGTGACGGACGCGCCGCGCGCCCACGAGGAGCCCTTCGTGGACTGGGCGGCGATGCGCATCTCCGGGCTGGCCCAGGCCATGGGCGGCCGGCTGCTGGGGCTGTTCGCCTCCACGCGGCGCATGGAGCGCGTGGCGCGCGAGGTGCAGACACGGCTGGAGCCGCTGGGCATCGAGGTGCTGCGGCAGACGCGCGGCCACGGGCGCTCGCTGGTGGCCCGGCAGGAGCGCGACGCCGGCACGGTGCTGCTGGGGACGAAGAGCTTCTGGCAGGGCGTGGACATCCCCGGGCGCGGCGTGGGGTGCGTCTTCATCGACAAGCTGCCGCTGGAGCCCCCCAGCCGGCCGCTGGTGGCCGCTCGCGAGGAGGCGTTGACGCGCGGCGGCAGCGACTACCTGGGCTTCGTCCAGTACCGGCTGCCCCGGGCCCTGCTGCTGCTGCGCCAGGGCGTGGGCCGGCTCATCCGCTCCCATGCCGACCGCGGCGTGGTGGTGATTGCCGACCCCGGCAACCCGAGCTACCGGGGCCACCTGCTCGACGCGCTCTCCGGCTACCGGGTGGAGGCCCTGCCCTGGGCCCAGGCCCGGCTGAAGCTCCACGCGGAGCTGCGCGCCATGGGTCTCACAGTGGACCTGACGCGACCCTGAGGACAAATCCTCACCTCCGGGGTGATACATCCAAAAATGTATCGTTTCGCTGTATACACGGGTCCCATGGGAGTTGGGTGCCGCAAGTGATACACTCGCGGAGCATTCCCATTGGGGGGGAACGTTGTCCAGGAACCCAGCACGCGGAGTCCGGAAACAAGCCCACCCGGTCCGGGAACCCACCGGCACTGGTGTCGCGGAGCTCGTCAAGGAGCTCTGGCAGGCCGCCGTCACGCTCCGCGGCTCCATCGAGCCGGCCGAGTACAAGCGCTTCGTCCTGCCGCTCATCTTCCTGCGCTTCCTCTCGCTGCGACACGAGCACCGCCGCCCGGGCGCCTTCGCCGTGCCCCGGAAGGCGCGGTGGAGCGAGCTGCTCGCGCACGCCGACGAGGAGGACATCAAGGTCCGCCTCGACGACGCGCTGGAGGCGCTGGAAGAGGCCTACCCCGAGAGGCTGCGAGGCCTGCTGCCGAGGCTCTATGCCGCGTCGAACATGGACCGGCACAACGTGGCGCAGCTGCTCCGCCTGTTCTCCCGCGAGGTCTTCATCCGAGGGCTGGGCGGAGAGGATCTGCTCGGGCGCGTCTACGAGTACTTCATCGGCGAGTTCGCCTCCTCCGAGGGCAAGCGCGGCGGCGAGTACTTCACCCCGGCCAGCATCGTGCGCCTGCTCGTCGCCATGCTCGAGCCGATGCGGGGCGTCGTCTACGATCCGTGCTGCGGCTCGGGCGGCATGTTCGTGCAGTCGGATCTCTTCGCCCAGCACAGCCGTCAGCTCGCGTTCTTCGGCCAGGAGAGCAAGGAGTTCACCTACCGCCTGTGCCGGATGAACCTGTTCATCCACGGCCTGGATGGCGACATCCGCCTGGGCAACACCTACTTCGAGGACAAGCACCCCACGCTGAAGGCCGACTACATCCTGTCCAACCCGCCCTTCAATGATGGCTCCAAGGGCCGCGAGGGCTGGGGCGCCGACAAGCTCTCCGAGGAGGATCCCCGCCTGGAGATCGCCGGCAAGCGGATGCCGCTCGCGTCCCGCAACGCCAACCCGATGTGGATGATGCACTTCCTGCATCACCTCAAGGAGGGCGGCTCGGCGGGCTTCGTCATGGCGGCCGGAGAGCTCTCCAACAACCACGCGGGGCGGCTCGAGGTGCGCTCCACCCTCATCGAGTCCGACTTCGTGGACTGCGTGGTGCAGCTCTCCTCGCAGCTCTTCGCCAACACGCAGATCCCGTGCACCCTGTGGTTCCTCTCGAAGGCCCGCGCCGGGGGACGGGGCGGCCGCAAGCGGCAGGGAGAGCTCCTCTTCATCGACGGGCGAGCGCTGGGAGCCATGATTCCGGGCTCGCGCAAGCAGCGGCAGCTCAGCGACGAGGACGTGGAGCGCATCGCGTCCGTCTACCGCGAGTTCCGCAGCACCGGCCGCCCCGAGGAGGTGCCGGGCTTCGCGCGAGTGGCCACCCTCCAGGAGGTGCGCGACCACGCCTATGCCCTCACGCCCGGGCGCTACGTGGGGTCCGCCGACGTCGAGGAGGCGGAGGACTTCGAGGAGCGACTGCCCCGGCTGACCGCGCAGCTGGAGAAGGAGCTCGCCAGGGCCGAGAGCCTGGACGAGCGGCTCCGCGCGCTGGTGAAGGACCTCCTCCGTGGGGCGTGAGCGCCGGACCGTGACGCTGGGAGAGCTCTGCGAGTTCCGCGGCGGAGTGGCCTTCCCGCTCCGGTACCAGGGGCGGCCCCGGGGCGACTTCCCGTTCATCAAGGTCAGCGACCTGAGCCGCCCGGGCAACGAGCTGTTCATCTCTCGCGCCGAGCACTGGGTGGACGCGGAGACCGCCTCCGCCTTGAGGGCCAGGCCCGTGCCGGCCTCCTCCATCATCTTCGCCAAGGTGGGCGAGGCGATCCGGCAGAACCGCAAGCGGTTGACCACGCGCCCCACGCTGCTGGACAACAACCTGATGGCCGCCGTCCCCCGGGAGGGCGTGGAGCCCCGCTTCCTCTACTACCTGCTGTGCACGCTCGACTTCGAGGAGCAGATCGAGGGCTCGGCCCTGCCGTACCTCAAGGCGTCCGTGCTGGAGCAGATCGAGGTGGAGCTGCCTGCGCTCCAGGAGCAGCGGCGCATCGCGGAGGTGCTCGGGACGATCGACGAGCGCATCGAGCTCGCCCGGCAGCTCAACCGCACGCTCGAGGCGCTGGCCTCGAAGCTGTTCCAGGCCTGGTTCGTCGAGTTCTACCCCGTGGTGGCGAAGTCCGAGGGACGGCAGCCGCTGGGAATGAGCGAAGAGGTCGCGGCGCTGTTCCCGGACGAGCTCGTCATGACGGAGGGCGACCCGCTGCCCCAGGGCTGGCGCTGGGGCACGCTGGGAGACGTCGCGCGGCAGGTGCGCGAGCGGACACGCCCGGGAGGGCTCGAGGGCTCCACGCCCTATATCGGCCTGGAGCACATGCCCCAGCGCTCCATCACCCTGGCCCACTGGGGCACCGCCGCGCAGGTGCAGAGCCAGAAGTCCCGCTTCCGCAAGGGGCACGTGCTGTTCGGCAAGCTGCGCCCCTACTTCCACAAGGTGGGCATCGCCCCCGTCGAGGGCGTCTGCTCCACCGACATCCTCGTGGTGGAGCCCTTCGAGGAGTCCTTCTTCAGCTTCGTGCTCGGACACCTCTCCAGCGTCGAGTTCGTCAGCTTCGCCAACGCCGGCTCCGATGGTACGCGGATGCCTCGCACGAGCTGGGAGCGCATGGCGCGCTACCCCATCGCCCTGCCGGACGAGCCGTGCGTCGCGGCGTTCGACCGACTCACGCGCCCCCTCTTCGACAAGCTGCTCGCCAACATCGAGGAGGGCCGGACGCTGCTGCAGCTCCGGGAGCTGCTGCTGCCCTGGCTGCTCACGGGCGAGGCGCCTGCCCCCGCCGAGGCAGACGCACCCTGAACACGGTGCCCTCGCCCTCCCGCGAGCTGACGGAGACGGTGCCGCGGTGGGCCTCCACGATGTGCTTCACGATGTAGAGCCCCAGGCCCACGCTCCGGCTGGCCTTGTCCTCCTGGGAGGTGGCGCGCTGCATGGGCTCGAAGAGGTGCGGCAGCCGCTCGGCGGGAATGGGCGCGCCCTGGTTGTGGACGGACAGCTCCACCTCCGCGCCCTCCCCGTGCAGGCGGACCTGGATGCCCGTGTCCTCGGGGCTGTACTTCAGCGCGTTCTGGAGGAGGTTGGTGAGCACCTGCGCCAGCCGATCCCCATCCCACGCGCCAGCCGTGTCTCCCGTCGCCTCGAGGCTGAGCCGCCGGTACGGGAAGGCCTGGCGCACCTCCTCCAGCACCTGGGCGACGACCTCGCGCGCGTCGAGCTCGCGCACCTGCAGGGGGATGCCGCCTCCCAGCCGCGCCTGGGTGAAGTCGAGCAGGTCGCGGATCATCCGGCTCGCGCGCTCCGCGGAGGACTGGATGCGCGTCATCATCTTCAGGGTGCGCTCGTCCAGGCCCCCCTGGACCACGGCCATGGCCGACTGCATGAGGATGGCCGACAGCGGGTTCTTCAAGTCATGGCTGACGATGCCGACGAGCTGCCGCTCGAAGTCCGCGCGTTTGCGCTCGGCCTCCCTCTGGCGCAGCAGGTCGAGCTCCAATGTCTTTCGCTCGGTGATGTCGTAGCAGACGCCGAGGATGCGCTTGGGGGGATCTCGCCCGTCGCGGATCATGCTGCCCCTGCAGACGACCCAGCGCAGGCCTCCTCCCGGCGGCAGGACGCGAAACTCCAGCTCATACTCCGACTTCGAGCCCGCCCTCAGGAAGTCCTGGAAGAAGGCCCGCTCCCGGGTCAGATCCTCGGGGTGCACGTGCTCGCTCAGCATCCCCGCGGAGAGCGGCACCTGCTCAGGCAGCCCCAGGAGCGCCCTGCCCACCGTGTCCATGTCGATGCGATCCGCCGCGAGCTCCCATGCCCAGGTACCGAGCCGGCCCGCCTCCAGCGCCATGCGCCGCTGCGTCTCGCTCTCCTGGAGCGCCGCGTAGAGCCGGGCGCGCTCGGCCTCCGCGCCCCGCTCCTCCGTCACGTCCCAGTTGGCGCCGATCCACTCGCGCACCACCCCATCCGAGCCTCGCACGGGGACGCCCTGGGAGAGGTGGATCCGCCAGCTCCCATCTCGCGCGCGGACGCGGAACTCCGCCCGGAACAGCTGCTCCGTCCGGACGGCCTCGCTCCACTGCCGCAGGACGGCTTCCTGGTCCTCCGGATGGAGGGCATCCATCCACTGCAGCCCCGTCGACCGCTCAAGGGACTGCCCCAACCGCCCCTCGTGGACGGTGATGTTGGTGGCCCCCTGGCCGGACGCATCCGCGCGCCACACCACGGGCGAAGAGGCCAGGATGAGCGCCCGGAAGCGCTCCTCTTCCAGCCGGGCCGAGTCGCGCGCCAGGCGCGCTTCCTCGTACATGCGCGCTCGATCCAGCGCCTGGGCGCACTGGCGCGCGAGCACGAGGATGAAGTCCCGCTCCTCTTCCTCGAAGACGCGCGGCTGGGAGAAGAAGAAGATGACGGCGCCCAGCCGCTGATCCCCCACGCGCAGCGAGAGCGCCGCCAGCGCCGGGTACTGGGGATGAACCCCCTTCAGGACCGGATAGCGGGAGACGCGATCCTCCAGGCTCTCGCTGGTGATGAGCGCTCCCGTGCGCGCCGCATCCGTGATGGGGAGCGCGACGTTGAGCAGGATGCGCTTCCAGTCCTGGAGCTCCTCCTGCTGGAAGCCCGTGCTGGCGTCCAGCTCGAGGGAGTCCCCGTCCCGGGAGAGCAGCGCCAGGTAGGCCGCCGCCGCGCCCAGCGCATCCATCGCCTGCTGCAGGAAGACGTCGACCACCTGCCGAGGCAGCCGCGCGCGCGACAGCTCCGCCGTCACCTGCTGCAGCCGGGCGGTGCGCCAGGCCGCCTTCTCCACCCGGCGCTGGAGCCGGTCCTTCGTGATGGCGTTGGTGATGGCCCGGTTGAGGGACGAGGCGGTGACGTCGTCCTTGAAGAGGAAGTCGGTGGCCCCGGCCTCGAGCATCTGGCGGGCGACGTCCGCGCGCCCGGTGCTCGTCAGCGCGACGACGGGCGTGTTCCACCCAGGCAGGGCGCGCAGGGCCCGAAGCGTCTCCAGGCCCCCCATGCGAGGCATGTGGTGGTCGAGCAGCACGGCGTCGAAGGTCTCCCTCCGACAGGCCTCGACGCCGACATCCCCCGTGGGCGCCTCCTCCACGAGGTTCTGGTGCTCCACGTCCCGCAGGAGGAAGCGCCTGAAGGCGACACGGTCCTCCCTGCTGTCATCCACGATCAGGATACGCCGCTGGGGCTTCATCGCCGGTTCCTTCTACGCTCCCCTCGAGGGCAGAACAGCGGCACCGAACCAGTAGTCCAGCATCGCGCGGAGGTGGCGCACCTGCTCCTCCATATCCATGAGCTTCACCTGATAGGCGGCGGCGCCGTGGCGATAGCAGAAGTCCACGTCCCGGAGGTTGGCGGAGGTGGAGAAGATCACGACGGGCAGGGACTTGAAGTCCTCGCTGGCCTTCAGCTGCTGGAGGAAGGAGCGGCCGTCCTCGCCCGGCAGGTTCAGGTCCAGCAGGACGAGGCAGGGGCGCGTGGGAGCCTCGAGCGCGGCGCTCGGGCCGCGCAGGTAGGCCCAGGCGTTGCGCGCCGTGTCGCAGTGCTGGACGGGCCGGGTGAAGTTCAGCTTGCGGAAGGCGCGCCGCAGCACCTCCACGTCCTCGGGGCTGTCCTCGACGAGCAGAATCGGGCGCTGCTGCATGGCCGCCGCTACTCCCTTCCGAGGGTGAAGTAGAAGGTCGTCCCCGCTCCCTCGCGAGAGGCGAGCCAGATCCTTCCCCCGTGGCGCTCGATCACCTTGCGGATGATGGTGAGGCCCATCCCCGTGCCTCCGCCATACTCCGTCTGGGGGTGCAGCCGCTTGAAGAGGCGGAAGATCTCCTCCCGGGAGTCCTCGGGAATGCCGATGCCGTTGTCCTTCACGTAGAGACACAGCCGGGCGCCCTCGGCCTCCTTCGGGAAGCCGGGCTCACCCGCGGCCACGTAGCCGAGCTCCACCTTGCGCTCGGGCTTGTCGTTGTACTTGAGGGCGTTGGACAGGAGGTTGGAGTACACCTCGAGCAGGCCCGTGCGATCCGCGTGGACGGTGGGCAGGGGCCGGGGGATCGACACCTCCGTGCCCGTCTCCGTCACACGCGCGCCCACCATCTCCAGGGCGTCGTTCACCAGGGCCCCCAGCTCGAGCGGCTCGAGGTGGAGCGGGCTCTTGCCCAGCCGGGAGAAGTGCAGGAGCGAGTCGATGAGGGCCTGCATGCGCTTGCTCAGCCGGACCACCGTGGCCAGCTTCTGGCGCCCCTCCTCGTCCAGCGTCTGCGCGTAGTCCTCCGTCAGGAAGGTGGCGTAGTTGTAGATGCCGCGCAGCGGCTCCTTGAGATCGTGGCTGGCCACGTAGGCGAAGGAGTCCAGCTCCTCGTTGCTGCGGAACAGCTCCAGGTTGAGGCGGGAGATCTCCTCGCTGCGGCGGAAGACGATCTCCGTCAGGGCGTCGCGCAAGAGCTGGGCGGCCTCCAGCTCCACGTCGAGCCAGGGCAGGGAGCGGCGCTCGACGGTCTGCTTCCAGAGCTCGAAGGACTTGCGGGGCGTCAGCCTGTCGCCCATGGGCCCGATCTCCACGGGCTTGTAGGGATCGCCCGCCCAGTTGACGGTCTGGATCGTCTCCGGCCGGAACCACAGGACGTACTCTCCCCGCGGGCGGGAGATGGGCACTGCCAGCACGCCACACGCGGTGTCCTTGAAGGCCTCCGCGGGCGGGTAGAGCTCCGGCAGCATGTCCGTGGCGAAGAGCTCGCTGCCGTGCGAGCTCCTGAGCCACTCCACCAGCAGGCGCACCTGGGCCTCGCTCGGGGTGGTCCCCAGCAGCCGGCACTCGCCCTCGGCCAGCATGGCCGCGCCGCCACACTCCATGAAGTCTCCCAGCCCGGGCTGGCACGCGGTCAGCACCTCCAGCAGACGCTCCTGCCGGGCCGCGCTCTGGACCATGCACCGGTGGACGTTGCTCATCCGCTCCCGGTAGCGCGCGTCCTCGTGGCGGCCCTTGTCCACCACCTGCAGCGAGACGACGCGGGACATCACCTCGCACGCGGTGCGCACGTCATACGGCACCTGACGGGGGCTGTAGTGGTGGCACGCCACCAGGCCCCACAGCTTGTCGCCCGCAGAGATGGCCAGGGTGAGCGAGGCCCTCACGCCCATGTTGATGAGGTACTCGGTGTACATCCGCGAGGCGCCGCGCAGGAAGCCGAAGCTCATGTCCAGCGGCTTGCCCGTGAGCGGGTTGAGCTCCGGCACCACCCGGGAGGGGGCGTATTGCGCGTCCGGCAGCATCCGCACCGTGTTGAGCAGGAAGAGCGCCCGCGCCTGGGAGGGGATGTCGCTCGCCGGGTAGTGGAGATCCAGGTACGAGGGCAGGCCCATGTCCCGGGCCATGTCCTCCGCGATGACGTGGCCGCTCCAGTCCTTCTGGAACTTGTAGATCATCACCCGGTCGTAGCCGCTGACGCGCCGGATCTCCTCGGCCACCATCTGGCAGAACTCGCGCACCGTCCGAGCGGACTGGAAGCGCGCCACGCCGCGCTTCATCAGCTCATAGAAGTCCGGCTGGCGCACGGAGCTGGCGCGCACCGGCTCGAGCTCCATCATGAGCAGCCCGTCATGCAGGTGGACGATGACGTGGAAGGGCCCGCTGCCGAGCACGTAGGCGGTGAAGGCGTAGAGCGGGTTGTCCTCCAGCCGCTCGGTGCGCAGGGTGCTCCGCAGGAAGACCAGCTGCTCGGTGTCCAGCAGGGCATCCACGCCCTTGCCCAGGACGGCGTCCACGGGCACCCCCAGGTACTGGAGCGTGTTGTCGCTCGCCTGGAGGATGTTCAGGCTCGAGGGCTCCAGCGCCAGGAGCACGCCGTGGGCCTGGATGTGGCCGGGAATGTGGATGGGTTCCCGATCACAGTTCGTCAGGTCGATCTTCTGCCCAGGCGGTAGCGTGCCCTTGAAGGCGTCGTGCAAGCAGGTCCTCCCCCGCGCCAGCTCATGGCGGAGAACCCCTTTAATGCGCAGCGAATGCCTTCCTGACAACAGCCAAGCGGCGCGGAATTCACGGAGCGTCGCTTAGACGTCAGCCGCCGCGTCCCGGCTCGGGCGTCAGAGCCGGCCCCGGATACGGGACTCCAGGGTGCGCAGGTCGTCGACCCACTCGCCCTTGACCCCCTCCGCCTGCGCGCGCTCCAGCGCGTGCGAGATGACCAGCACGTCATCCTCGTGCTGCTTGCGCAGCACGTGCATCATGCCACGCGTGGCGTCGAAGATGTCCTTGAGCTCGTCCGTCTCGCGCAGGCCATAGGGCGGCGGACGGATCTGCCCGGCGGCCACGTCCTTCACCATGCGGCGGATGCGCATCAGCGGCCCGGCCACCCGGTGGGTGAGCACGATGGTGGTCAGCGAGACGAAGACGAGGAACCC
Organism: Hyalangium gracile; assembly: GCF_020103725.1. NCBI lineage: Bacteria > Pseudomonadati > Myxococcota > Myxococcia > Myxococcales > Archangiaceae > Hyalangium > Hyalangium gracile. The sequence goes on along the minus strand of NZ_JAHXBG010000008.1, from coordinate 81,202 downwards.
GATCAGCGTGCCCGAGAACACCAGCCACAGGGTGCGCTGGCGCTGCACCAGCGCCTCGCGCTGGGCGACGATGGCGGTCCGCTCGGCCTCGTAGCGCTCGTCGATGGCCTTCGAGGTGGACTGCAGCTGCGCCACGAAGACGGGGTCCCCCATCTTCTTGATGAGCTCGTTGGACAGGGCGGTGTTGGACAGCTCGCGGCTGGCCTCCGCGGCGCGCGAGCGGGCCTCCAGCGAGTGGCTGGCCTCGTCCAGCAGCGCCTGCGTGTTCTTGAAGAGGAACACCCCCAGCACCGCCGCCACCACCAGCGTCACGGCGATGAGGTAGGCCGCGAACTTGAGCTGGAACTTCGGCTCGATGAGGAAGTTGCGCCACCGGCGCTTCTTGCTGCCGTCCTGTTGGGAGTTGTCTCTCATGTCTTCCACTCGAAGGTTTGCGCGACGTCCTGGATGGCCTTGGGCACCAGCGCCTTGAGGAGGTCTTCGGGACCGGCTCCGCTCGCCTGCACGTCTACCTGACCGAGCAGGGCCAGATCCGGATAGCTGAGGCAGAGAAGTGCGATACGCAACCCTCCGCTCTCGGTGGTCTGGATCTCCGCGCTGAGGCGGAAGCCGGAGATGTTGTGCTTCTTGAGGACGCCCTGGGCGGCCTTCTTCGGCTCCTTGGCTGGAGCCAGCAGCGCGCCGGCCTGGATGAGCCGCCGCTTGAGGCGCTCCTCGGTGACCTTCACCAGCTGCGCCGGCAGCGCGCCGGTCTTGTCCTTCACGCCGGTGAAGTCCACGTAGATGCGCGGGGGCCGGGCCTTGAAGTCCTCGAGCGCCTTGATGGCCTCGCGGACGGCCACCAGGGTGGCCGCGTCCGTCTCCTTGTGCTTCTTCAGGCAGTCCAGCCCGGCCATCTCCCGCAGCGTGGCCAGCCCCTTGGCGGCGGCGGCGCGGACCAGCTCGCTGGCATCCCCCAGCCCCGTGCACAAGGGCTGGACGGCCTCGGGCTCCTCGGTGGCGCCCAGCACCAGGGCCGCCTGGGAGCGGGCGCGGGGATCCTTGCCCTTCTCGAGCTGCTTCGTGAGGAAGGCCACGCGGGCATCCACCTGCGCCAGGGCAGGCAGGGCCAACAGCAGGAGCGCAATGGTCAGCAACCGCATGGGGTGGCCCGGCAGTCTAGCGCACCGGGCCCGCCCGCTGGAATGATCTCCCAGTCTTCCCTACCCGGCCCTTGCGCACGGGGCTCCCGCCCTCCCCCGCCGCTCGGCTGCCCGGCTGGGGGGCCACAGGTGAGCAAGAACTCCTGCGGGGCGCCCTCTTGTGGCATATACCCACACCATGCCTTCCGCCATGACCGCCGCCCAGATTCGCGAGGCGTTCCTCCAGTTCTTCGAGGAGCGCGGCCACCGCCGCATCGCCTCCTCCTCTCTCGTTCCCCAGAACGACCCGACCCTGCTCTTCACCAACGCCGGCATGGTCCAGTTCAAGGACGTCTTCACCGGCCGCGAGAAGCGCGACTACAGCCGCGCCACCACCTCCCAGAAGTGCGTGCGCGCCGGCGGCAAGCACAACGATCTCGACAACGTGGGCTACACCGCCCGCCACCACACGTTCTTCGAGATGCTGGGCAACTTCTCCTTCGGCGACTACTTCAAGGCCGACGCCATCGCGTACGGCTGGGAGTTCGTCACCAGGACGCTGGGGCTGGACACGCAGCGGCTGGCCGTCACCGTGTTCAACGGCGAGGGCGGCATCCCCTGGGACGAGGAGGCCTTCGAGCTGTGGGCGAAGCAGGGCGTGCCCCGCGACCGCATCTACAAGCTGGGCCTGAAGGACAACTTCTGGGCCATGGGCGACACCGGCCCGTGCGGCCCGTGCTCGGAGATCCACTACCATCAGGGCGATGACATCCCCTGCGCCGAGGTGTCTGCGGGCCGCAAGTGCCAGGGCGTGGCGTGCGACTGCGACCGGTGGCTGGAGATCTGGAACCTGGTGTTCATGCAGTTCGAGCGCAAGGAGAAGGACGCGCCGCTCATCCCGCTGCCCAAGCCGTCCATCGACACGGGCGCGGGCCTGGAGCGCATGGCGTCCGTCGTCCAGGGCAAGCGCTCCAACTACGACACGGACCTGTTCCAGGACATCCTCGCGAAGGTGAGCGAGCTGGTGGGCAAGCCGTACACGCAGGAGGGCGGAGCCTCCATGCGCGTCATCGCGGACCACAGCCGCGCGGCCGCCTTCCTCATCTCCGACGGCGTGCAGCCCTCCAACGAGGGCCGCGGCTACGTGCTGCGCCGCATCATGCGCCGCGCCATCCGCCACGGCTCGCTGCTGGGGCTGGAGGAGATGTTCTTCTTCAAGGTGGTGGACCGCGTCATCGAGCTGATGGGCGGCGCCTTCCCCGAGCTGCGCGAGAGCCGCACCTTCACCCTCGAGGTGTGCCGCCACGAGGAGGAGAGCTTCCGGCGCACGCTCAACCGCGGCCTGAAGATGATCGACGAGGAGATCTCCAAGCTGAAGGAGTCCGGCGGCAAGGTGCTCTCCGGCGAGGTGACGTTCTTCCTCCACGACACGCACGGCTTCCCGTGGGACTTGACGCAGATCATCGCCCGCGAGCGTGGCTTCGACGTGGACGTGGAGAAGTACAAGGAGATCATGACCGGCCGCGAGTCGGGCGGGGACAAGCCCATCGGCCCGGGCGCGGCGGTGGGCGCCGTCTACCTGAAGCTCATCGAGAAGCTGGGGGCCACCGAGTTCCTCGGCTACGAGGGCGAGGGCCACGAGGGCGAGGGCTCCGTGCGCGCCATCATCAAGGATGGCCAGGAGGTGCCTCAGGCCTCCGCGGGCGAGAAGGTGGAGCTGGTGCTGGACCGGACGCCCTTCTACGGCGAGTCCGGCGGTCAGATTGGCGACACCGGCCGCATCGTCGGCCACGGCGGCAAGGCGGAGGCGCAGGTGCTCGACGCCACGCGCCCGGTGCAGGGCCTCATCGTCCACCAGGTGGAGGTGAAGCAGGGCTCCTTCAAGGTCGGCGACATGGTGCAGGCGGGCGTGGACAACGAGCGGCGCAAGGCCATCCGCGCCAACCACTCGGCCACCCACCTGATGCACAAGGCGCTCAAGATGGTGCTGGGCGAGCACGTGAAGCAGGCCGGCTCCGTGGTGGCGCCGGACTACCTGCGCTTCGACTACTCGCACTTCGCCGTGCCCACCCCCGAGCAGCTCGATCAGGTGGAGGACCTCGTCAACGGGTGGATCCGCGAGAACGCCGAGTCCCAGACGCGCATCATGAAACTGGACGAGGCCAAGAAGTCCGGCGCGGTGGCCATGTTCGGCGAGAAGTACGGCGAGACGGTGCGCGTCGTCACCGTGCACCCGCAGTCCACCGAGCTGTGCGGCGGCACCCACGTGCGCCGCAGCGGTGACATCGGCCTGTTCAAGATCGTCAGCGAGAGCGGCATCGCCTCGGGCGTGCGCCGCGTCACGGCCGTCACGGGCATCGGCGCGCTCCAGTACCTGCGCGAGACGGAGCGCGAGCTGCGCAAGGCGGCCGATGCGCTGAAGACCACGCCCAAGGAGCTGGTCAAGCGCGTGGAGGCCACCCAGAAGCGCGTGAAGGAGCTGGAGAAGAAGGTCGAGGAGGTGGCCGTGAAGGCGCAGTCGGCCTCCAGCAAGGACCTGCTCGACCAGGCGCGCGAGGTGAACGGCATCAAGGTTCTGGCCACGCGCGTGGACCCGGCCGACGACAAGGCCTACCGCGGACTGGCGGACCAGCTGCGTGACCGGATCCGCTCGGGCGTCATCGCCATCGGCGGCGAGAAGGACGGCAAGGCGCTCATCCTCGTGGCAGCCACCAAGGACCTGGTGGCCAAGGGCTTCAGCGCCGGTGACTTCGTGCGCGAGATGGCCAAGGAGGTGGGTGGCAAGGGCGGCGGCAAGCCGGACATGGCGCAGGCCGGCGGCCCCGATGCCTCCAAGCTGCCCGCGGCGCTCGACAAGCTGTACGAGCTGGTGAAGGGCCGGGCATGAGCGGGCGCCCTTCCCCCTCCTGGATGCTCCTGGCGGCGGCCCTCGCGTGGGGCTGCACGAAGGAGGAGGAACCGCCCCGGGATGACCGCACCCTGGCCAAGCTGCGGGCCGAGGCCGAGCGCGTCAACAAGGGAGGGGTGCCCGCGGCGCCCCCTCCTCAGCTCCAGCCGCCCGAGGATCCCAACGCGAAGCTGGCGGATCTGGCCACGGCGGACGAGTCCGCCGCCGGGCAGAAGCTGAAGCTGCCCGAGCCCAACGACACCATCCATGTGGACTCGGTGGCCATGAAGCTCATGGCCTTGGAGTCCTCGCACTCGGTCAAAGGAGGAAAGCTGAGCCTCACCACCGAGGAGCTCTTCCTGCGCGTGCAGCTCATCGCCCAGAACGTGGGCGCGGCGCCGGCGCCCCTGGCGCTGGACAAGGCTCGGCTGGTGGACGCGGAGGGCAAGGAGCATGCGGTGGCGCGGGATGCGCAGATCGCCGCGGGGACGCGCGAGCTGGCGCACACCTGGGGCCCCCAGGAGCGTGCCGAGGTGGTGCTCTTCTTCGAAATCCCTCCCAAGGCCCTCGACTCCGGCCTGACGCTGGTGCTTCCGGCGAGCAGCGGGGACGTCCGCCTCGCGCTCCGGTGAGCTCCTCGTGAGGCGGTGAACGGTGACGGTCGCGCCCAAGCTCCTCCCGTTGCGCATCCGCCTCCCGTACACCACGGAGGAGGAGTTCATCGACAAGTACGGCTCGAACGTGGGGCGTGGCGGTGTGTTCATCGCCACCCGGGCCCTCAAGGAAGAGGGCACCGCGATCGCGTTCGAGTTCATCCTCGCCGACGGCACCCGGCTGCTGCGCGGCGAGGGCATCGTCGTGAAGGCCCAGGCCGATGAGGGTGGCGGACGCTCGGGCATGACCGTGCGCTTCGCGAAGCTGGATGCGGCGAGCAAGGCCCTCATCGATCGCGTGGTGGCACGGCGCGCGGAACCGCCTTCTCCGCAGGTGGCGACTCCTCCTCCGGTGCCAGCTCCGGTAGCGACTCCGCCGCCGGCCGTGTCGATGCGCCTGCCCGCGGTGCCCGCGTCTGCTCCCGCTCCTGCTTCGGCTCCGAGCCCGCCGACGCCTCGACCCGTGGCCCCTCCTCCGGGAATGGTGCGTCGGACGGCTCCGCCTCCCACCGCGCCCGCGCCTCCACAGGCCACGCCGCCTGCTCCTCCGGCGGCTCCCCCCGCCGCGCCTCCCGCCGCCCCCGTCCAGCGCTCGGCGCCGGTTCAGGAGCCCAAGGCTCCGACGGTTCGGATGTGGGCGATTCCCTCGCCAACCGCTCCCTCGGCTCCGCCCGTGGAGCCACCACTGGCACCTCCGACTCCCGCCAGGGCTCAGGAGGCGTCCGCTCCCGCGGTTCCAGCACCGGTACCTCGCGCGGAGCCACCGCCCAGGAGTCAGACTCCCGCGAAGCCTCTTCCGGCTCCCGCCACACCGCTCCCCTCGCTCAGCGCCGCGCTGTCCGAGGTGGCGGCGGCTCCACCTCCCGCGCCGCCAGTTCCCCCCACCAGCGTCAGTCCTCCCAGCGCGCGGGTCGAGCCGACTCCCACGCCCGCTCCCGCAGCTCCCGCCCCCGCCGCGCCTGCCCCGGCTCTTCCTGTCGAGCCGGCTCCCACGCTCGCTCCCGCGGCTCCCGCCTCCGCCACGCCTGCCCCGGCTCTTCCTGTCGAGCCTCCCGGCGCTCGTCAGCCGGCGGCGCCCTCCCTGCCTCCCGAGCCGCGTACTCCGGAGCCCCCGGGTCGAGGCCTCGAGGGCAGGAGCCGTCGGAGGACCGTGCTCGAGGTGCCCGTCGCTGCTCCCGTGGCGCCCTCCTTGCCCGAGGTGGTGCTCGGCATCGACGTGGGCACCTCGCAGGCCCGCGTCGCGGTGTTCCATGAGGGAGAGGTCCGGCTCGTCCCCATCCCGGGCTCAGACAGCCGCAGCCTCCCCTCCGCGCTCGCCGTGGATGCCTCGGGCCAGGTGCTGGTCGGGGCGGCGGCGATCGCCGAGGCCGAGCGCGCGCCTCGCCATGCCGCCGTGGGCCTCAAGCGCCTGCTCGGGCTTCGCGCGCGTTCTCCTCGACTGCGCGGCTTCGTGGGGCTCCCCTACGCCGTCGCGGCCGATCCGCGCGGCGACGCGGGCATCGAGCTGAACGGGCGCGTCGTCCCGCTCACGGACTACGCCGCCCAGATCCTGCGTGAGCTCAAGTCCGCCGCCACCGCGTTCCTCGGCCGCGAGCCGACGCGCGCGGTGCTGTGCGTCCCCGCCTACTTCGATGCCCGCCAGCGTGCCGCCCTGCGCGAGGCGGCCGAGCGCGCCGGCCTCACCATCCTGCGCATCCTCAATGCGCCCGCCGCGGCCACGCTCGCCTACGGGCATGGCCGGGGGCTGGCTCGCAAGCGCGTCCTCGTGCTGGACCTGGGCGGAGGGGGCTTCGAGGTCTCCGTCGTGCAGGTGACCGGAGATGACCTCGAGGTCGTCACCACCGGCAGCGATCCGACGCTCGGGGGCATGGACTTCGACGCGCGCATCACCGAGGCCCTGGTCAGCGAGCTTCGCTCCCAGGGTGCGGCCTCCTCCTCGGAAGCGGCCCTCGAGTGGGGCCCGCTGCGCGCCGCGGCCGAGTCCGCCAAGGTGCTCCTCAGCGAGCAGGAGGAGGCTCCCGTCCGGCTCCGGGAAGGCACCGGCCCCACCCTCAACCGCGAGCGCGTGGAGGCGCTCACCGCGGATCTCGCCCAGCGCGTGACGGAGGCCACCCGCGAGGTGCTCGAGTCCAGCTCGCTCACGCCGCAGGGGCTCGACGCGGTGGTGCTGGTGGGCGGCCAGAGCCGGGCTCCGCTGGTGCGGCGGCGGCTCGAGGAGAGCCTGGGCGTGCCGGTGCGCTCGGACGTGGATCCGCTCGGCGCCGTGGCGCTCGGCGCGGCGCTGCTGGGTCACTCGCTGCTGCAGATCGCTTCCGGCAAGCCGGGCGCCACCGTGTCGGACGTCCTCTCCGTCCCGCTCGGCGTGGCGGAGCGCGGAGGAGGCCTCCGCCGCGTCTTCGAGCGCAACACGCGCCTGCCCGCCGACAAGACGCTCGTCATCCCCGTCACCCCGGGCCCGCTCTCGCTGGCCCTCTTCCAGGGGTCCTCTCCCGTCACCTCCGAGAACGAGTACCTCGGAGCGCTCCACTTCCAGCTCGAGCGCGCGGGTGAGGCGGAGATCCACTTCTCGCTGTCCCAGGACGGCACCCTCTCGCTGGCGGCCACGCTGCCTGGAGCGAAGCGGCAGCCGGTGACGCTCGCCACGGAGGAGCTGGACGACGCGGCCCGAGAGGCCCTCATCGCCCGCTCTCCCTTCGCGACCGAGACCAAGGAGAGCCCCGCCGGGCTCTTCTCCGGGCTGCGAAAGCTCTTCGGGAAGAAGTAGGCGCCCCCTCCCTCGCGCCGCATGCGAGCAGTCGGGCCTCGGCCCTCCACCTCGGGCACCTCGCGCACGCGCCACCCCTCGAGCGGCTCCCACCTGTGCCGCCTCTTCCCCTGAGAAGGGCGGGTCCAGAGATTGTCCCCTGAATCACATTTCGGGAGGACGTGATGACGATTCGTTCGGTGATGGGAGGCCTGGCGGCAGCCCTCGTGCTGTGCGCGGGCCCGGCGCTGGCGGTGGAAGCCACGGAGGTGGGCAGCAGGCTCAAGCTCGACGAGCAGGAGCCTCGAGTGGGGCTGGATGTCCGGCTCGGCCTGGGAGGGATGACGGGCGACATCGGAGACCAGCTCGACACAGGTCCGCTCCTGGGCATCGCGGCGGGAGCGCAGATCTACCCCCTGCTCGGAGTCGAGGTGGGCTACGAGGGACAGCGTCTCCCCATCAATGACACGCTCGTGGGCGACGGAGAGGCGCTCTACCGCCACAACGTGGGCCTGCTGGCCAAGGCCGGCCCGCTCATCGAGCGGCACTGGCGGCCCTTCGTCGGCGCGGGCGTGGGCCTGAGCTACTTCAACGCCAGCGATGGCGCGGAGGCGGTGTTCGACAACGACATCACCCAGGAAGTGCCCCTCGCCGCGGGCTTGGACTACAACTTCGGCAACATCTTCGCCGGAGCGCGAGCCACCTACCGGCTGATGTTCAACGAGGGCTTCGCCGACGACGCCTTCCCCGGCAACAACGGCGGCAACCTGCTCAACGCCAGCGTCACCCTGGGCGGACGCTTCTAGCCCGCCCCGGCCTCCGACCCGCGCCTAGAGCGTGAAGCGCGACAGCAGCGCCTCCGGGCGCGGGTCCTTCTCCCAGGCATCCAATACCGCCTGGGCCGGCGACCGACCCGAGGCCGCCACCCGCGCCAGCGGCTCCAGCAGCGGCGCATCCCGCGGATCCAGCCGCTCCAGCCCACGGCGCGCAATCGCCACCATCTCCGCGGTGAGCCGGTGCAGCTCCTGCTGGCCCAGCCGTCCGGCCAGCCCCTGCTGCCGCGCCGTCTGATGGAAGGCCTGGTGCTCGGTGAAGGACAGCTTCGGCAGCAGCCGCTCGCCCTCCTCCAGCGCCGTCCTGTCGTACAGCAGCCCGCGCCACAGCGCGCCGAGCGCCCCCGTCATCTCCGCCGACACGCAGTCCGCGCCGCGCACCTCGATGACCTTCTTGAGCCGCACCTCGGGGAACAGCGTGGACAGGTGGTCCGTCCAGTCGCCCATGTCCGCCGGCTGGCCCTCGAAGCCCTCCTTCAGGAGCTGGCGGAACGAGAGCTTCGGGTGGAGGTACTCCCCACGCCGGCGCAGGAAGAGCAGCGGCGCATCCAGCGCCCACTCCACGTAGGCCCGGTAGGAGAAGGAGCCGTCGAAGAACGCCGGCAGGTAGCCACAGCGGGTGGGATCCACCTCCTCCCAGACGCGGCTGCGGAACGTCATCCACCCCGAGGGCTTGCCCTCCACCAGCGGGCTGTTGGCGTACAGGGCCACCATCAGCGGGGCCAGCCGCGCCACCAGCACCGTCTTGCGGACACAGTCCTCCTCGTCCGCCCAGTCGTACGAGGCCTGCCCCGTCGAGGTGTTCAGCATCATGTTCAGCGCCAGCCGCCCGCGCTCCGGCAGCGTGCGCCGCATCACCTTGTACCGGGTCTTCGGCATCCACGGGATGTCCGCCGTCGTACCGAAGGGCCGGTACCCCAGCGCCACCAGCTGCAGCCCGAGCGAATCGCCGGCGGCCTTCGCCTCGGCCAGGTGCCGCAGGTTCTCCGCGTGGGCCTCACGCGCGGTGAAGAAGGGACTTCCGGACAGCTCGAGCTGCCCGCCCGGCTCCAGGGACACCGTCTCCATGCCCCGCTGGAGCGCAATGACAGGCGAGTCCGGCGTCTCGCGGAACGGGGTGTAGCCGCCCCCCGCCGCCATCTTCTCCAGCAGCGCCCCGATGCCCGACGGCCCCTCGTAGGGCACGGGCTTCGCCACCGCCTTGGGGTAGACGAACTTCTCGTGCTCGATGCCCAGCCGGTGCTCGGCCCGGGGTTTCTCCGCCTCCCGGAACACGTCCACCAGCGCGTCAACGGAGGTAATGGGTTGGGCGACCGCTCGTTTGAGATCCAGGGACATGGCCGCGCCTATATAACGTGCGTTGAACCCGTCGCTCCCAATTACGCACCGCCCCCCGGATGAATCCACCCTCCCTGGTCCCGCAGATCGCCGCCCGCCCCTCCCTCAAGGACTTCTTCCAGGGAGTCGGGTTGCTGGGGCGCGCCTTCGGCCTCATCTTCCGCTCCGGCAAGCTCTTCCTCCTGTCGGCCCTGTGCGCCCTCGTCACGCTGGTGGCCCTGGTAGGACTGGTGGCGCTGCTGTGGCGCTACACCCCGGAGCTGGTCGGCAGCTTCTTCGCCCGCCCGGAGGCCTGGTACGGCAAGGCCGCGTGGTACGCGGTGCTGACCCTCACCTTCGTCGTGCTCCTGGTGGTGGGCGCCAACACCGTCCCGCCCCTGCTCCTGGCGCCGCTGCAGGACCCGCTGTCCGAGACGACCGAGGAGCTGTGCGGCGGCCCGCCCTCCCCGCCCTTCAGCCTGGGGGGCTTCCTCCGGGGGCTGGTGACGGGAATCGCACACACCCTGGCCCGCATCTTCTTCCTGCTGCTGGGGCTGCTCGTGCTCCTGCCCCTGAACCTGATCCCCGTCGCAGGCAGCATCCTGTGGACCGTGCTGGGCAGCCTGTGGAGCATGATGTGGATGGCCGGCGAGCACCTGGCCGGGCCCATGACGCGCCACCTCTACCCCTTTGCCGAGGTGCGTCGAATGCTGCGGCAGCGCACGGCCCTCTGCCTGGGGTTCGGCGCGGGCGTCTACCTGCTGCTCTGGGTGCCCGTCCTCAACACCTTCTTCCTGCCGGTGGCCATCGTCGCCGGGACGCTGCTCTACCGGGGCCTGGTGGCCGCGGGGCAGCTGCCCCCGCCCCCCGACCCCGACCCGCTCCTGAAATAAACGCCCGCCCCAGGTGTCTCCGCTGGAAGACGCCCCCTGCCTCCAATGGCCCCCGGGAACGCAGTGCCTCCCAGGAACGTTCCTGATCGATACCGAGCAGCGGACGCCTTGAAGCACCCGAAGTCCATGATTAGGCTTGGCCGGCTGCTTTCGATCTTCTTCTTTCCTCGACAAGCACCTGAAATCTAAAGGTTTTTCTTCACGCAACACCCCGGGGCGCCACCCGCCCCAGCTTGGATGAACCAATGCCGCGAATGCTTCGCCGGATCATCGCCGTCGCTGTCCTCCTCGGCGCCTGGGCCCTCGTGGGCAGTGACCGGGCGCCCATTCCCCTCACCATGGGGGCCGCCCAGGCGAGTCAAGGCTGGCAGGGCTCGCTCGCCCAGCAGAAGGGCGAGAAGCCTCAGCATGATCTGTCCGCCCTGCGCGTCTTCACCAAGGTCATCCTCTACGTGAAGGACAACTACGTAGACCCCAAGCGCGTGAAGCCCAAGGAGATGATGATCGCCGCGCTGGAGTACGTGGAGAAGAGCGTGCCGGACGTGCTCGTGGACGGCAACGCCGAGACGGGCAAGCTCAGCCTCAACGTCAACGGCAAGCAGCGCGAGTTCGACATCAGCCACGTGGACTCGCCCTGGAAGCTGTCCTTCACGCTCAAGGACGTCTTCGACTTCATCTCCAAGAACATGCGTCCCATGGAGGACACGCGCGACATCGAGTACGCGGCCATCAACGGCATGCTGTCCACGCTGGATCCGCACTCGGTGCTGCTGCGCCCGGAGCTCTACCGGGAGATGAAGCTGTCCACCAAGGGTGAGTTCGGCGGCCTGGGCTTCGTCATCCAGATGCGCGAGGGCAACCTCACCGTCGTCAAGGTGCTGCCCAAGACGCCGGCGCACCGCGCGGGCATCCAGAAGGACGACCAGATCAAGAAGATTGGCGAGGAGTCCACCGTCAACATGGACCTCAACGAGGCGGTGTCCAAGCTGCGCGGCCCGGTGGACAGCAAGATCACCATCACCGTGGAGCGCAAGGGCTGGGACAAGCCGCACGTGATGACGCTCAGCCGCGCCACCATCTCCATCGAGAGCGTGCAGCACAAGCTGCTGGCCCACAACGTCGGCTACGTGCGCCTGAAGAACTTCCAGGGCAACACCACGAGGGACCTCGAGGCGGCGCTGGCGGACATCCGCAAGCAGGCCGAGGCCAAGGGCGGCACCATGAAGGGCCTGGTGCTGGACATGCGCGGCAACCCGGGCGGCCTGCTGGAGCAGGCCATCCAGGTGTCCGACACCTTCATCTCCAACGGCGTGCTGGTGGCCACGGTGGGCCTGTCCGACAAGCTGCGCGAGGAGAAGCGCGCGCGGGCTCAGGAGGGCGAGGACGCCTTCCCCATCGCGGTGCTGGTGAACTCCGGCAGCGCCTCGGCCTCCGAGATCGTGGCCGGCGCGCTGAAGAACCTGAACCGCGCGGTCATCATCGGCCGGCAGACGTTCGGCAAGGGCAGCGTGCAGGTGCTGTATGACTTCCCGGACGACAGCGCGCTGAAGCTGACCATCGCCAAGTACCTGACGCCGGGCGACGTCTCCATCCAGGAGGTGGGCATCATCCCGGACATCCAGCTGGTGCCCACGCGCGTCACCCAGGCCAGCATCGACGTGTTCGCTCCGCGCCGCTCCATCGGCGAGGCGGACCTGGATCAGCACTTCGGCAACCCGGATTCGGACAAGGTGGCCAAGAAGCGCGAGGAGGTGCTGGATCGCGAGAAGGCCGCCGAGAGCCTCAAGTACCTGAAGATCGACGAGAAGAAGGTGGCCCAGGCCGCCGCCGAGAAGAAGGCCAAGGACAAGGAGACGGCCGAGAAGAACCCGCGCACCGCCCAGAAGGATCCGAAGGACGCCGCCAAGCACGGCGAGAAGGATCCGCTGCTGGACGTGGACGTGGCCGGCCAGACCGAGGACCTGGACGATCAGCTCGACGCGGAGAGCCAGGACGAGATCAAGGAGGACTTCGAGGTGACGTTCGCCCGGGACTTCGTGCTCAAGGCCACCTCCACCAACCGCCTGCAGCAGCTCAAGCAGGGCAAGGCCTTCATCGACCAGAAGCGCCAGGAGGAGGAGCAGCGCATCAGCTCCGCCATCGCGGGGCTGGGCGTGGACTGGAGCGCGGGCCCCACGCCGAAGAACGTGCAGCTGGACGCCACCTTCTCTCCGGGCGCCGATCAGCCGGTGCGCGCCGGTGAGACGCTGGAGCTGGTCATCACCGCCGAGAACAAGGGCACCGAGCCGCTCAAGCGCGTGCGCGCGTGGACCGAGAGCGACAACGTCTTCATCGATCGCCGCGAGTTCATCTTCGGCGCCATCGCTCCGGGCGAGAAGAAGACGTGGAAGGTGCCGGTGAAGCTGCCGAAGGACCTGACCTCGCGCCGGGACGACGTGACGGTGAAGTTCTTCGACGACAGCGGGGCGCTGAACAAGACACTGGTGAGCGAGGTGGGCTTCCTGGAGCTGCCGCGTCCGGCCTTCGCCTTCAACTGGCAGGTGCTGGATGACTGCTCCGGCTGCAACGGCGACGGCGTGGCGCAGCTGGGCGAGGACATCACCGTGGTGCTCGACGTCACCAACGTGGGCACCGGCGTGGCGATGGACTCGTTCGCGCAGATCAAGAACGCGGGCGACCCGAACGTCTTCATCGAGAAGGGGCGCTTCAAGCTGGGCGAGCTGGCCGCTGGCGAGACGAAGTCCGCGCGCTTCCAGCTCCAGGTGAAGAAGGGCTACAAGGGCGACACCTTCCCGCTGAAGCTGGCCATCATCGACGAGCCGCTGGAGGAGTTCGTCACCGAGAAGCTCGAGCTGCCGGTGCGTGACGCGCCCGCCCTGGCGCTGGAGCCCACCAAGACGATGGTGAAGCTGGCGGAGAAGACGGAGCTGCTGGCCTCGCCGCTGCCGGACGCGCTGGCGGTGGCCCGGGTGCCGACGCAGGCGGTGCTGCCCGCGGTGGCGGTGGGCAAGGGCTTCTACAAGGTCTCCTTGCAGGATGACCGCTTCGCCTTCGTGCGCACCGCGGACGCGAAGGAGCAGCGGGTGGGCAAGGCCGTGCTGCCCAAGAAGGTGGACTGGGTGACCAGCCTGCAGCCGCCGGACATCCACCTGGATGTGGACACCTCTCGCGGCGGGGTGATCGCCGCGGGCGATCGCTACACCCTCAGCGGCACGGTGGCGGACCCGCAGGGCCTGCTGGACATGTACGTGCTGGTGAACGACCAGAAGGTGTACTTCAAGGCGTCGGACCCGAAGAGCACGGAGCCGCGCAAGATGAAGTTCACTGCGGAGTTCGCGCTGAAGGAGGGCAACAACAACGTGCTGGTGGTGGCGCGCGAGGACCAGGACTTCGCCAGCCGGAAGACGCTGGTCATCCGGCGCCGGCCGGAGGCGGTGGCGCAGAAGCTGGCGACGCCCACCCCGGTGGAGACTCCGAAGGCGCAGTAACCGCACCCACATTCAGGGCTCATCCCGGGCGGCTCTCCCGGAGGCGTAGGCCTCCTGGCGGGCCGCCCGTTTTGTTGACGCTCTCGGCGAGCGCACGTTAGCGTCCTGCCGGATTGGCACCTGTTGCCGGCAGGGGCCTGGGAGGCAGTTTGAGGATGCACGCGTTCAGTCGGTGGTTGGCCCTTGCGACGCTCCTGTCGGGGGTCGCCGCGTACGCGGATCAGAACGATTTGCGGATCACCCTGCTGGGTAAGCCGGATGAGCTGCCGGGGGAGTGCAACCAGGAGCAGCTGGAGACGTGCGCCACGGGCAACTCGCGGTTCCAGGCCTTCGCGCGCGCCTTCGCCGCAGGCATTGCCTCGACGAACCTGATGCCGCCGGAGACGCTGGGGCACGCGGGCTTCAACCTCAACTTGGAGCTGTCCGTCGTCAGCCTGCCGAGCAGCATCGCCATCCCCACGGAGGGCACGCAGCCGAGCACGGTGCTGGTGCCCTCGTTCCACATCCGCAAGGGACTGCCCTTCTCCATCGAGATGGGCGGGCGCGTGGGCTGGGTGGAGAAGAGCCGCATGGTGGCGGCCACCGGCGAGCTGAAGTGGGCCGTCAACGAGGGCTTCACGTACCTGCCGGACCTGGGCGTGCGCGCCCACGTCACGCGGCTGATGGGCGTGCGCGACTTCGGGCTCACGTCGGCGGGCCTGGATCTGGGCATCGGCAAGCAGTTCCCGCTGGGAGGGATGATCACCCTCACCCCGTACGGCGGCCTGGACTTCAACTTCGTCGGCGCCGACACGAGCACCCTCGACTTCAACCCGGACCGCCCCTACAACGAGTCGCTTGAGGGAGATTCGCTGGCCGCGTTCCAGGACACGGGCGTCTACAAGCGCGTGAAGCTCTCGGACAACATGACCCAGCGCATCTACGGCGGCGCGCGCTTCATCGGCGGCGTGCTGCAGCTGGGCGCGGAGATCTCTTTCTCTCGGCTGGGTAGCGTGAAGCTGGACCCCAATGCCGAGGAGGGCGAGACGCGGGCCCTGCCCACCGTCGTCACCTTCAACACCTCGCTGGGCCTGGACTTCTAGGCTCAGCAGCTTCACGGCCTCTGCCCGTCACTGGCAGAGCCGCCGCAGCCAGCGCCGCAGGTTCTCCTTGTCCTGGGAGAACCAGCCGGTGCGCTCCTCATAGAGGAAGGGCTCCAGCAGGTGTGCCAGCGCCCGATACCGCGGCAGGCTTTGGGGCTTCGCCGTAAGGTCAGCCAGTAGGCGCCGCGACCTCGCCATGGGGGCGGCGCATGAAGAAGCAGACGACGACGCCGTCACGGGCCATCAGAACGCCACTCCTGTTCCGCAAGCGGATGACGGGAATGTGCCCCCTCACCGAATCACCCCCGACCGTGGCGAGAGGATCACTGCCTTTGCACCCAGCGCTTGCTGATAGATCTCCCCCTGGCTGAAACCAGCATAGGCACTGTTCTCTCGATACCGTGTCCACCGCGGCTCAGCTGAACGGCGCGGGCCACAGCTGCTCCAGCTCCTCCTGCACGCATTGAAGGGCGAGCACGTGCTTCTGCTGCCCCAGTTGCATGGTCCCTGGTCTCTACGCCGCCCGGCGCAGGGCCTCGCGCATGGCTCCGGGCCGGTTGGTGATGAGGTAGGAGACGCCCAGCTCCTCCAGCTGCCGGGCCCGCTCCGGGTCATCCACCGTCCACACGGCCACGCGCAGGCCCGCCGCGGTCCACTGCGCCACCCGCTCCGGCGTGCACGCCTCGTGGAAGGGGTGCACCGAGTGCGAGGACACCAGTGGGCTCACCACGTACGCCTGTGGCCCCCACGGCTTGTCCGGATCGATCAGGAAGCCTCGGCGCAGCATGGGCGCGGCGGCCAGCAGCCGGAACAGGCACAGCGGGTTGAAGCTGGAGATGACCACCCGCTCGGCCATCCTCCGCCGCGTGACGATCTGTGCCACCTTCTTCGCCAGGCCCCCATCATCGAAGTGGTCGCACTTCAGCTCGATGTTGACCAGGAAGTGCGAGGGCAGCACGTCCAGCACCTCCTCCAGCAGGGGAATCCGGGCGGGGCGGAACCCCAGGGGCGTGCCCACGTCCGCCCGCTGGAGCTTCCACCAGGCCGTGGTGCGCACCTCCCAGGGCAGGCGAGCGAGCCGGTCCAGCCGCTCGTCGTGGCAGACCACCACCTCGCCGGAGCCACACACCATGGCGTCCAGCTCGACGCCGTCGGCCCCCTGCCTCACGGCCTCGGTGAAGGCGTCCAGGGTGTTCTCGGGGGCGTCGGCGCTGGCGCCCCGGTGAGCGAGCAGGAGCATGCGGCCAGTCTGCGTCAGAACCGCCCCGAAGGGACGGGAGAAGTACGCCCTTCCGTCTTCCACCGACAGGTGGCTTGCCTCGCCCAGGGCTTTGCTGCACTGTTGGGCCCATGTTCGGGCTGGGCCTCGGAGAGATGATCGTCCTCGGTTTCATCCTGGTGGTGGTGTTCTCCGCCTCGAGGATGGGTCAGCTCGGCAATGCCGTGGGCAAGTTCGTCTACTCCTTCAAGAAGGCCTCCAAGGGCGAGGACTTCGTGGACGTGAAGCCCCTGCCTCCCAACAGCCGGCGCGGCACCACCGACGCCGACTACACGGACCCCAAGAAGGGCTAGTCCTTGTACTCCACCAGCTCGAGCTGGTTGCCCCACGGATCCAGGAAGTAGTGGGCCCGCAGCCCCATCCTGGGCACGGCGATGCACCCATCCATCACCCGCACCCCTCGCGAGCGCAGGTGCGCCACCGCCGCGTCCAGATCGCTCACCTTGAGCGCCAGGTGATGCCCGCCGATGTCGCAGTTGCGCGGCGGCGTGGTCCGCGCGTCCTGGGGCAGCTCGTACCGGAACAACTCCAGCCTCAGGTTGGCGCAGAGCTGGAGCATCGCGATCGACAGCCGCGCGCCCGGGACGTTGATGTGGGCCTCCGTCCAGTCTCGACCATCCGCCATCCGCGGCAGCTCCTTCGCGTCGAAGGGCCCCAGGCGGAACAGCTCGGTGGCCCCGAGCGTCTCCGTGTAGAAGCTCACGGCGGCGTCCAGGTCCGGCACCGTCAGGCCGACGTGATCGACACGGGTGAGTCCAGGCAACGGATGCTTGCTCATGCGATGCATCTCCAGTGTTGGGACCCGAGGGGCTCTGCAGGGAGCGGCTCGAAGGTGAGCACGGGCGCTTTGGCGCCCCCATGAAACGCTGGAGGCTCCAGCAGCGCCAGTCCCTACCCGCTCAGCGGCCCCTGCTCCAGGAGCCGGGCGGCCTGCTCCCGCAGCGAGGGGTGCACGGAGGAGTCCGCGGCCAGCTCCGCCAGGTCCGTGGCGTTGAGCAGGGGGACGATCTTCGCCCCCACCTCGGGCGGCAGGTACGGGTTGAAGACGAGCGCCCGGCGCACGGAGTGGCGCATCGACCAGCGCGGAGACTTCCAGATCTCCACCAGCGGCTCCGGCCGAGCCGGGCGGCGCGCGGCCATGCGCACCACGAGCGGCTCGGTGAGGCGGGGGTTGAGCAGCGCGTTGCGCACCACCGACGGGTTGCTCGCCGTGGCGAGCCGGGACAGCACGTCCGGATCCCTCGTGAGGCGCGCCTGCTGCTTCAGGTGCCCCAGCGACTGGGTGAAGAGGCGCGCGTCCGCCTTGGCCGCCGCGCCCGCATCCAGCTCCTGGCGGGCGGGGCCCTGGGCGAAGAGGTCCGCCACCGTGGGCAGCGACTGGATCTGCGCCAGCCGCCGCAGCTCGTCCGCGTAGGGGATCTGCTGCGCCTCCATGCCCAGGGCGGCCACGAAGGCCGAGAGCACGTGCGTCGCGGGCTCCCAGCCCAGGCGGGCCAGGGAGATGAGGTGGCTGATCAGCTCGTTGGCGTCGAGCGGATCGAACCGCGCCAGCTCGCGCGCCGCCGCCTTGCGGAGGATCTCGCTGCCGCCGCCCAGGCCGTGCAGCCGCAGCGCGAGGTTCCGGGCCTGTTCCTGGGTGGGCATGGCCGCTGCTTCCCTACGGCTTGCTCCCCTCCTCGGGAGCCGGCTCCAGGGTGACACGGAGCCGGAACGCGCTGAGCTCCTGGGGGTACTCCTGGAACACGATGAAGAAGGGCGCCTTGCCGCCGGGAGCCACCACCGTGGCGCTCTCGTCCAGCCGGGTGCGCAGCTGCGTTGCGGCCTCGGGGCTGTTGACGGCGTGCAGCTCCTCGGGCGAGGGGATCGCCCCCGCGAGCCCCTCCGCCGACTTCACCCGCTGACCGCCATCGAAGAGTCCCGCCTGGACCTTCACCTTCACGGGCTTCGAGCTGCGGTTCTCCGCCTCGCCGCGGACATAGAAGACCGAGCCGCCGCCGCGCGTGTCATAGAGGCCGTTGGTGACGTTGCGCATGACGAAGTCGCGGGGCGTCAGCAGCTCCATCAGGTGCGCGGGCGACAGGGCGTCCGCGTCCACCTTGCCCTCCTTCAGGTACACGCCACCGACGGCCGTGAGCGCCAGCAGCAACCCGGCGGCGATGGTCAGGTAGGCCACCTGTCCCGTCACCTGCTGGGCCGCGGTGGGCTTGCGCCGCTCGGGGATGCCCATGTCCGCCGGACGGCCCGCGGGGCGGGCAATGGCGGGAGCGGCCAGCGTCGGCACGGGCCTCGCCTCTGGCGCAGCGGCCTCCTGGGGCTGCTGCGGCAGATCGATCAGCTCGCGGGACGCGGGCGCACCGAACTCCTCGCCCGGACCCGGCTGGGCGCCCTCGGGCTGCGGAATGTCGAGCCGGTGGCGCCCCGTCTCGGTGGGGCCGATGGTCTGGTGGCTGGTATCGGTCTGGGTGAGGAAGCCCTCGGAGGGGCTCCCACTGCCGAGCATCTGCCGCCCCGTCGTCGTGGGCGAGAAGGCAGGCTCCGCCGTGGCGAACGGATCCGCAATCCCCGAGGCCTGGGCCGCCTGCGCCGCGAACGGATCGGCGAAGCCAGGAGCTCCCGCGGGAGCCGCGAACGGATCCGGGATCCCCGAGGCCTGGGCCGCCTGCGCCGCGAACGGATCGGCGAAGCCCGGCGCTCCAGCAGGAGCCGCGAACGGATCGGCCATGCCCGGCGCGCCCGCGGGAGCCGCGAACGGATCGGCCATGCCCGGCGCGCCCGCGGGAGCCGCGAACGGATCCGCCCCCGCCGGCATATGCTCGTCGCCGAGCATGCCGAAGTCCATGTTGGTGGGAGGCGTGAAGCTCGCCGGAAGCGGGGGCGAGGCCTGCGCCTGGGGCGCGGGAGAGCCGAAGTTCGGACCGAACTCATCGGGCGCGGGCCCTGCCGACATGGGCGCCGGAGCCGC
Source organism: Hyalangium gracile (assembly GCF_020103725.1). Taxonomy (NCBI): domain Bacteria; kingdom Pseudomonadati; phylum Myxococcota; class Myxococcia; order Myxococcales; family Archangiaceae; genus Hyalangium; species Hyalangium gracile. The sequence continues at coordinate 61,944 of NZ_JAHXBG010000008.1, read as the reverse complement.
GAACTGCGGAGCGGGCGCGGCGTGCTCATCCCCCGCCCCGCCGAGATCCACCCCCGCCGAGCCGAACGGATCGTCCGGGATCGCCATCGGAGCGGGCGCGGCCATGGGCGCGGGCGCGGGATCGGCATCGAAGCCGAACTCGTTCTGGGGCGCGCTCAGGTCGGCGTTGGACGGGCCGAACGGATCGTCCGGGATGGCCGCGGGCGCGGGCGCGGGCGCGGGCGCCGGAACGGCCGGAGGAGGCATCGCCGAAGGCGCCAGCCGGGCCGCCATGGGCGAGGGAGCCAGCCGGCCTGGCATGGGAGCGGGCGTCGGAGCCACGGGCGCTCTGCCCATGGGAGGCGCCGCGGACGTCGGAGGCACGGGCAGCGGCCGTCCCACGGGCGCGGGAGCCGTGGCCACCGGAATGGGCGCCGGCCGGCTCACGGGCGGCGCCATGGGCGGAGCCGCGGGCGGCGGATCCGAGAACATGGCCGTGGGATCGAACTCCGGCGCGGGCCCGAGGTCCGGCGCGGGCTCGCTCAGATCGCCGCCCACCGAGCCGAACGGATCGTCATCCGGAGGCCCGAACGCGGGAGCGGAGGGGGCCGGCCGGGCCGGGGCTGGAGCCGCGCTGACGGGCGACGGGCCCGGAGGCGGGAGGTCCGGCAGCGGCATCGGAGGCGCCGCGCCGCCGGCGGGATTGGCGAAGAACTCCGTGAACAGGTCCGCCGCCGCTGGCACCGCCGGAGCGGGGGCCGGAGCGGGAGCCGGAGCCAGGGTCTTCGGCCCGGGGCGCGCGCCGCCGGCGGGAGCCGCGGCCGTGGGCACGGGCACCGCGGAAGGCGCCAGCACCCTCGGAGTGGACCCACTCGGCGACTTCGGCGCGGCGAGCTGCCCGGGCTTCACCGGGGGTGGAGTCGGCAGGCCTCGGGCCCCCACCGGGGTGACGGAGGGAGCCACGCTCGGAACGCCCGGCACGCCCCCCGCGGGCGCCGACGGACGGAACGAGACGGCCCCGGGTCCGGGCAGACCCTGACCGGGAGCGTCGAAAGGCAGGGGCGGCAGGGAGGGCACGGGGGGCCGCGCCTCCGTGGGCACCTGGAAGGGCATCACGCGGGTGGTCTCCTCGAAGACCTCCTGCTGCAGCCCCGAGTCCGCCGAGTTCCACGGCGCCGGAGGCGGTGGAGCGCCGGCACCCTGTGGCGTGGCGCGACTGGCCTCGACCCCCTCGGCGAAGAAGCCGGGACGGGTGATGTGGACTCCCTTGGGAGGCTCGGGGGCGGTGCCAAAGCGCTCGAAGGGATCGAACCCGCCGTCGGCGGGGGCCGGAGCGGGCGCAGCGGGGGCCGCAACAGGCGCTCCCGGGGCGGACGCCGCCGACTCCCGCGTCACGCGGAAGGTATGGCTACATTTGGTGCAGCGGACCTTGACCCCCTTGTCCGTCACCTTCTCATCGGGGATCTTGAATCGCGTCTGGCACTGCTCGCACTTGACGATCATTCGCTCAGGTCGGGCACTATAGGCCGCCGGCCCGTCTATCGCGAGCAAGCAACCGAGCCAGCTTGCTCCCCCATCCCCCCTTTGCTACAGGGTCGGAGTTTCCTGGCTTCACGCGGAAGGCTCCCCGGACGTGGGCGGAGGAAGAACCGATCATGAGCGAAGCAGAGCAGGCAAGCGCTCCAAGCAACAAGGAGCCCAAGGTCATCAAGCGCTACACCAACCGGAAGCTCTACGACACCGTGGAGAGCCGGTACGTCACGCTGGATGAGATCGCCGCGATGATCAAGGAAGGCGTCGAGGTCCGGATTGTCGACAATCGGACCAAGGAGGATCTCACCTCCGTGACGCTGGCCCAGATCATCTTCGAGGAAGAGAAGAAGAAGAACCAGATGCCGCTGGCGGTGCTGCGGGAGATCATCCGCCACCCGGGCGAGTCCATCTCGGGCTTCATCCAGAAGGAGGTCACGCCGCGCGTGGCCTCCATCCGGGAGGAGGCCGAGAGCCGCCTGGACAAGCTGCTGCGGCGCGACGAGAAGCGCGGCGACGAGGCCAGGGCGCCCGAGGAGGGCCAGCCGGCGCAGCAGGAGCCGGAGGCGGAGGCGCCCGCGGCGGGCGGCCCGGGCATCAACCCCGCGGAGCTGCTCAAGGCCAGCCAGCGCGCCTTCGAGGAGTGGCAGCGGAAGATCGACGAGCGCGTCAAGCACGTCGTCGAGGGGCTGACGGGCAACCTGCCGGCGCTCGGCCGCGACATGGCGACGCTGACGCAGCGGCTCGAGGAGCTGGAGAAGAAGCTCGACGAGCTGGAGAAGCAGAAGAAGTCCTGAGCCGCCCGGCGGGGGCTCACGCCACCCGAGGCGCCCTCCCCTTCCTGGGGGTGGGCGCGTCGTGGATCTCCTCGGCGATGGCCGCGAGCATCTCCGCGCCGCGGCTGCGCGGGGCGTACTCCCAGATCGTCTTCCCGTGGCTCTGGGCCTCGTCGATCTTCACGTTGAAGCCCAGGGGCGTGGAGGCCAGGGAGTCCGGGAAGTAGGCCTTGAGGCGCTCGAGGATGGCGTCGGCCAGGGCCGTCTTGCGGTAGAGGGTGGGCACCACGCGGGTGACGCGCAGATCCGGCCGGCCCTCGGCCTCGCCCACCTTGCGCACCGTCTCCACCATCTCCGCGCAGCCATCCAGCGCCAGGTAGGTGAGCGCCACGGGCACCACCACCTCGGTGGCGGCCACGAGGATGTTGCGGGTGGTGAGGCCCATGGAGGGCGGCGCGTCGAACACGAGCGCCTGGTAGCCGGCTGCCTCGGCGGGGGCGAGCCTGTCCGCCAGCCGGTGGGCGCGGCGGGCGTCCTGGGCCACGGCCACGGGGAAGTCGGCCATCTCCTTATAGGAGGGCAGCACGCTCAGCCCGTCCACGGCGGAGGGCTGGACGACGTCCTCCAGGCGCACCCCGTCCTCGGTGAGCAGGTGGAAGACGTTGCGCGGCAGCGTGCGCACATCCACCCCGAGCGACTTGCCGGCATGGCCCTGGGTGTCCAGGTCGACGAGGAGCACCTTGAGCCCGCGCTCCCGGGCGAGCCACGCGGCGGTGTTCACCGCGAGCGTCGTCTTGCCGGTGCCACCCTTCTCGTTGATGAACGCGATGCGCCGCATGGCTACTTCTTCTTGCTGTCCACCAGCGTGTCGACCTTGCTCTCCACGGAGGCCAGGAGCTTCTCCAGGTCATCCACCTTGGCGCGCAGCTGCTCCAGGTCCGCGGTGGACGGCAGGTTCATGGCGGACAGGGTGGTGCGCAGGGCGGTGTCCAGGGTGCCCTTGGCGGCCAGCGAGCGCGACACCAGGGACTGCACCATCGCGACGAACTTCTCATTGGAGAGCAGCTGCTGAGCGATCTTCCCGATGCGCTCCTCGCCCGTCTCCACCAGCTTCTTCATCACCGGATTGTCTTTGAGCATCGTCTTGGGTCCTCAGGGGGGCCCGCCGGGCACCGGCGAGTCGAGAAGAAGACTGCGCACTGTGGGGGCGGCCAACGCGACGTGTCAAGCAGGGCAAAGTGTGCGTTGACAGAGGGCGGACCCATCCCTACGGTTCGCCGCTCCCTTATGCCCGGCCTGCTCGACAAGCGCCTGTGGATCGTCTCCGGCAAGGGTGGCGTGGGCAAGAGCACCGTCTCGGCCGCGCTGGCCCTGCGCTCCGCGCGCGCGGGCCGCCGCACGCTGGTGTGCGAGGTGAACACCCAGGAGCGCATCAGCCGCTTCCTCGAGCGCCCCGCCGCCGGCCCCAACGTCACGCTGCTGGAAGAGAACCTGTGGGCGGTGGACGTACGGCCCCAGGAGGCCATGCGCGAGTACGCGCTGATGGTCCTGCGCTTCGAGACGCTCTACAAGACGGTCTTCGAGAACCGCCTGGTGCGCTACTTCCTGCGCTTCATCCCCTCGCTGCAGGAGCTGGTGATGCTGGGGAAGATCCTCTACCACCTGCAGGAGACGCTGCCGGACGGGAGCTACCGCTACGACACCATCGTCCTGGACGCGCCGGCCACGGGGCACGCCATCACCTTCCTCAACGTGCCGCAGGTGCTGCTGCGCACGGTGCCGCCCGGCCCGCTGGCGCGCGACGCGCTGAAGATGAGGGACTTGCTGGTGGACCCGCAAGTGACGGCGGCGGTGCTGGTGGCGCTGCCGGAGGAGCTGCCGGTGAACGAGGCGCTGGAGCTGCACGCGGCGCTCCGGGACAACGTCCGCATCCGCACCCACGCGGCGGTGCTCAACGGCGTCTTCACCGAGCGCTTCAACGAGGGAGACCTGGAGGCGCTGGCGGGGCACCCGGAGCTGCACCGGGTGGCCAAGGCGCACCATGACCGGGTGGCGCTGGCGGTGCTGGCGGAGACGAAGCTGGAGCGCAACCTGCAGGCGCCGGTGTTCACGGTGCCGCGCATCTTCACCCCCACGTTCGGACGGGCGGCCATCGAGCAGGTGATGGGACACCTCGAGCAGCTGGTGACGGGAGCGAAATGAGCACCACCTCCCTGGGCCCCGCGCTGGCCAAGAAGCGCGTCCTGGTGTGCGTCGGCTCGGGCGGCGTGGGGAAGACGACGGTGGCGGCCACGCTGGCCCTGCGCGCGGCGGTGGAGGGCCGCTCCAGCCTGGTGTGCACCATCGATCCGGCGAAGCGGCTGGCGAACTCGCTGGGGCTGTCGGCGCTGGGCAACGCGGAGTCTCAGGTGCCGGCGCAGGTGCTGGAGGGGCTGGGGGTGAAGCCCAAGGCCTCGCTGCACGCGATGATGCTGGACATGAAGCAGACGTGGGACGAGCTCATCACCCGGTTCGCCCCGCCCGAGCAGCGCGAGCGCATCCTCGGCAACCGCTTCTACCAGTCGCTGTCCACGGCGCTGGCGGGCAGCCAGGAGTACATCGCGCTGGAGAAGCTGTGGGACCTGCGCCGCCGCAGCGCGTACGAGCTCATCGTCCTGGACACCCCGCCCACGGCGCACGCGCTGGACTTCCTGGACGCGCCCAACCGCATATTGGACTTCCTGGACAACGAGGCGGCGAAGTGGCTGCTCACCCCGGCGCTGAAGGCGGGGAAGATCGGCCTGTCGCTGTTCAACCTGGGCAGCAGCTACGCGACGAAGGCGCTGTCGAAGTTCACCGGGGTGGAGACGCTGCAGGAGCTGTCGGCCTTCATGCTGGCCATCTCCTCGATGAACGAGGGCTTCCGCGAGCGGGCCAGGGGCGTGAAGGAGCTGCTGAAGGATCCGCAGACGGGCTTCGTGCTCGTCACCGGGCCGCACGTGGAGCGGCTGGACGAGGTGACGCACTTCCGCGCCCTGCTGAAGCAGAACCAGATGGAGGTGCTGGCGCTGGTGGTGAACCGCGTCCACCCCCAGCCTCCCGCCTCGCTGTGGGAGGACGCGGCCCGGCTGGCGAGCAGCCGCCGCGCCAAGGTGCTGGAGACGCTGGACGAGCTGAAGGTGCTGGCGGACCAGGACTCGGCGGCCATCGCGAAGCTGTCGGAGGCCTGCCCGGACGTGCCGCTCATCCAGGTGCCGCGCTTCGAGCTGGACGTGCATGACCTCACCGCGCTGTGGCGCACGGGCCGCTTCCTGCTGGGAGACGAGCAGCTGCGCTGAGGCCTCGCCTGCCCGCTCCGGGGCTTGTGTGGATTGCTCCACGGTCCACCAGGCAGCCAGGGGAGCCAGAACTCCGCGGGCGCATTAAGCTGGGGGCCGCGAACGCAAGGGAACCCCATACGCGCCGCCGCTGTCCTGACAGGGCGTCGGCGCGGGAGGGCCTGGACGGTGAGCATGAGCAAGAGGACGCACATGTCGGGCACATGGCTACGGTGGGTGTTGGTGGGTGCGGTGGGCCTGATGGGCTGTCGCACGACGGGGACGGCGGTGCGAGAGGAGGGGAAGCCGCCTCGGCACGAGCTGCAGTTCGATCCGGTGGAGGTGACGGCGGATCTCGAGCTGGAGAAGTTGAACGACGAGGAGCTGTTCGCGGGAGGCACGTCGGCGTTCGCGGCGGGGGACTTCAAGCAGGCGGCGCGGTACTTCGGGCGGCTGGTGGACTTCCACCCGAGCAGCGCGCACCGGCGCGAGGCGCTGTACAACGCGGGGCTGTCGCACCAGCGGCTGAAGGAGTGGGAGGAGGCCTACCACCGCTTCTCGGAGCTGTCGGACGCGGAGAAGGGCACGGGGGACGCGCTGGACGCGGCCTTCCGAGTGGCGGAGACGCACTACCACCTGGAGCGCTACGAGGACGCGGTGCGGGTGCTCGGCACGCTGGCCAGTCGGCAGGACCTGCCGGTGGGGCGCCGCATGGAGGCGCGGGTGCAGCAGGGCGTGTGCGAGCTGGAGGCGGGGCGCTCGGAGCAGGCGGAGGCCACGCTGCGCAAGGCGCTGAGCGAGTACGAGGCGCTGGCGGACAAGGACGAGGTGGAGGACTACTTCCCGGCGCAGGCGCACTTCTTCGTGGGGGAGATCTACCGGCTGCACTACGAGGCGGTGAAGCTGGACCCGAAGAAGGGCACGGACAAGCTGGCGGAGGACCTGAACTACAAGGCGGAGCTGCTGCTGTCGGCGCAGGGGCACTACCTGCGCTCGATCCGGGTGGGCAACGGCTACTGGGCGACGGCGGCGGGGGCGCAGATCGGCGCGATGTACGAGAACCTCTACGAGCACATGGTGCACACGCCGGCGCCGCCGGAGCTGGACGCGGAGGAGGCGCAGGTGTACCGGCAGGAGCTGCGCAAGAAGATCCGGGTGCTGCTGACCAAGTCGATCAACATCTACGAGCGCACGCTGGAGGCGGCCGAGCGCATCGGCTCACAGAACGCGTTCGTGGACCGCACGCGGGAGAGCCTGCGCAAGGTGAGGGAGCTGCTGCTGGCGGACGCGGATCCGGAGGCGGCGCCGCCGCCCGAGCCGACGCCCGAGCCCCACACGTAGCGCATGGCCAGGCGGGTCGCGGTTCCTGACGGGACAGGCGAGAACCGCGATCGCCACGACTAGGAAATCAAAGCGATCTACTCCGTGGGGAGCTGATCAGCCCCAGGGAGGTGGGCGCAGACCTCGCTCAGCAGCTCGTCGGCTGACAATACCCAGAGCAATCAAACGTGCATTCAATTTCCGACTCACACGTGACGAGCCACCAAGCCTGCGGGTCGTAGCACGATCCATTGATTGGCACTCCGCAGGAAAGGCGCACGAGCTGCTGGTTCCAGTAAACGTTACCAGCATAGCATCCCGCAGGCAGGCTACTACCGACGCCACACCAACCCTCGCTGTGCATGAATTGCGAGTAAGCGTCATGGGTCACCCAGATCGAACTTCGGATCCCTGCCTTCGGATCGCAGGACAGCGCAGCCTGCTCTTCGCCCTGCTCCAGAGTTCCCTGTCCTGCTCCTGCCTGAAGCTCCTCATCCATCGGAGCATTGCAGCCGAGAATCATGAACGCGCCGCAGATGGATGCCGCGAACAGCGAAAGTGCCCTACGGTTGATCACCAGAACCTCTATGCGGTTGACGGAGAACTCTCCGCAAGAAAGAGCATATCTCCTGTGTGGTCGCAACGGACCAGAAAAAGCTTGTCACTAAATGCCCCAGGCGAATGGCCTCGGGAACAAATACACAGAAAAAACTCTCCCAGGCGGTACGGGACCACAGCTCATCGACGTTCCGTCGTGGGCATGTGGGGAGCCCGCCTCGTGCGCGCGAGCTGAGCAGGCTGGCGCCGAACGCTCCTTGGCGTAGGCTTCACGAGTGCGGAGGAGGGTCCGCGCCTCCCCCTGTCCCGAGTTTCCCGTGTCTGGTGCTCCCCCACCCTCTCTCGACCCAGCCCACCTGCCTCCCGGCACGAAGGTGGGTCCCTGGCGCGTGGTGGCCTGGGCCGGCCAGGGCGTCCACGGCGCTGTCTACCAGGCGGTGGCTCGCCATTCCGTACGTGCCGCGCCTGTGGCGCTTAAACTGGCACTGCACCCCGAAGACCCTCGGTTTGCTCGCGAGGCGCACCTGCTCTCTCGCCTGTGCCACCCGAGTGTTCCTCGCCTGCGGGGCTCCGGCACGTGGCAGTCCCCCGACGGCACACCCTACCCCTGGCTGGCCATGGAATGGGTGGAGGGAGTGCCCCTGTACCACTGGGCCTCTCATCCGGACGTCTCCTCCCGGGAGTGCTTCCGCGTGCTGGCCCAACTGGCCAGGGCGCTCCAGGCCCTCCACGACCTCGGTGCCGTGCATCGAGACCTCAAGGGAGAGAACGTGCTGGTGCGCCGCTCCGACGGTCGCGCCATGCTCACCGACTTCGGCCTGGGCACCTATCCGGGCGCTGAGCGGCTCACCCCTCCGGCCGCCTGCCTGGGCACCCCGCTCTACCGTTCCCCGGAGGCAGGCCTCTTCGAGCTCAACCGTCGGCGCCATCGCTCCGCCAGCTATCTCCACACGCCCGCCGATGATCTGTATGCGCTGGGAATGACGGCCTGCCGGCTGTTGACCGGTGAGTACCCGGAATGGGTAGAGCCGACCCAGGACGAGCACGGCACCTGGCAGGTGCACACCGTGCGCACACCCGCCTTGCTTCGTGGGGTGGAGCCCACCGTGCGCGCCTGGATTCTGCGCCTGCTCGCGGTGAGGCCCGAGCAGCGAGGCACCGCGGCGGCCTTCGCCGAGGCCCTGGAACAAGCCTCACACCCGCCAGGGACCATGCGTTCAGGAAGAGCTTGGCTCGCGCTGGCGGCGAGCCTGCCCCTGGTCGTGTGGACAGGGTGGGCGGTCTCCACTTCGTCTGCGGAGAAGGCGCCAATAGCCCAGAAGAGAGCCGAGGCAGCGAGCACTCAGGACGCGGGCACGAAGGGACTCGCCGAGGCGGCATCCACCGCCTCCGCAGCGGAGGCACCAAAGCCTTCGGAGCACAAGCCTCTCGCCGAGGCTCCCCTTCCCGAGCCGCAACCGGGGCAGATCAAACCCGATGCCCAAGGGCGCTGCCCTCACAAGCGCCAGGTCACCCTCAACGGGGCATGCTGGGTTCCGATGGAGCGCGAGGAGTGCGAGCCATTCGGTAACGGCAAGCTGTTCAAGGAAAGGTGCTACGTCCCAGCCCTGTCCCCGGACCGCCCCTCCACGTCCCACCCCGCACGTACACCCTGAACAATAGGGGAACAGGCTAGAGCAGAAAAAGGCTGCAGCCGATAACTAGCTTCTAGGAAGGACAGGAGCCCTCTTGGGCGTAGCGGGCGGAGCAGAGCGGGAGGCGAGGGACGCTGACGGGGAGCCTATGAGCCGCACGCCGAGCCGGCGCAGAAGCCCTTCATCTTCAGCAGACACACGCCTGCCCAGCCCAGCCGCTTTCCCAGGAGGGGCGCGGCACGGGCCTGGCTGTCTTGGCTGGCTGTGACGGCTGGAGCTTCAACGCCCCGCGCTCTGGGGCGGGGGTTCTCGTGCCGATGCAACAATTCAGCCCCCTGTCGTTTTGGACCCGGAAAGCACTGCCAGTCCTTGCTCCTTCACTGGCAGAAAAGGTATGGCTTACGGCGCTGTCCCTACGAAAGGAAGGAAACGTGAGAATTCAATCCCTGATCGTCATCTCCCTCTTCCTCGCATGTGCCACGGGTTGCGGTGGCGTGGAGACGCCTGAAGCGGATTCCGTGGGAACCGTGGAGCAACGCCTGTGCATTACCCCGTCGTCCACCAAGGTCGCTCTCCACTGCAATGGCGGCGAGGTCACGGTTCTCGGGGCGCCCTGTGGCCCTAACGGCTACGGCGCTTACTGTGGGAGGGTTGGCGGCGGTTGCGCCATCTGGACCTGTAACGGCAACCCCAACGGCACCCCTATCACGACGTCTCAGGACTGTCAGACGTACCTGACCTCTCACCTCTGCAATCCCTGAATCCGCCCTCCATTCGGAGTGCCGTGGCCAGGCAGTGAATCCCGCCGGAGGCGCTACCTTCGCCTCCGGTGGAACCTCGGCTCAAAGAAACTGCACCATGTCGACATCCGTGGTGGTGTCGTACTCACTGCTGTAGAGCCACTCCGCCAGGAATGAGCCCAGATCCTTGACGTTGGTGAACTTCGCGACGCCATGATTCGGCTCGAAGTATTTGTATTTCTTGGCGTGGTGGTCCACGAAGGCCGCGGTCGCGTGCTTGAGCACGGTGATGTAATAGTACCCGTGGAAGACCACGAACTGCTGGATCAGGACCTTGTTGGTGTCTTGGGCCTGGTTGCGCTTGAAATGAGCGGACCGCGCCAGGGAAAACAGATTCCGCTCCGGCGTTTGCCCGGGCAGCTGGACTCGCCGTGGGGCCTTCCCGTCGGTGCTCGGCACGAACGACAGATAGGAGACCGCGTTCAACAGGCCCTGGGCCCGCTCGGCCTTCGAACCCTGGAACTCCCCCTGTGTCCCCTGGACCACGGCCAGGGGCTTGGTGCCGCGGAACTGAACGAAATTCTTGAAGGACAGCATCGGGTTGACCTCATAACCCGACTCTTTCTTCTTCTTGTGCGTCTCCTTCAGCCTGCGCTTCTTTTCCAGGCTCTTCGAGTCATCCCTGCCCCGAAAGCGCCAGAGGTCCTGCGAGTCCTGGGGAAAGGTCTTGTCGAAACTCTCGCTGAAGTTCTTCCCTATCACGCCATCAAGGAAGTCGATGACCGCGATGTCTGCCTCGTCGTCTTCCTCGAGTTCACTGAACTTCTTCGTGACGAAGTCCTGGTGGAACTGCTCGTAGCTCGCCGAACTCTTGGCGAACAACGGGACCACCTGCTGGTGCGTCTTCCGGATGGCATGGGTGTACAGAAAGACAGCACAAGCCCCGGCACACACCCCCTCTTTATGAAGCTTCGGGACCTGCTTGATGAGATCGTTCTGGTCCCACTTGCTGAATGCTCCGTGATGTTTTGCGATCAGATCCGAGAATCCCATGGGGCTGCGAAGTCTAGAGAGCCGCCTTCCGCAGGGGCAAGACTCTGACCCGTCGGGCGAGAGACGCAGGACCCACCAGGCATTCCAGGACCGGCTTCTTCGTGGATTTCTACCGGTCTACTGCACCACCCGCGGCAGTCGCTCCACCTCTGCTGGCGTGGGCGGAGGCAACGGCTCGAAGCGCACGCCGCCCTCCCGCGGCACGCGCCTCCGCCGGTATGCCCACCCGCGCGCCTCCACCCACTCCTCCCCTGCCACACCGCCGCCGCCAGTGCTCCCACTCGTGCACTCCTACCTGCTCCTCCCCAACTCCTGTGTCGGGCGTGAGGCGTTCCCGACGCTGACGCGTACCTCGAGCAGCCCCTCGCGCATCTCGGCAGCGCGAACGGCAGAGGCGGTTTGTCGACGAATGACCCTCTCGGCCACGGCGAGGTTGATGACCCAGCCGGCGCCCAACAGCAGCGCTCTGGCGAGCTCGCCCGGCGTGCCGACGATGAGGAACCAGGGCACGGAGACCAGCACCTGCGTGCCCGCGCCCAGACCGATAGCGTAGCCTCGAATCGTCCAGGCCCGGTGGCCGCCGATGTCCCGCCTCAGGATCGCGGCCAGCCCCAGGACGAGGGACAGGACCATCGCCGAGCCGAACAGGAGCCGCAGGCCGTCGAGGAGCTCTCCGTCGCCCTCGGCGCGGGGATAGAACAGCGTCATCCATAAGCCCGAGAGCCCAGCCACGAGGCCGCACGCGACCAGGACCCGCCCGGCGACGCGGTGCCAGCCGGGCCGCTGGCGGCGAAAGTTCGGGGCGAATTGGAAGGCCCCCAGGGCGCAATACACGCTGGCGCTGAGGACGTGCAGCACCACCGGTAGGGGCGATGCGAAGAACCGCGCGTTGCGCGGCGTGAGCTCGGCGCCGCCCGCCAGCTCGGCCAGACGGGCGGCGCCGGCCAGGATGGGCACGAGCGAGAGCGCGACCAGCGCAGCGGGCACGAGCCGATCAGCCTGGGTGGTGGAAGTCATGGAGGCTCTTCTCCTGTCGGTGTCGGAACGATGGGCAACGCGCGTGACGACGGCGACGCCTCGTCCCGTGCGAACCAATAGCCCTCCGCGACCACCAACGGAATTGACTGAGTTCCTTCTCCTGATATGCGAAAATGCATGGACTGGCGGGCGGTCAATTTCGATTGGAATCGGGCGCGGGCCTTTCTGGTCACCGCGGAAGAGGGCTCGCTCACGGCGGCGGCGCGTGCGCTCGGCATGGCGCAGCCGACACTCGGGCGTCAGGTGAGCGCGCTCGAGGAGGAGCTGGGCGTGGTGCTGTTCGAGCGCGTGGGGCGGAGCCTCGCGCTGACACCGAGTGGGCGCGAGCTGCTCGACCACGTTCGAGCCATGGGCGACGCCGCGGGGCGTGTCTCGCTCGCGGCCGGCGGACAATCGCAGAGCGTCACCGGGCTGGTCCGCATCACGGCCAACGAGATCTACTCGGCCTTCCTGCTGCCGCCCCTCGTGGAGAAGCTTCGGCGCGAGGCGCCAGGCATCGACATCGAGCTCGTCGCAACCAACACCGCGGTCGATCTGCGCCGGCGGGAGGCGGACATCGCGATCCGGAACTTCCGCCCCACCCAGCCCGACCTCATCGCCACCAAGGTCAGGGACGACCCAATGCGGCTGTATGCGGCGACCCGCTACCTTGCGCGCATCGGAAACCCACGTACGCCGAAGGCACTGAGCCGCGCGGACTTCATCGGGCTTGGCGGAACCGACGCCATGCTCAACGGGCTGAACGGGCTGGGCTTGAGCTTGACGCGACGGAACTTCCCGGTGCTGACGGGGAGCCACCTCGTGCACTGGGAGATGGTCAAGCAGGGCATCGGCGTGGGCATCGCTCCCGAGCGCGTGGGAGACGCCGAGCCGCTCGTCCGGCGGGCCCTCCCCAGCCTCGCCCCGTTGTTCCTTCCCATCTGGCTGACGACCCACCGCGAGCTGAACACCAGCAAGCGAATCCGACGGGTGTTCGACCTGCTCGCGCTCGAGCTCGGGAGGTGAGTGACAGCGCGCCCCTCAGGCCACCTCCCCATGCCCCATCATCCCGCACTGCCGCTGCGGCCAGGAGCAAGAGGGGCTTGCGATGGGGCGTCACTGGAGGCCCCCCGCGCGGACGGGGGGCCAGAAGCGCACCCAGGCACGGCCGCGGACGTGGCTTCGCGGCAGGAAGCCCCAGTCATGGGAGTCACTGCTCTTGTTGCGGTTGTCCCCCATGACGAACAGCATTCCCTCGGGCACGCGCTCCGGTCCCCAGGCGTAGTCCGGAGCCTCGGCGAAGTACATCTCGCGAAGGGGCGCTCCGTCCACCAGCACCCTCCCCTCCCGCACCTCCACGAGCTGCCCCGGCAGCGCCACCACCCGCTTGATGAAGGTGACGCCCCGCTGCCGTGGGTCCTTCTCCACCAGCTGGGGCGGCGCCTCGAAGAGGATGATGTCGCCCGCGCGCACCGGACCGAGGCGGTAGGACAGCTGGTCCACCACCACCCGGTCGCCTCGCATCAGCGTCGGCAGCATCGAGTCCGAAGAAATGAGCCGCGGCTGCACGACACAGGTGCGCAGCAACACGACGCACGTCACCACCGCGCCAGCCAGCGCAAGTGCCCCCTGGTGGCGCTTCCATGCCGCCCTCCCTCGCTGCCAGAGCTCGTCATCCCGCATGTCGCCCTGAGCATACGGGTTGGAGACCTCCGGGATCTCCAGCCCGCCCTTCACTTCAAGGAACGGACCGGCCGCTGAGCGCTCAGCAGCTGGAGACGCACGTACGGTGGCACGCGACCCCCGCCCGGCCGCACCACAGCTCGCAGCTTGACTCCCCGAAGCAGCCGTCCATGCACTCCTCATAAGCCGGCTCACACGACGAGCAGCATTCCGCCGCGGACGCCTCCTCGCTGCCCACCATTGCGGTCCCCAAGGCTACGGCAGCACCAAGCACCAAACCGATGAGTCCAGTCTTCAGGGTCTTCATCTCGTTGTCTCCTGTTGCGTCGTTTGCGCTGCATGGGAGGGTTCAGGCTGCATGAACGCCCCGGTTGTCGGTTTGTTGAACCGTCTGTTGCTCTCCAGCCATATAGCCCCTGTCTTCGAGCAGGCTGCTCATCAACGCTCTCACGAAGGGCGTAGGCGAGGTCATACGCCTGAGTAGCAGAGATAGGAGGCAGGAAGAAATAGGTTTTTCTGAGAGGAATTGCCTCCCCGAGCGAGAATGAGCGACTTTCTCGTCCAAGTCGGAAAAGTTATTTCCTCCAGCCTCCTTGGCGCGGCTGCCCCGGTGCCTCCGGAAGTCGTAGCGAAACGTCCTCCAGCCAATGCCCGGCCGCCGCTCTGTCTTCCTCCGGGACTTTCGCGCGGTGCGCACCTTCACGCGCTCCGCTCCCCTGCCCATCTGAGCCGTCTCGGGGGTGCAGACGATGATCGACAGGCTGAAGCAGGGGCTGGATGCCGCCACCGAGCGGTTCGCGCAGTTCCAGGTCGACGCGCGCGACTTTCTCTCGGCGCGTGAGCGCGGTGCGACCGCGGGCACCCAGATCGACCAGCAGGTCTCCCCTCTGGAAGATGCCGCCGAGATCGTCAACCGCAGTGTGCCCCGCGAGAGCGAGGCCCACTACACCCACGTCATCTCCCCGGTGGTGCTCCCCCGCCGCCACCGCACCTATCTCTGGCTCGCGGTGGTGGCGGGCTTCGCCCTGCTGGGCCTCATCGGCCGCACCGCCGCCGGCCTGGTGGACGCGGCGCTCGCCTCGGAGCTCGCCCCTGTCCTCTTCGGCCCACACTACTGGCTCGTGCTGCTGGCCTACGTCGCCTACAACCTGTGGCGCAACAGCTTCGTCATGGTGCCCGACGGGTGCCAGGCGCTCATCACCCGCTTCGGCAAGCTCGAGGCCGTCGTCGGCCCTGGCCGCACCTGGATGCTCAACCCCTGGAAGCGCGTCAGCTACATCGTCAACACCACCAAGGAGTACCCATACAACGCGCCCATCCGCGAGGCCCCCACCTCTGGACGCGTCAACGCCTCGGTGGACCTCTTCCTCCAGTTCCGCATCGAGGAGCCCGCCGAATTCATCTTCACCCTGGGCGCGGTGAAGGGCTTCTCCGAGAAGCTGCAGAACGCCATCAGCGAGGTGACACGCGCCCTGCTCTACGAGCAGAAGGCCGAGGACATCTATGATCTGGTGGGCGAGAGCACCCAGCCCCTGCTGGAGACGCTCAACCGCCAGTTCCTGCCCGCCGTCCGCTTCGTCAATGCCAACATCACCCACGCCGAGCCCTCCAGCCAGGAATACCGGATGGATCTGGCCTCTCCGGAGATGGTGCGCGTGGCCAAGGAGGCCTACACCTACCAGTACGAGCTGAAGCTCCGCAAAGAGCAGGATGAGGGCGAGCTGAGCAAGGAGCTGGCCTCCCTGCGCGAGACGCTGTCGGGCATCCGCGCCGAGATCGCCACCTTCCAGGCGCGGATCGACACCGCGCGCGAGAAGGAGATCCACCGCGCCAACGCCTACGCGCGCCAGCGCCTCATCGAGGCGGAGAGCGAGGCCAAGGCGAACGCCGCCCTGCTCGAGGCGCAGGCGCTGGACATCCGCGCCCTGAGCAGCGCCGCCTCGCCGCAGATCCTCGAGTACCGCTTCCAGCAGGAGGTGCTCAGCAAGCTGGAGGCCACGGCCGGAAGGTTGCCGCAGGTAGTGGATATGAGCGGAGAGCCCCAGGAGGCGCTCGACTACATGGAGCTGGCCCGGCGCATGCTCGGCCTGGGAGATCAGCCGTTGTTCACCCGAGAGGATCTGCAGACGCTCCGCCTGCGCATGCAGGAGATCCAGGCCCGTATCGAGGAGCGCGCGGGCCGCCTGCGCCAGCTCTCGGAGCAGGAGCCCCTCACCGCCTTCCCTCGGGAGACCCAGCCATGAGCATCGCCACGCCCGCCAAGCCGGCCTTCTCCCGCATCAAGGAGCTGGTCTCCACCTGGAGCGCCGTGCGCCAGCTCATCCGCTCGGGCGATCAGGGCAACGTCGTGCCGGTCGTCATCCCCAGGGATCGGCGCGGCCAGGCCTGGCTGCTGCCGCTGGGGCTGGCGGTGTACCTGGGGGGCGTGGCGCTGGCGCTGGGCAGTGCCCTGGTGGGTGTGCTCGCCCTGCTGCCCCTGGCGCTGGCGCCGCTGTGGTGGTGGCGCCGCTCCATCGTGGAGATAGAACAGGGCACCACCGGCATCATCTCGCGCTACGGGGAGATCGCCGGAACGCTGCCGCCCGGGCGACACTACCTGTGGTGGCCCTGGCAGAAGGTGGAGTTCATCGTCGATACCTCCACCGAGATCCCCTACACGGCGCCGGTGCTCGCCTGCCCCACGCGAGAGAACGTGCCGCTGAAGTCCATCGAGTTCTTCCTCAAGTTCCGCATCGTCGATCCGGTGCTGTTCGTGCGGCACATCGGCGCGAGCAACTTCGACATGGTGCTCAGCAGCGCGGTGCAGGACGCCATCCGCCAGCGCAGCCGCCAGGTGCAGACCGAGCGCGCGTATGACTTGCGCGGCAGCGACGTGGGCAGCATGCAGCAGAGCCTCAACCGGCAGATGGCGCGCTACGGGGTGCGCATCCTCGGGGCGAACATCCCGGACGTGCAGCTGCCGCAGCAGTACCAGGAGCACCTGGCCACGCGCGAGCGGGTGTCCAAGGAGCTGGCCGCCTACGCGCGCGAGTGGGAGCTGATCCGCAAGCAGCGCTCGGACGCGCTGCTGATGGAGATCGAACGAGCGAAGAAGCTCCGGGACGCCCGGCGCATCGAGGTGCGGGAGGCGCTCAACAAGGCGCACGAGGACGTGGCGCGGATGCTCCAGGATCGAGAGACGGAGGCGCAGCGGGTGCGCTGGGAGATAGAGGCGCGGGGCCGGGCCACGCTCGCCGCGGCGGAGAACGAGGCGAAGGCGCTCCAGCACCTGGGCAAGGCCTACGCGGACAACCGGGCGGTGCTCCAGTACGAGCTGGCCCTGCGCCGACTGGAGGTGGCGGGGCGGCTGGTGGCCAGCGTGCCCCGCCCCGTCCTGGTGAAGAGCGACGGTGAGCAGACCTCGCCGCTGTCCATGCTGCTGCTGTCCCAGCTCCTGCCGCGGCTGATGGGAGCGCAGCCTTCCGCGCAAGGCCTCGGCGCCAGCTCCGCCCAGGAGCCCCCCTCAGGCCTGCCGCCCCAATGAGTCCCTCCACCAGGAACGCCCGCATAGCCACCACCATCTGGGCACCAACCTCAGTGACAGACGTCGCGCTCCGCCAGCGCGTGCAGGGGCCCGCGGCATCCCCCGTCAGTGGCACGGAATGGAGCCCCCCTCGCAAGCTCCCGTTGCTGAAGCTGACACGCGCGTGAGGAGCCAACTGGTATGCTTGTAGGACCAGTTGGTTCGGCTTGAGCAGCCCCACCAGTAGAGCCCTCAGCTTCTCCCCCTGCATGCCCCGACGTGAGCGCCGCTGACACGTCAGGGCGAGGCCCTGACACGTCAGACACAGCGCTGACATGTCAGCCCGGATGTATCGAGCAGCCGACACATCCACTGGCCTTTCGTTCACGCTCTGAGAGCGAGGCCCCGCCCGCCCGGCCGCGACATGGCCCGCGACGTGCACAAGGCTGGCGCACCCATGGCCAAGGCCCACGCCAAGCAGCCCTTCAAGCTCCCCGACTTCTACGTCCCCTGGCCGGCGCGCTTGAACCCCCATCTCGAAGGAGCCCGCACGCACTCCAAGGCGTGGGCTCGACAGATGGGAATCATCGACCCGCCCAAGGACAGCGGCATCCCCCTCATCTGGAGCGAGGCCAAATTCGACGCGATGGACTACGCCCTGCTCTGCGCGTACACCCATCCCGAGGCCCCAGGCCCCGAGCTGGATCTGATCACCGACTGGTACGTCTGGGTCTTCTACTTCGACGATCACTTCCTCGAGCTCTACAAGAAGACGCGGGATCGCGTGGGCGCGAAGAAGTACCTCGACGGGCTGCCCGCGTTCATGCCGGTGGACCTCTCGCCCCCGCCGGAGCCCCAGAACCCGGTGGAGCGCGGCCTGATCGATCTGTGGGCGCGCACCGTGCCCACCAAGTCCCTGGAGTGGCGCAAGCGCTTCTTCGAGAGCACCAAGGCCCTGCTCGAGGAGTCCACCTGGGAGCTGTCCAACATCAGCGAGCACCGCGTCTCCAACCCCATCGAGTACATCGAGATGCGCCGCAAGGTGGGCGGAGCCCCCTGGTCGGCGGACCTCGTGGAGCACGCCGTCTTCGTGGAGGTGCCGGATCGCGTCGCCGCCTCGCGGCCCATGCGCGTCCTCAAGGACACCTTCTCCGACGCCGTGCACCTGCGCAATGACTTGTTCTCCTACGAGCGCGAGCTGGAGGAGGGAGAGCTCGCCAACTGCGTCCTGGTGCTGGAGAAGTTCCTGGGCGTGCCGACGCAGCGCGCCGCGGATCTGACCAACGAGATCCTCACCTCCCGGCTCCACCAGTTCGAGAACACCGTGCTGACGGAGCTGCCCATGCTCTTCGCGGAGTTCGGCTTGAACCCCGTGGAGCAGGCGCAGGTGCTCACCTACGTGCGCGGCCTGCAGGACTGGCAGTCCGGAGGCCACGAGTGGCACATGCGCTCGAGCCGCTACATGAACCGCGAGGCCGGGGCCGGTGGCGGCAGCGCCCTGGGCCTGTCGGGCCTGGGGCTCTCGGGGGCCCGCATCCCCTGGTCGGCCGGAGCCCTGGGGCTGCAGCGCATCAAGAGCTACACGCACGTGCCCTACCAGCCCGTGGGCCCCTCGGTGCTGCCCAAGTTCTACATGCCGTACACGACGCGCGTGAACTCGCACCTGGACTCCGCGCGCAAGAACTCCAAGGAGTGGGCGCGGCGCATGGGCATGCTGGAGACGCTGCCGGGCCACCCGGGCGTCTTCATCTGGGACGATCACAAGTTCGACGTGGCGGACGTGGCCCTGTGCGGTGCGCTGATCCACCCGGCCGCCAACGGCCCCCAGCTCGACCTGAGCGCCTGCTGGCTCGTCTGGGGCACCTACGCGGACGACTACTTCCCGGCGCTGTATGGGAACACGCGCGACATGGCGGGAGCCAAGGTGTTCAACGCCCGGCTGGCGCAGTTCATGCCGGACGATCCCAAGGCCATGACCGCGGTCCCCCTCAACCCGGTGGAGCTCGGCCTGGCGGACCTGTGGGCCCGCACCGCCGGCCCCTTGTCCGAGTTCGCTCGGCGGGGGTTCCGCAAGGCCATCATGGACATGACGGAGAGCTGGCTGTGGGAGCTCTCCAACCAGATCCAGAACCGTGTCCCGGATCCGGTGGACTACGTGGAGATGCGCCGGAAGACCTTCGGCTCGGATCTCACGATGAGCCTGGCGCGCTTGGCCCAGGACGTGGGGATCCCCCCCGCCCTCTTCCGGACCCGGCCCATGCAGGGGCTGGAGAACTCCGCCGCCGACTACGCCTGCTTCACGAATGACGTCTTCTCCTACCAGAAGGAGATCGAGTTCGAGGGCGAGGTCCACAACATGGTGCTGGTCGTCCAGCGCTTCCTGGGGGTGGACAAGGCGCAGGCGGCCGGGGTCGTCAACGAGCTGATGACCGCGCGCATGCGCCAGTTCGAGCACATCGTCAAGACGGAGCTGCCCGCCCTGGCCGAGGACTTCAAGCTGGACAGCCACACGCAGGAGCGGCTGCACGCCTACGTCGAGAAGCTCCAGCAGTGGATGGCCGGCGTGCTCCGGTGGCACCAGACGGTGGATCGCTACAAGGAGTTCGAGCTGATCAACAGCCGGTACGCGGGGCGGACGTTCTCGACTCCCAGGGGGCTGGGCACGTCGGCCGCCCGCCTCGCCTCGCTGCTTCCCCGCCCGTAGTCCCCCAACAATGACTGTCAGCAGCACCCATCCTTCAGCCCGAAGTGGAGAGATCCGTAATGGCCAGTTCCCCGAAGCCGATTGAGGAGTCCGAGCACCAGCAGCTGAGCCTTGGGACGGAGGCGGCGCGCCAGCTGGCGACGACGACCAAGTCCGTTCCGCAGATGCAGGGCATCTCCTCGCGGTGGCTGCTCAAGCTGCTGCCGTGGGTGCAGGTGTCCGGCGGCGTGTACCGCGTCAACCGCCGCCTGAGCTATGCCGTCGGCGACGGCCGGGTGACGTTCACCACCACCGGCGCGAAGGTGCAGGTCATCCCCCAGGAGCTGTGCGAGCTGCCCCTGCTGCGCGGCTTCGAGGACGCCGCGGTGCTGCAGGCCCTGGCCGAGCGCTTCGTCCAGAAGGAGTACAAGGCGGGCGAGGTCATCACCGAGGCGGGCAAGGAGGCGGACCTCATCTGCCTGATCGCCCACGGCAAGGTGAACAAGATCGGCGCCGGCAAGTACGGTGACCAGACGGTGCTCGAGGTGCTCGCGGACGGCGACCACTACAGCTACGAGGCGCTGCTGGAGTCGCAGGACTACTGGCAGTTCACCGTCAAGACGGTCACCCCGGCCACGGTGCTACTCCTCAAACAGGACGCGTTCGAGGCGGTGGTCGCCCAGTCCCCGTCCCTGCAGAAGCACATCGCCGACTTCAAGGCGCGGCTGCGAAAGAAGCAGGACACGTCGGGCCAGGCCGCCATCGAGCTGGCCGCCGGCCACAGGGGCGAGCCCGTGCTGCCGGGCACCTACGTGGACTACGAGACGGCCCCGCGCGAGTTCGAGCTCAGCGTGGCGCAGACGGTGCTGCAGATCCACACTCGCGTGGCGGACCTGTTCAACGATCCCATGAACCAGACCGAGCAGCAGCTCCGGCTGACCGTGGAGGCGCTGAAGGAGCGCAAGGAGCACGAGCTCGTCAACAACCGCGAGTTCGGCCTGCTGCACAACGCCGACCTCAAGCAGCGCATCCACACCCGGAGCGGCCCGCCGACGCCGGATGACATGGACGAGCTGCTGGCCACCGTGTGGAAGGATCCGTCCTTCTTCCTGGCCCACCCCCGCGCCATCGCGGCGTTCGGGCAGGAGTGCAGCCGCCGCGGCATCTACCCCACCAGCGTGGACCTGAACGGCAACATGGTCCCCGCCTGGCGCGGCATCCCCATCTTCCCGTGCAACAAGATCCCCATCAGCGACAGCCGCACCAGCTCCATCATGCTGATGCGCACGGGCGAGAAGAACCAGGGCGTCGTGGGCCTGCACCAGGCCGGCATCCCCGACGAGATCGAGCCCAGCCTCAATGTCCGCTTCATGGGCATCAACGAGAAGGCCGTCATGTCCTACCTGGTGACGGCCTACTTCTCGGCGGCGGTCCTCGTCCCTGACGCGCTCGGCATCCTGGAGAGCGTCGAGATCGGCCGCAGCTAGCCCACCGGACGCGGCACAGACACCCTTCAGGAAATCCTCATGGCGAACTCCGTGAACATGGGCAGTGGCAGGGACGCAGACGAGCAGCGATTGAGCCTCAGCACCGAGGGCGCTCGGCAGCTGACGACGACCACCAAGACGCAGCCGCAGATGCAGGGGATCTCCCCTCGCTGGCTGCTGCGGATGCTGCCCTGGGTCCAGGTCTCCGGTGGAACCTACCGCGTCAACCGGCGGCTGACCTATACCGCGGGGGACGACCGGCTGAACTTCAGCAACATCGGCTCCAAGGTGGAGCTCATCCCCCAGGAGCTGCTCAAGCTGCCGCTGCTGCGTGGCATGGACGGCGAGGCGTTGATGCTGGACGCCCTGGCGCGCCAGTTCGTCCAGCGGGAGTTCAAGACGGGAGACCTGATCGTCGAGGCGGGCAAGCCCGCCGAGCACGTGGTCCTGCTGGCTCACGGCAAGGCCCACAAGCTGGGAACGGGCAAGTACGGCGACCCGATCATCCTCGAGGTGCTCGGCGACGGTGACCACTTCGGCGATCAGGCGGTGGTGGAGTCGAACGACGTCTGGCCGTTCACGGTGAAGGCGCTCACGCCGTGCACGGTGATGGTGATGCCGCAGCAGGCGTTCGAGAACCTCATCCGCCAGTCCCCGGCGCTCAGCGCGCACGTCGAGGGCTACAAGCGGCGGCTGAAGCTGCCACAGGACAAGGCGGGTCAGGCCGCCATCGAGCTGGCCGCGGGCCACAAGGGCGAGCCGGAGCTGCCGGGCACCTTCGTGAACTACGAGCTGCGGCCCCGCGAGTACGAGCTGAGCGTGGCGCAGACGGTGCTGCGTGTGCACACCCGCGTCGCGGACGTCTACAACGATCCGATGAACCAGACGCAGCAGCAGCTCCGGCTGACCATCGAGGCGCTGAAGGAGCGCCAGGAGTACGAGCTCATCAACAACCCGGAGTTCGGGCTGCTGCACAACGCCGACCTCAAGCAGCGCCTCCAGCCGCGCAGCGGTCCGCCAACGCCGGATGACATGGACGAGTTGCTGAGCCGGCGCCGCAAGTCGCGGTTCTTCCTGGCCCACCCGCGCACCATCGCCGCGTTCGGCCAGGAGTGCACCCGCCGGGGCATCTACCCGACGCCCGTGGAAGTGCACGGCAGCCGGTTCCTCGGCTGGCGCGGCGTGCCCCTGCTGCCCTGCGACAAGATCCCCATCACCCGGGAGCGCACGAGCTCCATCCTCGTGCTCCGCACCGGCGAGGACGATCAGGGCGTCATCGGGCTCCACAACACGGAGGTCCCGGATCAGGTCGAGCCGAGCCTCTCCGTGCGCCGCATGGAGGTCAACGAGAGGGCCCTCACCTCCTACCTCGTCAGCGTCTACTTCTCGGCGGCCCTCCTGGTGCCCGACGCGCTGGGGGTGCTGGAGAACATCGAGCTCGGCCGCTGAGTGCTCGTCCCCTCCTGGCGGGCAGGATGTCAACTCCCTGTCCGCCAGCCTGCTGGAGGCGCGGCTGGCCATGGGCGCTCTGCGCCCGTGTCCCATCCTTCACGGAGAGTGCCCACCGTTGAACGCAGAGGAGGCAATCCCATGCGGAAGACGGAGACACTCGAGGAGCTGAAGCTGAGAGGCCAGGAGCTGTCCAGCCACGATGAGCCGCTGGCGGCCTGGAATGGGCAACAGAGCACCCGGGCCGAGCGCTTCCACGTCATCTTCGACGGGAAGGTCTATTTCAACACCCAGTGGGTGGACGCGGTGCACTGTCCCGGGGACACCAGCGACACCGAGACCAACCCGTGGAAGTACGAGCGCGATGCCACCCGGCAGGAGATGGCCAGGCTGGGCAATCCCACGAGCTACACCCACCTGCACGACCACCAACACCCCTTGAAGCACTGACGCGTCCCGACGTCCTACGTCAAGGCGAGGCGCTCTGACGCCAGGGAAGAAGCTGTTCCCTGGCGCCAGGGACGTGAACGGTCCCCATCGAACCCAGGCGACATCGGGAAATTTCACCGGCGTTGAACGAAACACGGGCCCTGCCGATAATCGGGCCATGGCCGACGCCTACGACACGTCGCTCACTGTTCAGTACGCCTCTCGCCGCGCGCTGCTCACCGCGGCGAAGACCGAGCGCGGCACGCTGACGATCTTCGTGCCCACCCTGCGCGGGGTCCTCCAAGGCACACGGGTGATGCTGACAATCACCTTCGGAGACAGCGACCAGCGCTTCGAGGTCCTCGGCGTCGCGCTGACCGGAGGACGGGCGATTGGCCGCGATGGCGTGGGCGGCTTCCTCGCGGAGTTCTCCGGGGACCACAAGCGCCGTGCCGCGGAGATGATTGCGTTCTGCGCGCAGCGTCCGCTGGCCATGGGCACGGCCACGCGCGAGCGCATCGCCATCCGCAAGAACTGCCAGATCAAGCTCGCGAATCGGCAGCTCCCCGGAGAGCTGAGGGATCTGTCCCAGACGGGCGCGTTCGTCGTGGCCCGCCAGCTCGGCAAGGTCAAGGAGGGCGAGCCCGTGTGGCTGAAGGTGGTGGGCGGGCTGTTCGGCCTGGGCGGCACCTGGCTCGAGGCGCGGGTGATCTGGCAGGGCAAGAAGGGTGAGGAGCAGGGCCTGGGCCTGCGCTTCACGGGCAACGAGGCGCGACAGGCCTCGGCCATTCAACGCCTCCTGGATCGCGCCGTTTCAGAGCGTTGAGCCGCCCGTAGCTCACGCGCCCTCTCCTGCTGGCCCGTGGCCTCCAGCGCCCTCTCCGCGAGCGCCAGCGCCTCCTTGCGCTCCCATGCGTCCTCGTCGGCGGTGGCCTCCAGCGCCGCGTCCACCCCACCCCGGGGATCGCGGGCCAGAATGCTGCGCGCCACCAGGCACGCGAGCCGGCTGCGGAACAGGCCGAACCCGCAGGCCGTGGAAAGGGACAAGCCCGCCTCCGCCTCGTGCCGCGCCTGCTCCAGCTGCCCCGCCGCCAGCGCGAGCCGGGCCGCCAGCTCATGGCAGCGCAGCAGCATCTCCACTTCATTGGAGGCGCGAGCCCACGCACGGGCGTGCACGAGGTGCTCACCCGCCGCCGCCAGCTCGTCCTCCACCGCGAGCAGCCCCAGCACGGTGTGGCAGTGCGCGACATGACCGTGCCAGCCCAGGCGCCGACACGCCTCCAGGTTGCGCCGCGTCGCCTCGCGCGCGAGCTCACGGCGGCCCAGGGCCAGCTCACGCTCCGCCTGCCACAGCGCGCGGCGGGCCATGGGCGCTCCATCCAGCCTGCGGGCCTGCTCGAAGTGCTCGTCCGCCGCGGCGTCCTCGCCCAGCTCGTGCAGCACCAGGCCCAGGAGCGCGGTGGCCTTCGCGACGTGAGAGCCCGCGTCGTGCTCCCGGGCCACCGCCAGGGAGCGCTCGAGCAGCAGCCGCGCGTTCATGAGTCGGCCGCGCAGCCGCTCGGTGTAGCCCAGCGTCCGGAGCCCCGTGACGAGCCCGCTCACGGACCCCATCACCACCTTCCGGGGCTTCCAGATGCGGCCGGACATCCGCAACAACACCCGGGTGATGAAGGACGACCCGGAGCTGGCGGGCCGGCTCTGGGAGCGGATGAAGCACCTGGTGCCGACCACCCACCGGCGCATGGGCTCCTGGCGCCCGCACGGCCTCAACGAGCGCTTCCGCTTCTACCGCTACACGGGAGGCCAGTACTTCAAGTGGCACGGCGATGGCCCGTTCATCCGCACTCCGGAGGACCTGAGCCTCTTCACGGCGATGGTGTACCTCAACGATGACTTCGAGGGCGGGACGACGAACTTCCAGTTCGGTCCGACCGTCATCCCTCGCCGGGGCATGCTGCTGCTGTTCGAGCACTCGATGGTGCACCAGGGCGCGCCGGTGCTCGGCGGGTGCAAGTACGTGCTGCGCACGGACGTGATGTTCCGGCCCTGAGAGCCTCAGCGAGGCTTCCCGCGAGGGGCGCTCGTCGCGGGCCCGGCGCTCTCGACTGGCAGCAGGTAGCCGAGCATCAGCTCTCCCAGCTCGTGCGCCAGCTGCGGATCCTCGAAGAGCTCTGGCCGCTCGACGGCCGCGGACCAGATGACGCCTCGGATGGCTCGCGTGAGCAGGAACGTCGCCAGCTCCACGCGCTGCGTGCGCAGCTCGCGGCCGAAGTGGACCAGGTAGCTTCGCACCAGGGCCTCGATGCGGCGCTCGAACGCCTGCAGCCGATCCATCATCCCCAGCCGCAGCCCCTCGCTGATGAGCACCTCGCCAGAAACCTGAACAGGGATGCGAATTTCGCACACCCCTCCCCCTCATTACCTTCTTGGCATCCCGTCACGAAGCGACATCCCTCGCTGGAGGAGCACCATGTTCAACCTTCCCCTGAGCGTCCGCGGTGGTCACGCCTTCCTGAGGCTCACCCGGGCCCCCAACCGCCTGGATGAGGTGTTCCGCCTCATCGATTCCATCCACGAGAACCCCCGCCTCAGCCAGCAGCTCGTGGAGGCCTACCGACAGACGCCTCGAGGCGTCGAGGCCCTGCGGAGCCAGCCGCGCCTCGGCGCCATCGATCTGGAGGCGCTCGGCCGGCTTCCGGAGGGGACGCTCGGCCACGAGTACTCCCGATTCATGCGCCGGCACGGCCTGGACCCCGCCGCCCTGCCCATCGGGCCCGTGAAGGACGAGGTCTCCTTCATCGAGGCCCACATGCGCGAGACGCATGATCTGTGGCACGTGGTGACGGGCTTCGGGCCGGACGTGGCCGGCGAGTTGGGGCTCCAGGCCTTCTACCTGGCCCAGTTCCCCAACCGCGTCGCGCTGTCCATCCTCTCCGCGGGCCTGCTCAACACCCTCCTCTATGCGTTCGAGGACAGCGGGGCGCGGATGACGCAGATCTCCCGAGGGTGGCTGCTGGGGCGACAGGCCCGCCCGCTCTTCGGGATGGATTGGAAGCAGCTGTGGAACACGCCGCTCTCCGAGGTGCGCGCTCAGCTGGGGCTGGGTGCGAAGGCCGTGGAAGAGGTAGCGCCAACGCTCCTACAGCAGAACGGGCGCGAGACCGTGGCTCGCGCCTGACCCAGGGCCGTGACAGGTGGGCTCGCAGCCAGCCGGGCGAACCGGTTCCGAACTGGTATGACAAGCAGACCAGTTCGGACAGACCGCGCCCGGCAGGGGGGCGGACTCGGGCCCTCTGCCCGTTTCAGGCTGCGAAAGGAAGGCTTCATGCCCCCACCGAGTGACAGCGCGTCCTCGAACCCGGACGTGGCCCGGAAGCGCGAGGAGTACTCGCTTCAACCTGTCGGCTACATCCGCTCGACGCTTCGCACGCTGACCGAGGCGCCACGACAGGGCTCGGAGGAAGCGCCGGACGCGTGGCTCGAGGTGAATCCGGCCTTCGAGCGAGCCCTCTCCAGGCTCGAGGTAGGGCATGAAGTCCTCGTCATCTCCTGGCTTCATCTCGCGGATCGCACCGTGCTCGAGGTGCACCCGCGCGACGATCCCGCGATTCCCCTCACCGGCGTGTTCGCCACGCGGTCTCCCGACCGCCCCAACCCGCTAGGGATCCATCGAGTGACCGTGCGAGAGCGCTCCGGAACCCGGCTGCGCATCGGGCCCATCGAAGCCATCGACGGCACGCCGGTCGTCGACATCAAGGTGACACTCACCGAGCACGCCGATTAGTCAGGCGGCCCGGCGCGGCCGGCGACCCAAGCAAGCCTCGGGTCGTCCTCGGCTCAGCCGTTGAGCTTCAGCTCCTCGCCCAGCTTGTCGAACAGCTCGCTGCAGCCCAGCTCGCGCATCTTGGGCTGATCGGCGCCATCGAAGAACTGCCCCTGCTCGGTGTAGACGACACGAGTGCCCTTGCCCGAAGGGAAGATCTCGATGCTGGCCAGCGACGCGGAGATGCGCTTGCCGCCCACGACCATCACGTACGAGAACACGATGCGCTGCTCCTTGACGATGTCCACGTAGACGGTGTCGTTGCTCACCGGCGGCCCGTCCTTGAAGCGGAAGCGGCTGATCTCGAGCCCTCCCTCGCGGAAGTCCATCTTGAACTCGTCGATGTGCCAGCCCTCCCCCTCCACGAACCAGCGGCGCTTGGTTGCGGGGGTGGAGAACGCGGCGAAGACGCGCGCCGGGCTGGCCGGATAGGTGCGCTCGATGGAGAAGGTGCTGTGAACGATGGATGGCGTGCTCATGGCTTCTTCTTTCTGCTTGGGGGTGGCTCTTCTGCTTCCTCTTCCTCGGCGAGGATGTCGCCCAGCCTGTCCAGGCGGCGCTCCCACAGCGACATGCGCTCGTTGAGCCATTGCTCGGCGAGCCTCAGGCCGTCGGGAGCGAGGCTGCAGGTGCGCACCCGTCCAACCTTCTCGGTGCGGACCATCCCGCTCTCCTCGAGGACCTGGAGGTGCTGGACCACCGCCGCGAGCGAGACCGGGAGCGGCTCGGCCAGCTGACTGACCGAGGCCGGGCCGCGGCTCAGCCGCTCCAGCATCGCCCTTCGGGTCGGATCGCCCAGCGCGTGGAAGACGCGGTCGACATTTCGTTGGTTAAGCACGGACTTGAGTATTGGCGCCAAGCCGCCAATTGTCAAGCCTCGGCTTAAGTATTCCGAGCCGGGAGCAGGACCGCTCGGTGGGCCGTGAGGAAGTCGCGCACCGACTGAGGCGCGTGTCCCGAGAGGCGCTTCACCGTGTCCGTCACGGTGGCCAGCTCTCCCTTCTGGATGCCGGCGTCGAAGGAGGCGTAGAGCTCCGCCGCGGGCTGAGGCAGGCCGTGCCCCACCATCCCGCGAACCAGCGCGTCCGGGGGCACGGAGACATGGACGACCTTGCGGCCCGCCAGCTCGCTGAGGAGCGCGGCGAGCTCGTCACTGGTCACTGCCTCGGGTCCCGTCACGTCGAGCGTGTGCCGTCCCGTGGTGGGCTCGGCCAGCGCGGCGGCGGCCGCCTGAGCGCAGTCCTCGCGCGTGACGAAGGCGGTGGCGCCCGTGCCCCGCGCGTCGACCAGCTGCCCGGACGCGATGGCGGCAGGCAGCGAGTGCAGGAACAGGTCGGTGTAGAGGTTGTTGCGCAGGAAGGTGAAGTCGAGCCCCGAGGCCTGGATCGCGGCCTCGGTCTCGCGATGGTCCGCGGCGACGCTGATGGGTGAGCCGGGATGCGGGTTGGGCAACGACGTGTAGACGATGTGCCGGACGCCTGCTGCCTTCATGGCCCGGATGGCGGCCTGGTGCTGGGCGAGGCGACGGCCCGGACGGTCCAGGGCATCCGTGCTGATGAGCAGCGCCCGCCCGGCGCCCCGGAAGGCCTGGGACAGGCTGGCCTCGTCGTCGAAGTCCGCGCGGCGCACGTCGACGCCCCGGGCGGCGAAGTCCTTCAGCGAGTCGGGGTTGCGCGTCGTGGCGATGATCGGGCCCGCCCCGCGAGCGAGCAGGAGTTCGAGCACTCGACGCCCGAGGTGACCCGAAGCGCCCGTAACGAGAAGAGGTGTGGTGGACATGTGCGGCTCCTTGAGGATGACGACGCCAGGAACCTGCGCTTCTTCCACCCTTGAAACAATGCTCCGAATCGCGCATCTGTGGTGCGCCATGGCAACAATCGACCTGAACCTGATGCATGCCTTCGTCGCGGTGCACGACACCGGCAGCTTCTCCCGGGCCGCCGAGCGACTGGGAGTGCCGCGCTCGACCGTGAGCCGGGCGGTGGCCACGCTCGAGGAGTCCCTGGGAGTGCGCCTCTTCCATCGGACGACGCGGAAGGTGTCGACCACCACGGCTGGCGTGTCGCTCTACGATCGGGTGGCGCCCTCGGTGAGCTCGCTGGTGGAGTCCCTGGCGGAGCTCCCGGAGCGCGAGGAGGAGCCGTCCGGCACCCTGCGGGTGACCAGCACCGTCGATCTCGGAACGATCGTGCTGGCGGAGGCGGTGAAGCGCTTCACGACCCGCTACCCGAACACCCAGGTGGAGGTGTACCTCTCCAACACGCTCGTGGATCTCGTCCGTGACGGGTTCGATCTGGCGCTGCGCATCTCGCTCAAGGCCATGCGCGACTCGTCGCTGGTGGCGCGCAAGGTGGGCCCCGTCGCCGTCCAGCTCTATGCATCGCCGGCCTATCTGGCGCGCCGGGGAACGCCTCGCACGCCCGAGGAGCTCCAGAGCCACGACTGGATCGGGTTCCGTGGGGCTCCGCCCATTCTCCAGGTGGCGCCCGGCTCGATGGCGGACGTGAATGCCCGCACCCGCGTCACCTGTGACGACATGTTCTTCGCGCGCGAGGTGCTGAAGGCGGGCGCGGGCATTGGAATGCTCCCCTCCCACATGGCGGACGTGGAGGTGGCGGCCGGAACGCTGGTGCGCGTGATGCCGCGCTGGGTGTCCTCCACGGGAGCGGTGTACCTGGTGCATCCCGGGCGCAAGCACCTGCCACGAAAGGTGACGGCCTTCAGCGAGCTGGTGCGCGAATTGTTGCGGCAACGCCCCCTCGCGACGAGCGACAAGGGGGGCCGCTGAGCGGGGGCTCGAGGAGGCTCAGCAGGTCATCAGGTAGATGCTGGACACCCCTTCATTCGGGTAGAAGATGCCGTCGCTCTGGGGCTCGATGAAGCGCAGGTTGAAGTCGTCGTTGATCATCCAGTTGAAGGCGTGGTTGCCCGCCCAGATGATGCCGAAGCAGTGCGGCGCGCGCCGGACCCCGTTGTTGTAGCCGTCCTTGATGAACTCCGCCTTGAGGATGTGGGCGAAGTCATCGCAGTCGAACTTCTCCCGCGTGTACTGGTTGTGCTCGACGAGCGTCTTGCGGATGACCTCGTGAGCATCACTCACCGACGGGCAGTAGTACTCGCCGTCCGCCACGTACATCCGGAAGTCGCCCGCGAACTTGCCGCTCAGCTGCTGCTGGATGATCTGCTGCACCCTGCCCCCGGTCAGGTAGCGCCGGGTGGACTTGAGCTTCCAGCGCTCCCACGGGCCGAGGTTGGGCTGATCGGTGGTGGTCCTCCCGTCCGGCTGCGCCGTCAGGTAGCTGTTGTTGGAGGCGCGCAGCGCGATGGCGTCGTCGTAGTAGACGCCCGCTTTCGACCTGGGGCTCGATGGATTGCTCACCACCCACCGGGTCGGCACTCCGATGGCCGTCCGGTCCGCCCTCGGCTTGCCGTTCTCGTCCAGCCCCAGGTACTTGCCGTGCGCGGTGACCAGGGAGACGACGTCGCCGTAGTGCACCTGCTTCACCCGGCTCGGGCCCGTGGCGCTCTGCACCACGAACCGCTCCCAGTCCCCTACTCCCTCGCGGTTGGCATTCAGCTCACCGGTGCTCTCGGCGACCAGATGGAGGCCGTGGTAGGACTTCAAGGAGAGCGTGTCGCCCAGGGTCAGCTGGTTCTCGGCCACGTGACGGCCCTTGAGGATCGTCCACTTCTCCGCAGGGCCGACGGCGGTGCGATCCGCCCTGGCAGCCCCGTTGGCCTCCGCGGCGAGGTACTTCCCGTGGTCCGACTGCAGCGCGATCTTCCCATCGTACGGGATGGCTGTCCGGCAGCTGGGATCCTCGGGGTTGATGAGCTTGAACTTCTCCCAGGCTCCGATGTTGCCGCTGCCTCCTCGGACGTTGCCGGTGGGATCCGCCAGCAGATAGGAGCCGTGCTGGCTGAAGAGCATGATGCTCTCGCCGTACTCGAGCTCCCTCTCCGTGACGGCGCCCTGGGCGTCATGGATGAAGAACCGCTCGTGGTCGGTGATGGCCGGAGCGTTGGCGCCCGTGACTCCATCCCTCCCCACCGTCAGGAACTTCCCCTGCTGGGACTTCACCACAATCACGTCGCCGCACTTCACCGTGTAGGCCATGGCCGTTCCCTCACTGGCTGGTCGGGTTCACGCTACGGAGCAGGCGCGTGCATCCCTCGGCACGAGTACGGCCCCGCGTCACCCGGCCCGCTGCAATGGAGATGCCCAGGCCCTCTCGCAGGGGGGAGAGCGGGATCCGCAGGCACGATTTGCAGGGAGGCCCCGGAGGCGCGCAGGGATTGCGGCGTGCTTCCCAGCACGCTGCCCGGCCGACGCTGAGGTAGGCTTCACGGAGAAAAGAAGGAGGACTCATGCAAACCGTGCTCATCATCCTCGGCGTGCTCTACCTGCTGGTGGGTCTCGTCGTTTATGCGGCCACCGACACGACGGGCTTCGCCCATCGCATGAGCTCGCGGCTGTTCTTCGTGCCCCTCGGCGTGATCAACGATCACGTCTTCTTCTTCTCCGTGCTCGCCTGGCCCCTGTGGCTCTGGGTGTGCCACGTCGATGGAGAGGGCGGAGCCGCGCGCTAGCGCCCTCCCCTGCTCCTCGAGGCGACGAGCGAGAGGATCAGGAGCACCAGCTCGAGCGCCGCCGAGGCCTCTCCCGCGCTGGTGCCGCAGCCGCAGTGCTTGGGCGGCTGGGGAGCGGCTCCGCTCACGTCGATCTGGAAGGCGAACGGGGCCTCGCCGCCGTCCCCGTCGAGGACCTTGGTGACGATGGTGGCAAGACCCTCCGTCTCTGGAGTCCAAGTGAAGCTCCCGTCAGGCTGCAGCGATCCCTCGCCGCGAACGAGCTCCCAGAGAAGCGGGTCCTTCTCGCCAGCGGCATCCGAGCCCGTGAGCTGAAGGGAGAGCGGCTCGCCGACGGTGGCGGACGCTCGCTCTCTCGGCAATGGCACGGGCGGCACGTTGTGGATGAGGATGGGGCGAGCGCCGAAGAAAGGCAGGTCGCTTCTCCTGCTCGTCAACGTCACCGTGTAGCTCCCATCATCGAGCCACGTATGGGAGACGCGGTAGGGATACACCCCGACGTCGACGGAAGTCCCGTCTCCAAAGTCCCAGGTGAAGCCCCGCTTGGGAGAGGTGTCGTAGAGATCGAGAAGCATCATGCCGCCCTCGACACCACTCAAGGGGGGCACATCGCCAAACTGGACGATGATGACATCTTCACGGACCCGCATCACGATCGAGGTGGTGGCCTCCTCGGTGTCGGTGGAGGCCACGAGCCGGACCTCGTAGCTGCCTGAGGCGGAGAAGGTGTGGATGGGATTCTCCTCCTGGGAGGACTGGCCGTCACCGAAGTCCCACTGGAGGGAGATGGGAGCACCAGCCCTGTCCACGGCGTTGGCGTAGAAGCGCACCGGCTCGCCCCTGGCTGGGCGCCGCGTGTCCGCCGCCGCGCTGACCGTCAACGAGCGCTCCACCACGGTGAGCCGCACCTCCGCGGAGGAGAACGCCTTGCCGTCGCTGACCGAGAAGGTGAAGCGCGTGGTGCCCGTGAAGCCGTGCGGGGGCGTGTAGAGGACATCAGGCGGCGCGCCGCTGAGCCGGCCCGCTTCGGGATGGGAGAGGATGGTGTAGGTGAGCTCTTCTCCATCGATGTCGGTGCCTTGGAGGGCAATGGACGTCACGTCCTCCGCCGCGACGGTGAGCGCCTGTCCCTGAGCCACCGGAGCATCGTTGACCGGGACCACCCGCACCACGACGCGACTGGGGCTCGAGGTCGCCTGCCCGTCCGAGGCTACGTAGTCGAAGAAGTCCTCGCCATGGAAGTTCGGCTCGGGCGTGTAGATGAAGTGGGGGGCCGTGCCCGTCAGCGTGCCGTGACGAGGGCTCGACACCGGCTCGACGCTCACCGGATCTCCCTCTGGATCCTCAGCGGTGAGCGTGAACTCCACGGAGGAGTCTTCCTGGGTGTGGAAGTAATGGATATCGACGTTGGGTGGATCGTTCACCGGCGTGACGGTGACCGTCACCGTCACGGGCTCCGAGCTGACCAGACCGTCAAAGGCAGTGATGGTGAAGTGATCCGGGCCGTTGTAGTTCGGAGCGGGTTGGTAGCCGAGTCTGCCCTCCAGGAACCCGTAGGCCGTGCCGTGAAGAGGCTCCGAGGCGATGGCGAAGGTGAGGATGTCTCCATCCACGTCGGAGCCCACGGGCGTGAAGTCCACACGCGAGTCCTCCGCGACAGTGATCGACTGGGGCAACGCGACGGGAGGATGGTTCACCAGTCCCACGAAGAGCGAGACGGTGGCGAGCTCGGAGGTGGCCACACCATCGGAGGCGGTGAACGTGAAGCTGTCCGTGCCGTGAAAGCCCGCCGTGGGAGTGTAGGTGACATCGGGTGGAGTGCCCGCCAGCGTGCCATGCGCGGGCGGGGAGACGATGGCGAAGGTGAGCGGGTCTCCCTCCACATCGGAGGCGGATAGGGTGATGGGGAACGGCTGGTCCTGGGGTGGGTTGAATGCACGGGAGACGGCAACCGGCACATCATTGAGCGGAAGGATGGTGAGGGAGACGGTGGCGGGAGCCGAGGTGGCCTGGCCATCCGAGACGGTGAAGGTGAAGCTGTCAGGGCCGTGGTAGTTCCGTGCGGGAGCATAGATTGCCATCGGCGACTCGAGTCTCACGCTGCCGTGCGCCGGCTGCGAGGCGATGGCAAAGGTGAGCGGATCTCCATCCGGGTCCTCACCTTCGAGGTGCATGTCGATGGCAAAGTCCTCGTTGCCGAGGAAAGACAGCTCCGTCGCGATGGGCGCGACGTTCAACGTTGCCACCGGGCTGTCCCGAGCACCCGACGGGCTGGTGGTGAACCGGTCCAGGCGGCGGGAGACAGGCTCGCCACAGGCGGTCGCGAGCAAGAGAAGGTGCGCCAGGAGGATCAAGGTCGAGGGGGATCGATGGTTCATGAACGCTCCGGAGGGGGACGGCTTGAACGAGAGTCAGCGCAAGTCCCGTGCCGCTTGCGCCCGGGCACGTCAGCTCCTGGAGCAGATGCAGGGCTTGCGGGGAGGACCACCACACGTGCAATCCCAGCGTCCCGTGGGAACGGGCACGGACGGAAGGCGACGATGAGCTCGCGTCGATGGCTGAGCAGTCAGCCGAGCTCAGGTGTCATCCGCTGACACCACCATTGCCCTGAGGGGTGGCTCTTCTCGCCACCGCGATGCACGTGAATTGCTCGCGCGGCAGCGCAGGGAGCCTCGCTCACGGGGCGGGCGGTACGGGCTTGCCCTGCTCCAGCCGGAGGATGTGCGTCGTGCCGAGGGGGAAGCGGAGGAACTCACCCTCTGTTCGAGGCTCGTAGGTGAAGGTCTCTCCCCGCTCACCCACGAACAACACGGAGTAGCGCGCCTGGGTGGACTGCCGCTCCTGCTCCCCCTTCCCCACATTCCTGCCGAGGGCCACCTCGGCCTCGGTCGGCCAGCGGAGCTCGCCTGTCGCGATGCCCTCGGCCTTCAGCTGCCGGCTCGGCTTCCAGTCCCACACCTTCCAGGAGTACCACTCCGCGGTGCGTGACTCCTGGCGGTAGCGCGGCTCCTGGCGCGAGCGCTTCACGTTCACGTAGCGAGGCACCTGCCGCGTCTTCGTCACCGAGCAGTAGCGCGTCTTGCAACGCCTGTCGCCGCCGCTGCACTCCTCCTTGCATGTGGCGAAGCCGTTGTTGTTGCTCGTGCACTTCTGGCGGCAGCTGCGCGGCGTGGTGGTGCAGTCCTCGCCGCAGGACTCGCGGGCGGTGTACTTCTCGGTCTGGTAGCCGTCCCGCACCTTCTCCGTGAAGTAGACGGTCTCGTTGCGGTCGAACACCTTCTCGTGGTGGTGGTGCCGCTTTCCCATGGCGCGGACCGCGAAGGCCCCGGCCGGTCGATTCTCGGCGAAGCCTTCCTGCGAGAGCACCTGGTAGCGCTCCACGCTCACCGAGTGCTCCCAGGAGACGGCCTCCACCCGCATGGACACGCTCTGCGGCTCGTACTCCGCTCGCAGGGCCGCGGTCTCCCCCGCGTCCACGAGGCTCCGCACCACTCTGACGGAGCAGTAGCCTCCCCCGCCTACCACGAGGAGCATGAGCAGGCAGCTAAAGAGGGTCGCGCCGGGAGTCACGGGAGGCGCTTGAGCGGACGGGGCCTGGGGCTGGGCTCCTGGAGACGAGGCACCACAGCTCTTGCACTTGCCATCGTACGCCCGCTGATCGCTGTCACAGTAGGCGCATCGCCAGTTGGGGCCCGCGGTCGCCATGCGCAGCAGGGCCTCGTCGGTCACCGTCGCCGCGGCCTCCGGGTTCTCCGGCATCTCGTACTGCTCGCTGCCGTCCTTGGCGTTGCCGCAGCCCTGACACGCCTGATGGCGGCCAAGGTTGCGGTGCTTACAGCTCGAGCACCGCCAGAACATCTCTATCTGCCGCTCGGACACTGTCAGAACTCGATGACCATACCGACGCGCTGGGGCAGCGAGTCCCCTTGCGGCGCGGACAGCCTGTAGAGGGGACTGGAGAGGGCGCGGACGATGCACTCGTGCTGCTCGCGTCGCAGCTCCCCGCTGGCGCCTACAGGCTCCAGCTCATGATCGGAAGCCGCGCCGCTCCTGGGATTCACCGAGGCCGTCCAGCGCAGGGCGCCGGGTCGCTCGGAGCCCGTGAAGCACTGCGCGAGCCTGGGGCTGCGCGCCGCCACCTGAAGACGGAACTCGTCGATCCAGACCGCCGAGTCTCGCTCAGGTCCTTGATAGCTGGCGCGATCCTGCGACTTGATCTGCCCACGAAGCGGCTGCTTCCGGGGCGGCGGCGGCACGGGGGTCGCTGTCTTGGGCTCCACCACCTCCTTCGCCTCGACCTTCGGCACCTCCGGTGGAGGCGGCTGCCCGCAGTCGCAGCGCAGCAAGGAGGCCAGCAGCACCAGAACCGCGAGGCCCACCGCGCGCCGCAGCCGCCTGCGGGCTCGCTCGCGGCGAACCGCCGGCTCCTGCTCGAGGCGCTCGCGAGCCTGCTTTCCAGCGAGCCGCATCGCCTGGCGCAGTTCGAGCCGGCGCTGGCGCATCGCCTGGCGCAGCTCCCGGGGATTCATTCGGTGACCCTCCACCCCAGGACCAGGGCGCCCTTCGCATCCCGCCACTCCACGGGCTCGAGCATGAGGGGGGTGAACGCCGACAGCCGCTCGGGCTCCGGAGCACGGAACGGCCATGGCAGCGGGTCCGCGGGGGCGAGCCGGATGGCCCCCGCGAACGCCTCGTGGCGCGGCGAGAGCGCCTGGGCCTTGGTGGCTACGGACTGCTCCAGCGAGCCCAACCCCTCGAGGATGGCTCGCGCGCGCTGGACGAGCTCTTCCGCCGTGCGCGCGTGGGAGCTGCGCTCGCCTCCTTGCGCCGCGATCGAGTCCAGCACACCGATCATCAGCTTCAAGGTGGGGATGTTCGCCGAGCGCACATCCGCCTCCTCGGCCTCGAGGTTCTCGAGGAACTGCCGAATGAAGCGCAGCGTGAGGTAGGGCTCCTCGGCGGCCGCGTCGCGCAGCCCCGCGACCATCTCCCCTGCCTTCCCATGCGCCAGCGGCCGGAGCCTCTCCACGCGCGCATCGAGCGCGGTCCCACGCCGGATGCTCTCCACCACCCGATCGAACGATGCCGCATCCGCTCGGAGCGCGGCCTTCCAGACGAGGTCCTCCGCGATCGAGTTGTATTCCTGCTTCGGCACCAGCGCCTTCAGCATGGCGAGGATCTCCTCGCTGGTCCGATAGCGCGACAGCACATACGACAACCATCGCCGGGAGAGCGCCAGCGTCGTGGCGGACTCACGGGACACCTCCGCGTTCGCCATCGCGTACGCGAACGAGCGGAGCGACTCCTCGAGCTGCCCGGCCTCGAGGAACGCGACGCCTCGGTGCAGGGCGATGACAGAGCGCTCCCGGAAGCCTTTGCTGGGGTCGAGCTCCAGCAGCCGCTTGCCTCGCTCGCCCGCGATGAGGGCGTTGCGCCGGGCTGGCACGTCACGCGCGTCCAGGAAGCCGATCCATGCCTCCAGCTCCTCCGCCTCCCCTCGCTCCATCAGCCCGTCGATGACGGACAGCACCAGCCGCTCCAGGGCCTCCGGATCCTTGGAGTGGGAGCGCGCCTGCGCGAACAGGGAGAGACGCCGGGCCCGGCTCAACATCAACCACTCCCTGGCCTGCCAGGTCAGGGATCTCCGCAGGAAGTCTGCCTGCGCCGAGTTCGCCGGCCACACCGAGGCCGCGTCACGCGCCTCCTGGGCGCCCACTTCGGAGACTCCGAGGCTCCTGGCATGCTGCTTCGCCGCGAAGCCCGCCTGGCGGGTCTGGCGAGAGATCAGCTCCGAGATGGCGAGATCGAGATCGAAGATGCGCGCCTCCACCGCGGCGACGTTCTGGACCTTCTCGCGCACCAGCGTGTCGAGCGACTTCACCAGGAGCCGCCGCATCAGCAGCCCGGCGGAGAGTCGATCGCT
This sequence comes from Hyalangium gracile, assembly GCF_020103725.1. Classification (NCBI taxonomy): domain Bacteria; kingdom Pseudomonadati; phylum Myxococcota; class Myxococcia; order Myxococcales; family Archangiaceae; genus Hyalangium; species Hyalangium gracile. Next base: position 24,472 of record NZ_JAHXBG010000008.1, on the reverse strand, counting down.
GAGATCCTTCCAGGGCACCTCCCCCGCCTCCAGCAGCGTGAGGCGCGGAAGCACGCAGAAGGTGCGATGGAAGGTGACCGAGCGCAGCTCCGCCGTCGAGAGGACGTCATTCAGGGAGACGAACCGCTGCTGGCGCCCCACCTCGAAGGCGTCGAACGGTGGCGGCACGTCCGGGGGGGCCCCCTTCGTCATCGAGTAGACGATCTGGTTGTGCAGCGCGATCGGCCACAGCCCCGCGCCGTGATCGTCCTTGGGAAAGCCGTCCTGGCACAGGCCCAGCTCGCCCAGCGCGGCCCAGACGACCGAGCGGAAGTCCTCGTCATGGAGACCGCGCTCGCCCTGCTCCACCAGGCCGTTTCGCAGCAGCCACAGCTTGAGCGCCTCCGTGGGCTGATCCTCCCGGAGAGCCAGCCGCGCGTTGTAGAAGACGAGGGTCTGCTTCGGGAGCGCGTCGCCCGCGAAGGCGGCCGTCGCCAGGACGAGCGCGAGGATGAAGCCCGCCCGGGACATCAGAACATCCACCCGGCGCTGAACGTCAGCTCCCACCACAAGCCCAGCTCGGTTCCCGTGATGGGCAGCGCGATCATGGCGCGTGGCGTGAGAAAGCCCCCGCTCTGGAAGTAGATGTCCAGGTTGAGGCCCGTGAGCAGGTTGTAACGCGCTTCATCGAGCTGCATGCCGGGTGGCAGCTTGCGCTCGAGATTCTCCACCTCCTTCTGCGACAGCCGCGGAGCGATGACGGACCTGGCGACCTGGCCGAAGCTCGCGCCCGAGAGCGCCCCCGGGTAGAACGCATACCGGAAACCCGCGCTCGCGGAGAACACGAGCTCGGTCGCGGGGAAGAACCCGGGTCGCGACGTCGCCACCCCCTCCGCCAGGGGATAGCCGACGTTGACGTCCAGCTCGAATCGACTGGGGCGCCCGGACTGGCGATACGGAGTCAGCGCCAGCTTCTCGGTGCTCCTGCTCCCCCAGGTCACGACCCGGGTGATGGCGAGCTCCCCCATGAAGCTGCCCAGCGGCTTGCGGACGAGCGCTCCGAACCGCGTGGTGCTGAAGTTGTTGTACTCGAGGAGCTGGCTGCCAATCAGTCCGACGCCTACCGTCCTCTTGCGCCAGTCGAAGCGCACGGAGCGAGAGGCAACGCCAATCATCCGCTCATTGAGCACCTCGAAGGGCGTGCGATGACGCTCGAGAGACTCGTCCTCCTCGGCCACTTCGGGAGCAGGCTCTTCCTTCTTCGGCTGCTCGGGCTGCTCGGGCTGCTGGGGCGTGTCCGAGTCTGGCGACGCTCCAGCCTCGCCGCGAGCAGGCTCGGCGGAGGCAGGAGGAGGCTCCTCGGCGGCCAGAGTCGCCGACGACAGCCCCAGGACGGCGATGAGGAGCGCGCTACGGATCAAGCGGGAAGCCTCCTGCGCCGGCAACCGGGTAGCGCGGTCGATAGCACTGCTTCCGGTAGCTCCCGCGGAAGCTCGCGCCGACATTGTAGACCCCGGCGGAGTCGAAGGTCGGGTGGTCGCAGAAGCGGGTGCACTGCAAGAGCGTCGTGCTGAGCGGGAACTCTCCACCCTCCCACAGGTCGGTGCCGTAATACGCCTGGTCCGAGCTCGAGATGCCGAACGGCACCGTGAGCGAGAACGCGCTGGCCGCCCCGGCGACGATGACTTCGTACTCGGCACGCAGGAGGAAGGGGAAGTCCCAGAACAGCCCCAGCGCGTAGGCTGACTGCGGAAGCTGCTCGTGAAGCTCGGGCAGGATCTCCAGCGGCAGGGGATTGGGATCCAAGGAGGTGCGGAAGATCACCGCGGACGCGCGCGGATCCTCGGGCTGGCAATAGGAGAACGCGTCGCTCGGAGCCGCCGTGAGGATCTCATTGTTGAAGAAGGTGGCGACCCCAAACTCCCCGACCTGGGCGTTCTGCGAGAGCGGAGTCCGCTCGGGCGCCAGGAAGAGCAGCTCGCGCATCCGGCCTGCCTGACCGTCGGAGTACTTGTCGATGAACTTCAAGTACTGCGCGCGGGTAGGAAGAATGGGCAGGTTCGAGAAGCGGAAGGGCCCGAGCTTCAGGTCGGGGGTGTCCGGCAGCAAGGGGCACGAGCGCTGGGCCGCCGATGGGAGCTCGTCGAGATCATCCCCCAGCGACGCGGGGCACCAGAGCACGAGGTGCTTGAGCTCCGAGCTCACGAGCTCATAGCCGAAGCTGTCGAACACGAAGGCCCCACTGACTCGGGGGGTGCTCTTGTCACGCTCGAAGGGGAGGACCTGCTCCAGCGCATCCTCGAGGACGGCCGCGAGCTGCCCGCTCGTATCGTCGTGGTGCAGGGACAAGGAGAGCACCATGTCCTTTCCCTGAGCACGCACCTCGTCGATCCGCTCGCGGAAGCGGGCGGCGAGCTGGTTCGCGAAGCCCGGAGCGCGCCAGTTGTCGATGCAGATCTCCGGGGAGTTCGCGAGCTGGAGCCGCTGGACCTGCATCGCCCGATGTTGGTCGGAGATCGACCGCGCACAGGGCTTCAGCAAAAAGCCCAGGACGGTGTTGGGGCGGATGGGGTTGCGCAAGGACGGGAAGGCGGAGCGCACCTCCGGGTTCTTCCGTGCCAGCGCCACCGCCTGGAAGGTGCCCTTCGCGTCCGTCACCGTCGAGCTGGCACAGACGATGGACGCCGCCGAAGCCGCCGCCGGCAGCTCCTCTGCCTGGGGCACCGCTCGCTCCAACGTCTCCACCGGAGACCATGCCAGCGGAGTCAGCGCTCCAGGGCACGCGGGGGTGGCCGCGTAGCCGTAGGGGCTCACCTCGAACGCCTGCTCGAAGTGGCCGTACCGCGAATCGCCGACGCTGAAGGTGCGGCGCAGCCCCAGCTCCTGCACCTCCTCATTGCGAAGGGTCGGGAACTGGTGGCGGGCACGCCACTGCACATGGGTGTTGGCCTCGTCGAAGACGCCGTAGACGACCAGGCTGCGGTGGGAGTGGGCCGGCCCCGCGCCAACGAGGTTGAGCTTCACCGAGGCAGGCAGGGTCACCTCTCCATCACTGTGGTAGCGCAGGCGCACTCCGACATTCCGGGGCGCACGCGCGACCTGGAGGCTGGTGCTGCCACAGCGGCCCTTGTTCCCACAGTCCACGGGCACATGGGTGTGCACCGGCGTGAGCTCGGTGATGGGCGTCCAGGGAACCTCACCATCGTCCGTGCGGTAGGAGATCTCGATCTGGCTCTCGAGCCCGATGCCCTGCTCGGCCTGGACTCGATAGAAGATGAAGAGCGTCTGCTCCTCCGAGTACCACGCCGCATCCGCGAGCGTGAACCCGGCCTCGATGTCGACGATCGGCACCTTCTCGCAGGCCGAGCACGCGACGAGCGCGAGCAGCACACCTATGCGGGCCATGGCATCCACTCAGGTGACTATCTCCGTGAACGAGACCCGGCCCCCCGCCACCAACCGCTTCAACGCCGACACCAGCTCGTCCTGGCCACGCCGAGCCATGCGGTACTGATCCGCCTGGGAGCTGAACGTCATGTTGGCGCGGACGGCGCTCTGCATGGACGGCGCCAGCCTGCCGATGAAGCTCTCCCGCCACGCAGGCTGCTGCACCGAGGACCAGCCCGCCAGCCCCTTGACGTCCACCTCCAGCAGCATGTCCGCCTGGACGTCCTGGGGCAGCTTCATGAGCATGTCCGGGTACAGGATGTCCTGGTACCAGGACGGGAAGGCGCCGCTCGAGCGCTGGAGCATGCCCGTCAGGAGCGACTGGCGCTCCTCCGCGCCGATGTACGTCAGGAGGATGGACAGCGCCCCGGCCGCGTCGAACTCCTGTCCCCTGTCGCGGATGGTGTCCTGGGCCGGCCTCGGCGGAGCCGGCAGCGAGCGGCCGGCCCGCGCGGCGTCCAGCGCCTCGAACAGATAGCTCTGCTCCTCGGGGGACATGCGGTTGGACAGCAGCAGCTGGCTGGCGATCCTCCGCTGCAGCTCGGGCGAGAGCGTGCGCGCCACCTCGTGCTGGGAGTCCGCCGGCGCCAGGGCGAAGAGGAGCGCCGCATGGCGCGGCGTCAGGCTCTCGATCAGGTGCGCGATGCCGCCGCTTCCGAACTCCTCGCGAATGCTCCGGAAGCTCTCCGCATCCGCCTGCGAGAGCAGCGACGCGGAGATGGCGTGGTGATTGAGCTTGCGGAAGAACTCCGTGTCCGAGGGCAGCTGCTGCTCGTCCACATGTCGCAGGTACTCCGCGAAGCCCACCTTGCGCATCGCGAGCTCGCCCTCCGAAGAGAAGGCCGCGGACAGCTTGTCGCCGAAGAGGAAGATCGCCTTGGCGAGCAGCTCGAACTCTCCCGCCTTCATCCACTGGCGGAGGAGCGCCACGGCGACGCTCTGCTCCTTCGCCAGCTCGGCCTCCGACATCCGGCCCGCCCACAGCCGCCGCTGCTCGGCGACGAACGCCGCATCCTCCGCGGGCGGGCTGGCCGTCCCCGGGGCTCCACCCACGGAGCCCACGGCCACGGCCTCCGCTGGTGCCGCCGACTTGTCGAGCGTGCCGGCCGCCAGCTGCGCCAGCATCGCCTTCTCCTCGAGCGACTCCTTCCCGAGGCGGCGAAGCGCCCAGATGATGATCAGCGCGGCCAGGGTGCCGAGGATCAGGGCGATCATCCACGAGAAGTGTGGCAACAGGCTCACCCACAGCTCGCGGAGCGCCACACCCGCCTCCCACTGGGCGGGCGGCGCGGGGGCGACGGGGGCGGGGGGAGGAGCCTCCTCACGGGGCGGAGGCACCGGCTCCGGCTTGGGGGCGGGGGGCTCGCTCAGCGACGCGGAGATCGGCTCCAGGACCTGACGGCCCACGGTCACCTTGAGCCACCCCTTCGACAGGCGCTGCTCGAGCCGCCGGACGAGCCCCTGGACATCCCGCGAGGAGACGGACTTCTCGTGCGCGAAGTCACAGGAGGCCTCCGTGAGGTACTCCTGCGCCGGGACGCTGCCGGGGCCCTCGGTCTGGCCGATGCCCGGCAGCGAGGACGAGCGCGGCATGTCCACCACCACGTGGTCTCGGTAGACGCACCCCTTGGAGACGCAGCGCTCGGGGGCGCAGTCGCGCAGCAGCGCCGAGTCGAACTGACGCTCGAGGGCCCGCAGCTCCAGGAGCACGGGGGATGGGATGTGCTTCTGGGGCACCGGGACGGTGCTCTCCTGGGCCAGGGCGCTGGACGACAGCGCGAGGAGCAGGCAGAGAACGAGGCTTCTCATCAGTAGATCCTCACGACCACACGACGGTGCCGGGCCAGACGCTCCTGGGGGCTGAGCCCCGTGAGCTCTTCCTCGGGGAGCGGCTTGGTATCGGCGTAGCCCTCGACGCGAATGCGCGAGCGCGAGAGCCCAGCGGCCTCGAGCCGCTGCCTCACCACGATGGCGCGCGCGCTGGAGAGCTCCCAGTTCGTGGCGAACGGTCCGCCGCTCACGATGGGGGTCGAGTCCGTGTGTCCCTCGACCGCGAAGGAGTACTTCATCGAGTAGGGCGCGAGCACCTGCAGCATCGAGGTGACGGTCTGCTCGAGCTCGGGACGGATCTGCGCCTTGCCCGAGTCGAAGACGAGCCCCGAGTTGAGCGAGAGCTCGAGACCGTCGTCGGTGACGTTCGTGCGGACCAGCTCCTGCATCTGCTTCTGGGCGATCTGCGCGTCGATCTCCTTGCGAATGGACTCGAGGCTCGTAGGGCTCTCGCTCCCGGAGATGCTCTTGACGATCTGCTGCATCTTGCCCTTGCTGAGGTTGGCCGCGGTGAGCAGCACCACGAAGAAGAGCAGCAGGTTGGTGATCAGGTCGGCGTAGCTGAGCAGCCAGCTCTCCTCGCCTCCGTTCCGGCGCCGTTGCATGGTCTACCCCGCCCTCGACTCCGCCCGCGACAAGCCTCCGCCGCGCGCAATGAGCTCGTTCGCGCTCTTCTCGCACCGCTCCAGGAACCCCAGCCGCTCATCGAGCAGGCCATTGAGCAGGTGTCCGATGGGCCCCGCGATGCCAGCGCCGAAGGCCACTCCGTAGAGCGTGGCGAGCAGGGCCAGGGACATCGCGGCGCCGATGTTGAGGTTGTCCGCGCTCATGCTGCGGAACAGCTGGATCATGCCGGTGATGGTGCCCACCATCCCGAACGCCGGCCCCAGCTTGGAGAGCATCTCCCAGTTGTGGATCGCCGGCTGCCAGCGGCTGATCTCCTCGTGCCGCAGCTCGAGGAACTCCTTGGAGCTGGCGACCTCGGGCGCGCGGTTCAGGATGAGATCGACCAGCTGCTTGATGGCATCGAAGCGGCTCTTCTCGGCCAGCGCGAGCGCCTGGCCGCGCTTGCCCTCTCGCCACAGCGTGCAGAACTGCTCCCGCTCGAGCTCCATCGCGGAGGTCTGCTTGCCGAAGGTCTGCAGGCCAGGGATGAGCTCTCGCAGGCAGAGGAGCGTGCGCAGCGCGTTCGTGCGGCTGGAGCCCACTAGCACCGCCGAGAACGAGCCCACCACCACCATGACGAGGGCGTGGGCGTCGAACGCGGAGATGACCTGCGCGTTTCCACGGTCCTTGAACCCGAACCAGACGATGAATCCCAGAAGAACGAGGCCAATGATCTGCACGTTCGACTCCTACTTTCGTTGGCGCTGGAGCTCTTCCAGCTTCTTGCGGACTTCCGGATCGCTCTCGATCGCTTCGACCTGCTCGTAGATCTCGATGGCCTTGTCGCGCTCCCCCATCATCAGGAGCAGCGAGGCCTTGGCGCGCAGGAACTCCGGATGGGACTTGTAGCGCTGCAGCACCGCCTCGCACCACTCGAGCGCCAGGTGGTAGTTGCCCTCCTTGACCGCCTGCTGCATGAGGGTGCGAGCACGGGTGATGCTCACCTCGGGAGCGCCTTCATCGATGCGCAGCCCCCGGGCGCGATAGGCCTCGATGAGCGCGGAGTCCGCCTGGGTCGGCGGCGGAGGCACCACCCGCGACGCGGGGATGGTCTTCACCTCGGGGCTGCCGGCCCCATGCTCGATGACGACGCGCTGTCCCGTGGACAGCACCGGCACATCCACCTCGGTGATGATGTTGCCGTCGTTCCACCGGACCTTCATCACCGTGGTGGAGCCGAAGCCGAGCGGCCGCGTCAGCGTCCCCTCCTCCTGGAGCGCCGGGTGTTTCTGGGGCGCGGGCTCGATGAGGTAGTAGGTGTAGTTGCGCGCCGAGCAGGCCGCGAGGAGTGGAAGGCTGAGGATGAGGACGAGGAGTCGACTCATGGCAGGAAGGGCAGCAGCGAGACGTTCATGAGGGAGAAGCCGACCCCCACCCGTCCACTGGTGGAGGCGGAGAAGGTGATGCCGTAGTTGGACCTGGCGATGGGCACGCGGACCATGAAGACCGCCGTGAGCAGCGGGTCGATGACATCCACGTCCTCGCCGCTGATGCCGCGAATCAGGCCAGTGGGCAGGCTCATCAGCAGCTTGCCGCCCACCGAGATGTTGAAGGCGCTCGGAATGACGCGGTAGTAGGAGCCCCCCACGCCCAGCACCGGATCGAAGAGGGACAGCGAGAACCCGGAGAGGTTGGCGTTGGTGTCACCCCACTGCTCCACCCAGTCGAGGGAGACGTGCTGCCCGGGGTACACCGTCACGTCGAAGAAGGCGTGCGTGATGCTGTCGCCTCGGGACCGCCGGTCGAGCTCCCGGACGAGCGAGAGGTTCCGACGGGTACGCGCCTGGCCGATCATCGCCGCGTCGAAGTTCTCCGCGAGCAGGATGCGGCTGTTGCGCAGATCGATGATTCGTAGCGACACGCCCTGGGCGGTCTCATCGAGCCAGATAGCGGTCCGCGCGGGCGCCGAGGTGCCTCGGTTCGCTTCATCCAGGCGGGCGATCTCCGCGGCACCCAGGTTCGTGGAGACCTGCTCGACCACGCCCTCCTGGACATAGGTGCGAGGCGCCATGCAGGCCTCGCAGGAGCGGAGCCCCGCGGCGCCGAAGACGCGCACCAACGTCCCCAGCGCCTCGGTCGGGTACCAGGTGCGCGTCTCCTCGAACGCCGGGTTGACGCTGACGACCATCGCCGGCAGGAGATCCTTGGTCCCGACGCCCCCGTCCTCCAGCCGCATGGCCAGGGTCTCCTCGAGGCGTGAGAGCGCCTCGCGGCTCGCCTCGCGCTGGGCGAGGGCCACCGTGGGGAGCAACGCGGCGAGCAGGGCGAGGCGCGCTAGAAGCAAAACGACACCTCCACGCCCAGGGAGTGGAAGCTGATGAGGCCCAGATCCAGGTACTCGCCGATGGCGGGGGCACTGCCCATCCCCGGCAGCGACTCCAGGTAGAACCCGGCGCCGATCCGGTTCTTGAGGCGCAGCTCGAGCCCCAGCTGGAAGGCGCCAAACGTCGCCTGCGGCTGCCGGCCCGTGATCTGCTGCAGGACCGCATTCAGATCCGGGATCTGATCCTGGAAGGTGAGCGCGTTGTTGCCATGGATGGAGATCACCGACCCGCCGACGAACGCGTAGAGATCCGGCCCCGTCAACGAGCTCGCCGAGCCCGAGATCAGCCGGGAGAGGCGCCCCTGTGCCAGCCAGCCGGTGTGCAGCTCAGGCGCCCAGCTGAACCCCACCGAGAAGCTCCCCAGCCATGAGCGCGCCTGCGTGAGCGAACCCTCGACGCCCAGCTGGAGCCAGGGAAAGGGCGTCACCCTCACGGGAGCCGATGAGCTCGAGGCGTAGGTGCGTACGCCGATCCGGATGGGGATCAGGTACAGGCTTCGTCCCTGCAGCGCATCGACATACTCGCGACGCGCCTCCGAGGCGCTCTTCAGACGGTCTCCACTGCGCAGCAGGGCCGGCGAGGAGGTCGAGGTGGAGAGCGTCTTCGCATAGATGATGGGCAGCTCCGGCTCGAGGCTGGTGATGCGCGCGCGCAGCACCAGCGCGGCGCCCTCGATCTCGAAGTCGAGGAAGAGGGCGTGACGGCCCCCCGAGAGGGTCCCCGCCTTGGACAGGGCCTCCGGCTCGTCCACCCCGCGCGCCAGGATGGTGCCCTTCGCGCCGGAGTGCACGACCACGGAGGTGCACTGCGGGCAGTGCGTGAGCGCCACCCGGGTGTTCGGGTGGTTCACGATGAGGGACGCGAAGTGGTTCTCGATGAGGGCCCGCATCCCGCTGCCGAAGCCAACGGGCACGCTGACGTCCGCGAGCACCACCGGTGTCTCCAGCGCGAACACGGGCTGCTCGGTCCAGCCGAAGACCAGCTCGTCGAGCAGATCGTAGGCCTGGAGCTGGATCTGGGCCGCGATCTCCGCGCGCAGGGCCTCCATCTGCGCCTTCTGGGCGTCCGAGAGCGGCGACTCCTCCGCGCCGACGACGGTCGGCAGCAGGGCGAGCAGCAGGCACAGGAGCGCGGGCTTCACTGGAGCCATTTCCACTCGCCCCGTACGCACAGCCCGGCATGGAGCCCGGTCTCCCGGGGGTCGACGATCATCAGCCCCAGGAAGACGTCCCGCTCGGTGAGCACGCCCTGGGCGAAGTATCGCTCGCAGGCCAGCGGGTAGGCCTGCTTCGGCGGCAGCTTCCACAGCACCGCGATGTCACCGGCCGCGAGCACCGGCACCCGGTCCGAGACCTTGTGGCCGCGCTCGACGAGCTCCGTCTTGGCGGCCACGGCGATCTTCGCCGCCACCGCCGGCTCCGGATAGAAGGCATCCACGTGCCAGGTGAGCTCCCCCGCCTCGACGGCGCTCGCGGCCTGGGTGATGTCCCCCACCGACCGGCGGAGGGACGACAGGACCACCTCGTCGCGGGCCGGCCGCTCGCCGTTGCGCATGAAGCGCCGCGTGCACGCGAGCGCGTCGGTGACTTCCCACGTGCCCCGGGCTGGCGGCTCGGGGACCTGCCCCGGATAGCGCTCGTGCGCCTCGGCCTGGCTGAGCCGGGAGCACTCGAGGTTCCGGGCCTCTTCCTTGCTCTGGAAGATCCCAGGGGCCGGGTCGTACGCCCGTCCCATGAAGACCGGCAGAGGCATCAGGAGCATGATGAGGATGGTCTCCATCGGCGTCCGCCTCTACTTGGAAGCTCCACTCGCTGGAGCGCGGCTCGGCTCCTCGAAGCCGCGCATCACCAGCGAGCGCATGCGTGCGTTGAACGCGAGCTGGGTGAGCTGCGCGTGGAAGTCTCGCGAGAAGTCCTTCTTGGCCGCGTCGCCCGTGAGGTCCTCCGCGTCGGAGCGAACGAGCAGATCCAGCGCGCTGTTCACCGCCCAGAGGCCCGCACCGCAGTAGCGCACGAAGCGCCCCTGCAAGGTGGCCGAGGCGAGCTGGAAGCCGCTGGAGTCCCGAATGAGGACATCCTGCGCGAACGTGTAGTCGGTGATGGCGGGCACCAGCGTGAAGGTGATCGCCGACAGGGTCCACAGGAGCGCGCTGTTCTCCTCGTGCACCAGCCGCGCCTTCATCTCGACGATCAGGTCGGCCCTGGCCGCCTCTCCATCGTCCCGGGTCGACACGCCCGTGCGTGGGACTTCGACCTCGACCTCGGCGCCCTGCTTCGTGAAGAGTGAGCGGACGTTGCGACAGAGCTGATCCGCGTCAGCAGGCTGGAGGTATTCCCCGGGAAGGCAGCGGATCAGCATGCGCTGACCCTCGAAGTTGGCCAGCTGCGGATCCACCGCCACCGGCCGCTGCAGCGAGACGAGGGGCTGGTAGACCGTCACGCACCCCGAGGCCAGCAGGGCCAGCAGACATGGCACGCCGACGCGGAGCCACCCATGAACCTGGGGAGGAGGTGTGCTGAGAGGGTGAGGGAGCACGCGCGGTCCCCGAGCAACAATCGCGCCAGTCTGCCGTGTTAGAGCCATGGATTGTCTGGGTGTCCCCATTCGAGGCGGTGAACCGCGACACCCGTGTCCTGGTTTCGAGCCGTCCGGGCCATCTTCGTAGAAGCAGGAGCGTTCTACCAGAGACCGGGTGCCCCGCATGGCCGAGGCCGCCGGGCACCCCTTCGGCCAGGCCTGGAAAGAGCCCCGGAGGGCGCCTCCTCAGAGGTACCCCTCCGCCTGGAGCTTGAACAGGCGAGCGTAACGCCCTCCCGCCGAGAGCAGCTCCTCGTGGCGGCCCTGCTCGATGATCTGCCCCCCCTCGAGCACGACGATCCGGTCGGCCAGCCGGACCGTGGGAAACCGGTGCGAGATGAGGATGGTCGTGTGGCCCGCCGCCAGGAGCCGGAATCGCTCGAACACGGCCTTCTCGGACTCCGCGTCCAGCGAGGCGGTCGGCTCATCCAGAATGAAGATGTCCGCCTCCTCGCGCATGAAGGCGCGAGAGATGGCCAGCTTCTGCCACTGCCCGCCTGACAGATCCGTCCCGTCCTTGAACCAGCGCCCCAGCTGGGTGTCGAGCCCCCGGGAGAGCTGTGTCACGAAGTCCGCCGCCCCGCCCTTCTCGATGGCGCGCTGCACCCGCTCCGTGTCCGCGACATGGTCGATGCTCCCAAACCCCACGTTCTCGCGCACGACGAACTGGAACTCGTTGTAGTCCTGGAAGATGACACCGATGCGCCGCCGCAGGGTCTCCTCCTCCCAGTCGTTGAGGTCGCGACCGTCCAGGAGGATCCTCCCCTCGGTGGGGCGATACAGGCGCGTCAGCAGCTTGATGAAGGTGCTCTTGCCAGCACCGTTGTGCCCCACCAGCGCCAGGCTCTGGCTGGCGGGAATGAACAGGTTGAGGCCCTTGAGCGCCCACGCCTCCGAGTCCGGATAGCGAAACCCGACCGACTCGAAGCGGATGCCCTGCTCCGCCCCAGGAGCCTCCGACGGGAGGAGACTCGCCCCGCGCGCCGGGGTGGACGGAAGGGCCAGGAACCCGAACAGGTTGGACATGTAGAGGCTGTCCTCGTACATGCCGCCCACGGCCGCCAGCAGCGCCTGGAACGCCTGCTGCCCCATCCTGAAGGCCACCAGGTAGAGCGTCATCTCTCCCAGGGAGATGCGCCCATCCGCCGCGGCCAGGGCCGTTGCCCCATAGCTGGCATAGAACGCGCCCGTGCCCAGCAGCGAGAGCAGGAAGACCCAGAGCGCGCGGCGGCGCGCCAGCACGCGATCCTCCTCGTAGAAGCGCTCGCCCAGCGCCCGGTAGCGCGACAGCAGCGTGTCTCCGAGCCGGAAGATCCGGACCTCCTTGGCGTGCTCCTCCGCCGACAGCAGGTACTCGAAGTAGAACAGCCGCCGGTTGTCCTGGGCGCGAGTGCTCTTGAGCCGGAAGAGCCGCGCCGAGAAGCGCATCTCCGCCAGGGTCGCCGGCATGGACGAGAGGAGCAGTGCCCCCACCGCCCACGGCGACAAGGTGACCAGCAGCGCCGCGAAGCCGAGCAGGCTCACGACGCTCTCCAGGATGCCGAAGGTCCGACTGACGACCGAGACGGGCCGGGAGGAGGCCTCACGCCGAGCGCGCGTGAGCTGATCCTGCACCTGGGGATCCTCGAACTGCTGCAGCTCCAGCGTGAGCGCCTTCTCGAGGATGGACACGTTGATGTCCAGGGCGACTCGCGAGCCGAGCCCGCCGCGGACCAGCGTCAGCAACCGCTGCGAGAGCACCAGCCCCGCGACGACCGCCAGCTCCGCCAGCACCCAGCGCAGGGTCCGCTCCCGCGAACCCGCCACCACCGCGTCGACGATCTGCTTTCCCAGCCAGGCCACCGCCACCGGCAGCACTGCCGCCACCAGGGTCAATCCCGCCAGCGCGGCGGTGCCCCCCGGGGCGCTTCGCCAGACGAGCCTCAGCGTCTCTGGCACATGGGCCAGACTTGCACGCCACTCGGCGGCCGTTCTCATGTCCGCGCCAACCCTACGGACCCCAGGAAAACCCAAAACCCAGCTTTTCCCTCAGAATCGTCTTTCACTGATTGAATTTTACGCGTAGAGTGAGTGCGGGGCAACTTGATCGCACGAGCGCTCAAGGGAGCCCCAGGCCCAGCAGTTTTCCCCCAGTCCCAAGGAGATGAGCCATGGAGCAGGTCCTCGCGCTTCAGTATTTCGACGACGAACTCGAGCTGCCGGACTCCGACGCCTGCACCTCGTCGGTCAGCTGCACCTCGACCGCGAGCTGCGCGTCGCACCGCAGCAAGACCTAGCCGTTGGTCCGACCTGCCAGCCTGGAGCCCAGCGCTGGCAGGTCGCTTCACGAACGAAGAAAGAGCTCCGAGCAGGCATGTTCAGCGACCGCCCCGACTTCCTCTACTCGCTGCTCGACGATGACTATTACGAGAGCATCGAGTCCTACGTCTCGTCCTCCGAGTATCTCGATCTGGTCCGTCCCCACCTGGATGACAGCTGGAGACTCCAGGTAGGCGGATACTGGACCTACTGCAGACTTCCCGAGGGCGCTCCGAGGCTCGCCGAGGGCTGGAAGATCCACCTGGCCGCTTCCGAGCTGAGTGATGTGGAGCTGCTGCGAAAGGTCGTGCCGATCCTGGCCAGGGAGCGGGTCGCCTTCAAGTTCTGCGCGGATCGCCGCATGTTGCGGCTGTCTTCACACAAGAACATGCCGCGCACGGGCGCGGGCAAGTTCGTCGCCATCTATCCCGACAGCCAGGAATCGTTCCAGCGGCTCCTCGAGCAGCTGGACGCGGCGACCCAGGGAATGAAGGGTCCCTTCCTGCTGACGGACCGGCCCTACAAGGCAAGCAAGGTCGTCTACTACCGCTACGGCGAGCACTATGGCTACGACGTGCTCCATCCCTCGGGCCGGCGGACGGCCGTCATCCGCTCTCCAGAGGGAAAGTGGGTCTCGGATGAGCGCAAGGGCTACTTCAAGCTTCCGCCGTGGATCACGGATCCGTTCTCGGACTGGAAGCCCATCGAGCGCCCGAAGCAAGGGGCTGGCGTGCCCCTCAACAACCGCTACCGCGTCCAGGGGGCCCTGAAGTTCCATGGAGCGGGGGGCATCTACCGAGGCGTGGACACCCAGACGGGAAAGAACGTCGTCATCCGCGAGGCCCGCCCCGTCCAGGGAGGCACCGACGAGGATGAAGAGGGCTTCCGCCTGCTCCACAAGGAAGGCCGGATCCTCTCGAAGCTCGGGCCGACGGGCTACACCGCGAACTTCGTCGATCTCTTCAAGGAGTGGGAGCACCTGTTCCTGGTCCAGGAGCAGCTCTCCGCCGAGTCCCTGTGGGGCTACTCCATGGGGTTCTTCCATGGCTCCACGGATCTGGTCCCCGCGCACCTCTTCACGCGAATCCGGGACACCATCCGGAAGATCATCGCGGGGCTGAAGGTCGTCCATGCGCATGACGTCGTTCTCCGGGACATCACCCGCAACAACGTCATGTTCACGAAGTCCCACGAGATGAAGTTCATCGATCTCGAGTTCGCCTACGAGCTGGATCGCAACGAAGCCCCCATCGAGAACTGGACGCCGGGCTACACCTCACCCGAGCAGCGCGAGAACGGGCTACCGCACCCCGCGGATGATCACTTCTCCATGGGCGCGCTCATCCTCGACATGGTGTCCTTCACCGCGCCCGGGCTCGATCTGAACCGGGAAGGCATCCTGGCCTCCTACAAGCAGACGCTCGAGGACTACGAGCTGCCAGGCGAGCTCTACGACATCACCGTGGGGCTGCTCGAGCCCGAGAGGAAGCGGCGCTGGGACCTGGATCGCGTCCTGGAGGTGCTGGAGGGCTGCCGGGTCCCGGAGAGCACCCGCCCGTATGTCATCCTGGGTGACGCTCCTCCCGAGCGCCCTGCCCCCACCGCCGCGCTGCGCGAGGAGATCTCGAAGACGGTGGAAGGGTTGAAGACGTTCATCCTCGGCAGCGCGGACTACACCCGGGATGACCGGCTGTGGCCGACGAGGCCCGAGCTCTACTGGACCAACCCGCTTCACCTCTCGTACGGCGCGACGGGCACGGCCTACTTCCTCCAGCGGACCACCGGGGAAGTCCCCCGCCCCGTGCTGGACTGGATGCGCGCCCACTTCAAGCCCTCCGACTACCCTCCGGGGTTGTTCAGCGGGCTGTCGGGCATCGCCTGGGCCTTCCTGGACTTCGGGCTCGAGGAGCAGGCCCATGCGGCGATGGACGCCGCCGCGGAGTCGAAGCTCCTCTACGAGCACCCGGACCTCTTCTGGGGCACGGCGGGCTGGGGGCTGGCCAACGTCGCCTTCTGGCAGCGGACGGGCGCGGACCGGTATCTGAAGCGAGCCATGGACGCGGGCGAGCACATGCTGCGCACCCAGAAGCAGCATGCCCAGGGGGCCTACTGGGAGCTCAACGACACGATGCCCCTGGGCTTCGGCCACGGGAACAGCGGCGTCGCGCTGTTCCTCCTGGGGCTCCACGGGGCCTGCAAGGAGGAGCGCTTCCTGGATGCCGCGCTCAAGGCCTTGGACTTCGAGATGGCTCACTGCGAGCAGCTCGAAGGGTCGGTCCTCTGGTTCCCCCGGGTCAACGCTCCCGCGGCCGCGCCCAAGTCACCCCACATGCGGCACGGCTCCGCGGGAGTGGGCACGGCGCTGCTCCGCGGCTACCTGGCCACGGGGGATGAGCGGCTGCGCAGGTTCGCCGACCGCTGCGCCAATACGGTCAGCGAGCGGCACACCAACAAGCTGTGGTGGGAGTATGGACTGGCCGGGTACGGCGAGTTCCTGTTGGACATGTACCTGTTCCTCGGAGACGAGCGGTACCTGAACAATGCGTTCTACCTGGCGGAGGCCATCCTTCCGCACCGCATGTCCCGCAAGAATGGATACGCCTTTGCCTCGCAAGACCTGGCCCGGATCAGCTGTGACTTCGGCGGGGGCAGCGCGGGCGTGGGGCTCTTCCTGCACCGACTCCTGAATCCCTCCCTGCCCCGGCTCCTCACGGTCGATGAGGTTCTCCCTCGACGGAGCGTTGCAGCCCGCGGGTGAGCAGGGGCGCCCCACCTCGGTGGGCCCGCGGTAGGCGCGGTTGGAGCAGGGGCCGGTCGGTGGTACACGCTCAGCCCCGATGAAGTCCCCGGAAGAGCCCGCCCGCCCGCCTGCCGCCGCCGAGGCTCACGCCTCGCGGCGCTCACGGATGCTGTGGGGGACGGGCGCCATCCTCCTGTTCGCCGTGTTCGTTGCTCGCGGCACCCAGGTGCTCAGCCCGCAGACGGTGCAGGTCCCTCTCTACAACTCGGACTGCGCCATCCCGGTGATGATGTGCAACGAGCCGGGGCGGAGCCTCTTCGACTTCTACTTCTACGGCCAGGATCGCTTCGGCGCCTGGCCCTTCCTCTCCGCGCGCCTGGTGGGCCGACTCTTCGGCTTCACCTGGACGTACATGCACCTGCAGGCGTGGCTCACCACCTGGCTGCTCGGTGGCGCCTTCGTCATGGGCGCGCTCAGCCGGGGCTTCCGCCTGCTGGGAGCCGGCCTCTACACCGCCGTCATCCTCGCGAACACGCCCCTGCGCGCCACCCTCTTCGAGCTGGCCCAGGTGTACCCGTGGCAGTTGACGGCGCTGCTCCTCGCGTGGTGGAGCTTGCGGCGGGACAACGATCAGGTGGAGGGCAGTCCCCTCCCCCGCCGCACGGTCCGCCTGTTCCGCGCCCGCACCTTCCTGCTGTCCTTTCTGTCCATCTGGACGTCCACCGTGAGCGGCCCGCTCCTGCTCATCCTCGCCACCGGGGAGGCGGTGCGTGCGCGACTGCTCGCGCCAGACGTCTTCGCGGGTGGTCGCTTCTGGCGGCGCTGGGGCGGAGCGGTGCTGCTCATCGTGGCGGCCGTCGTGGTGGAGTACCTCATCCGCTTCGGCTACCTGGACTTCGCCCGGTACCGGTTCGGCCTGAACAACCGCACCGTCCTGCACATCGACTGGGAGTACCTGGGGCAGAACGCGCGCAACATGGCCGACAACCTGTGGAGCTCGCCGTTCCTGCCGTGGTTCATCGCGGGGACGGTGGGCGCCTGTTTGTCCGCTGGATTCCTGTGGCGCACGCTGCGCACCCGCGCCTC
Organism: Hyalangium gracile; assembly: GCF_020103725.1. NCBI lineage: Bacteria > Pseudomonadati > Myxococcota > Myxococcia > Myxococcales > Archangiaceae > Hyalangium > Hyalangium gracile. The sequence continues at coordinate 7,525 of NZ_JAHXBG010000008.1, read as the reverse complement.
GCGGGATGCCGTGCTGTTGGAAGGCGCGGTGCTGGTGCTGGCCACCTGGCTGCTCGCCGTAGCGCATGTGGTGCTGCTCACCGCCATCAACCACGTGCGGCTCAATGACTACGCGACGCGCTACTTCGCGCCGCTGTACCTCTTCGGAGCCTTCAGTGGAGCCCTGACGGTGGCGCTCGGAGTGGCGGTGCTGCCGGGGCTGTCTCGCTGGCGCCCTCGGGTGCTCGTCGTACTGGGGGCCCTGGCGCTGGCGGGCGGCGCATGGGCCTTGCCCCCGCCGGTGCTCAACCCTCACTTCTTCGAGCTGGAGACCACCGCCCACCGACTCGAGCAGCACAAGCCTGGAGTGCCACTGCTCGGGGGCTACTGGACGACCTACCTCATGCGGTCGCTCCAGGGGGAGGGCGCGCTGATCCCCGTCCCGCATGAGTACGAGTACCGCCGCACCGTATGGTGGGATCGCGAGCTGAAGAAGCACCCCGAGGTGGTGGTGGAGCACCTGGACTTCCCCGCCTCTGGCACCGCCGAGGCTCCCGCACCGTGGCTCTTCCAGTACGGCACGCTCCTTCGCCTGGTGCAGCCGCGCTGGGAGCAGGGCGCCGGACGGACGTTCTCGCTCTACCGCAACGCGCTCACCGAAGGCGAGCCGCACTCCTTGGAGCCGAAGCTCGCCGACTGGAACCTGTGCATGCCGGGAGCTTCGCTCACGCTGAGCTTGACCCCTCGCCCGAGAGCCCTGGTGCTCGTACCGATCCATGGCGGCATCCCGCCGGTGACGATCACCGCGGAGCCGCTCGCCGTCGAAGGCTCGGGGGCCGCTCCAGCACCCTTCCCGCTTTCCGCCGTGGATCGGCTGCACCGTGGGGTGCTGGACGGCGGTGGCGCGATGCTGCGCGGTGTGCGCCTCACGGTGTCGCCCGGACGCACCGGCAATCCGGGTGACTGGATCTGTCGTGCCGAGGCGACCTTCGTGTTCGTGGACGAGGCTGCAACCCAGCCCCATGGCATGACCCCCTGAGGGGCTCCGTGCACGCTGTCCCTGTGCGATGAGGACCTGGAGCCCCGGCAGCAGCTGGCGCGCCGCACCGCTCCACGTCGGGCAGGCTCTTCGCCTGGCACAGCTCCATGCAGTTTTCGTTGGTGGGCTGCCGGCCATCCTGCAGCAGGTCCCGGGTCGAATACCCCGCTGACTCGGGTTCGTATCTGATGCAGCCCCCGTCCTCTTCGCCCGCACAGGCCATGAGCAACGGGAGCGGCCAGCAACAGGCGACCTGTTGACGACCGGGTTGTCATTGGAGTCCCAGCCGAGCACGCCCACGTACATGCCTCGGCGGCCCCCATTGTCGGTCATCCGCGGTGGAGACGTCCGCCAGCCCCGGGCAGGCCAGCGGCCCGCCCGAGACCGGGGTGAACGGCCCCAGCGGCGAGCTGGCGGTGGCTGCTCCGATACAGCGCTGGTTGGCATCCAGCCCATCCACGGGGGCTGCGAAGTAGAGCACCCACTCGGCCGCGCTGATCCGCTCCAGGTCCGGGGCCCACATGCCGCCGCCCGTGGCCCATGAGTGCTTCGAGGTGAGCGCCGGCCCCTCGGCGGTCCAGGGACCGGTGGCGACGTTCCCCTGGGCCGACGGGACGAGGCTTCCAGTCGACATGCCGTAGAACTGGCTGTTGCGGCTCTCCACGGACGGGGCCGCGAACCCACCGCTCGGCGCGTACACGGGCCGGGGAGCAGCGTCTGCGTTGAGGGAGACGTTGAGGCAGGCGACGAACGCGATGGATGCGCCAAGGGCGCGACGGCGGTGTGGCGTCACGAGGAAATCCTCCTGAGCGCCCCTATTGTTTTACATTTTTATGTCAATAGGCTCGTTTTGCATGTTTTGCTGCACATAACCAGAACATGAAGGATCCGACAGACGTTCTGGCTGTACCCCATGACGAACGGCAGAGAGGAGGAGCACGTGGCGAGAGCGCGAGTGCGGCCTGCAGCGACCGTCGGCGTCGCCGAACACGGTAACTCGGCGGAGCTCGTCACGGTCGCGTCCAGCGGTGAGTTCCTCGATCGCCGGCGCATCGACCTGACCCACGGTTTGCCGACGCACCCGTATCACCACGAAGGGTCGTGGGCGGTAGGCCGTTACCTGAACAGCTCTTGGGCGCGAGCGATCTCACTCGCCGACGCCGTGGCGCTCGTCGAGCGCGTGCGCGAGGCCGCCACGCTCGGCGCGCGCGAGAGCCTCGAGACGCTGGCCGCGGCGGTGCCCGTGCCGATAGCGAGCATCGCAATCCGCGTGTGCCCGCGGCTTCCACCGACGACGGAGGAGCGGATCGCCGACACCCGCGCGGCGAACGTCGCGGACTCCGTCATGTATCGCGAGGCTCTGGCCACCGCGGCGCAGGCGCGCGGATGGTTCGTGTATTGGTACGATCGCGAGAGGGTGTTCCGCGACGCGGCGGCGGCGCTCGGTGGCGAAGATATCGAAGCTTTCCTGCGTGCGATGGGACGATCGATCGGGCCGCCTTGGCAGGCCAGACACAAGCTTGCGGCAGCCGCAGCGCTTGCGGCAGCCGCGAATAGGACGGCCATCGAGCCCCTTTGAGCCCTGCGCCATCCGCGGCTACTCTCCTCGCATGAGCAGCGACGGCTTCACGGCGGAGGTGAAGCGGATCATCGAGAGGCTCAGCGTGCTCGATGCACGCCGGGTGGTCTTCGGTGCGTCGAGGCACCAGTACAAGCCGAACCCTCGTGCGTCGGAGAGCGAGCTCTCCGCGTTCGAGTCCGAGCATGGCATCCAGCTGCCCGCCCCCTACCGTGCATTCCTCACCGAGATCGGGAACGGCGGCCCCGGCCCTTACTACGGCGTGTTTCCGATCGATCCGCGGTCTCGATGGGTCGCCCGGCCCTTCCCCCACGTCAGCACGTTCGAGCTCGCGGAAGAGGCCCTGGAAGCACCGCTCGACGGTACCTTGACGATCGCCGATTACGGCTGCGGCATCGAGGTGGTGCTGGTCGTGCACGGCGAAGCAAGTGGACAGGTCTGGATCGACGCGCGCTACGAATCCGGCATCACGCCCGCAGAAAATGCGGAAAAGCGGCCGATGCGCTTCGATGAGTGGTGGCTCCTCCACATGCGGAGCCACCTCGAGCGCTTCGAGCAGGTACTCGCGATGATGAACGACGCGGTGCCGCACGAGGAGATCCACCGTGCGCTCGAGCCTCGTACCATCCAGCTCGACGTGGACCTGACGATGGCGAGCCTCATGGACATCAACCCGAACGGAAGCCCCAAGGTCCCCGCGAAGAAGCCCTGGGGAATGCAATGTGGTTGGGTCGAGGAACACTATCCCGCATGGCTCGCACTCCGGCGGGGTTGACCGGGTGCGGCCAGGGCTGGCGTGTGCGCTCAGGGCTGGCCGATCACCGTCCATCGCTCGGTGTTCACGTCGAAGCAGGCCCCACCCCATCCGGCGGCTTGCTCCGGTCGGGGCTGATGCCGGAGAACGTGCTCCCGCCCACGGGGAAGCTGTACCCAGGCCCGCTCACGCGCTGGCAGGTGTTGGTGGCCTCGGAGAAGATGAATTCCCCCTGGAGAGGGCGATGACCGACGGACGTGCCTGGCAGGGCAACTGGAAGACCCGACTGTCTGAGCGGTACGCGAGCGGGCTACGAGTCGCTCACCGCTTTCGCCGAGGCGCGCCCTGCGGTCCCGCTGTATGCGTTGGCCGAGGAACTGGGCAAGGAGGATGTCGTCGGAGTACAGGTGCTGAGCGAGTTGCTTGCGGAGGCGGAGCAGCGCAAACAGGTCACACGCTTCGTGCGCGCTGTGCTCTTGCGCATGTTGGCCCAGAGCCTCCCCGATGGTTGGCCAGCCGTGATGGACGACGCAAACCGTTTCAAGGTGGCCAAGGCGCTCGGTTCATGGTCCGCCTACACCCCTGAAACACATCAGGCACGAGCTGCTCAGGTCAGGGCTGCACTCCGTGCGACGCCACCGCCGCCCGGCTGGCGTCCGTTGGGTCCCGACGACGCGCTGCTCCGCACGCTCTTGCCCGACGAGGAGGTCTGACGGGTCCTCACGGCGAGCGGCCATCTTCCATCGCCCGGCTGCGGGTTCGATTCCCGCCGCCTCCATCCCGAGAAGCCCAGCAATCTTAAAGGGTTGCTGGGTTTTTCTTTGTCCTCGTTTTCTTCATGTGACCTCAGTGTGCCCCTCTGGCGTCTCTAGCCCAGAGCGGCGCGCGGCTGGGGGCTGGGCCGATCCAGTTCCTGCACCGCGCTCTCCCGCGCCTCGGGCGACAGGTGCGCATACCTCATGGTCATCTCGATGGTCGCGTGCCCCATCAATTCCTGGATGACCTTGAGAGCAACGCCCCGCATCGCGAGGTGGCTGCCGTAGGTGTGGCGCAAGTCGTGCCAGCCAATGGAACCCTTCGGGCGGCTGACTCCTGCCCTACACAGCGCTCGCAGGAGCGGGTGCTTGGTCATCCCAGCGGTGAGCGGGCGACCGTCCGTCTGGCAGAACACGTATGGGCCGCACAGGTGGCGATGTGCTCTGAGTGCTTCCACCGCCGACGTGGGCAGGTCCACGGTCCGTTCCCGTCCACCCTTGGGCAGTCCCACCACGCCGCGCCAGATGGTGCGCCGCACGTTGAGTTTGCCGCGCTGCAAGTCCAGGTCTGCCCACTGGAGCCCGATCAACTCTCCAAGCCGCAGCCCCGTCTTGAGCGCCACGAGGATCAACGTCCGCCACTCCGGCTCAGCGGCATGGCTCATGCGCTCGGCTTCCTCGAAGGAGAGGAAGTCAAAGGCGGGCTTGTCCGTCTTGAACAGCTTGACGCGCGGGACGTGTTGGAGCACGCCCTGTTCTTGAGCCAGTGGCAGCAACTTGTGCAGGACCGTCAGAACGTTGTTGTTCGACTTGAGGGAGAGCAGCTTCACCGCACCGGAGCCCTTGCGCTTGAGGAGGGCCGCCCGCGTGGGAGCTTCCTTCCGTGCTCTCGCCCCCGAGGGCTTCTTACGCATGGCCGCCTTGAAGTCTTCGATCTCCGCTGGACCGATGGCATCAAGGGGCGTGTTGCCGAACACGGGGATCAGGTGATCGTCCAGGATCTGCCGCTTGGTGACGACGCTGGAGTGCTTGTTGTTGTTCTCGCTGTACGTCAGGAAGCGCGGGACGAACTCCCCGAGGGTGAGAACCCGACCCGCGCCGTTCTCCTTTCCGAAGGTTCCGGTCAGGAGTGCATGGCGTATCTGTCGCTCGTACTCTTCAGCCCCACGGCGGGTGTTGATGGGCGAGGCCTTGCGGATGCGCTCCACCCTGCCGCTGGGGTGCTGGTACTTGACGTCCACCCACCACGCCTCTTGCACCTTGCCCTCCTGGGTCTTCCACTGCCGCAGTCTGACGCTCATGACTTCGTCTCTCCGAGCGCAGGTCTGCTGTTACCGGGGCTCCACGTTAGCAGCGTGTCCCGGTGGATGCGGAGGATTCGCCCGAGCCGTGCAACGCCGGGCACCTGTTCGAGCCGGATCGCCTCGTAGAGGGTTTTCCGGTTCACCCGCAGAAGTTCGGCGGCTTCCTCCACGGTGAGAAACGCGGGCGCGGTGTTCGCAGCCAGAGGGGACACGCTCATGGCCGTTCCCCCTCCTGCGGCGTCGCCTGGAGTGACCAGCGACGCGCCCTGGCGTTGCTGCTGGAGTTCCCAGCGTTGTCTCCGGAGCTTCTGCCAGTGTTCTCGCCGGTGTTCTCGGCGTTTCTGCCGGTGGTGTCACCGGCCAGCCAACGGCGCACGACTGCGCCGCACATGGAGGGTTGCCCCTCCAGGGAGTTGATCCCACCCATCGCCCTGCCCGCCCTTCACAAACTCGCCAACCTGCCCAGAACTACCCACAGCAGGAGTGACACAGCGCAGCGCCTTGTGTCCAGACGCGGGGCGAAGCGCGAGCGGTGATTGGCAAGCGTGCGGCCGGGCAACCAAGGGCCCATGCGGGCGGGTGGATGGAGCGTGCGCGGTGCAGGGCACGGTGCGGCTGAACCGTGGCGGACGCGGAGCGGTGACGAGACTTCATACGGGACTTCTACGGGACTTCTACGGGGTGCAGCTCGGCGCCACGGCCCGGTGCCACCGGAGCCCACCACCGGCACCACCGGAGCCCACCACCGGCACCACCGGAGCCCACCACCGGCACCACCGGAGCCCACCACCGGCACCACGCCCGGTGCCACCGGAGCCCACCAACGGCCCACGCCCGGCGCCACCATGCGCGTATCGGGTCAGGCCTGTGGGCCAGTGGAACCCGCGCGTCGGACGGGTGAAGTTGCGCCCGGTGGAGTCTCCCGCGTCCAGGCTCACTTGCTCGGCGCGTGGAACCCTCGCAGATGAGTCGTGGCGTGCGCGGTGGGGCCGTGAACGGCACGCGGAAAGGAAGCCGACGTATGGCGCATGGACAGCGCCTGACTTCGACGCGGGGGCGCTCCCCTGTCTGCTACTCTGGGGGCCTACCCGGGAGGTTCCCCCGCCTTGTTCCGACCCTTCACCCCAAGTTTTGCGCTCGCCTCCCTGCTGGTGGGCCTTACAGCGACGGTACAGGCCGCGCCCGCAGGACGCTCCGTCGTTCTCACGGGCAAGTCGGGCGAGTCCCCGGTGCTCTACGTCGCGCCTGGCACCGTCACGGTGCTCCTCCTGGGCGCTCCGATCCTGCGTGAGTCTGTCCAGGTGGAGGGCCGCGCCCGCTTCGCTGTCTTCGAGGTGGGGGATGCAGGCGTGACGCTCTCGCCCGCCGTGGCACTCGGGACTGGCGAATGGCTCGCGTTGCGAGTCACCTACCGCGAGGGCTCACCCGCAAGCGTCGTGTTCCTGCTGACCGGGCAGCCGGGCACAGCGGATGGCTTGGTCAACGTGAGCCGCCCGCAGCAAACCGTCGAGGCGTGCCGCGTGGAACTGTCGGCCACGCGCGAGCGGTGCGAGGCGCAAGCCAAGGAGCTGGAGGCGTTGAAGGCACGGCCCGCTGCCTTGAGCCCGGCAGCCGTGGCGCTCGCGGGCTTCGTGACCGAGAAAGGCATGAGGGGAGCAGAGTTTGAGAAAGCGTGCCTTGAGACGCGCGGGGGGGAGCTTCGCCCCGTACAGTGCTGGGGCCTCGGAGGGACAACGTGGAGCGTGGTTGTCCTCGAAGTGAACAACACTGGGGAGGAGCCGTGGGCGCCTGCGTGGGCCGAAGTCACGCCCACAGGAGGGGAGCCGCGCCGCGCTCACGTGGTGCTATCAGGGCAAGCAACCATCTCCCCGGGCGGTGTGATGAGCGTGGCCGTGGAAGTGGAGATGCCCGCGCGTAAGTGGGAAGCATGGCTGCGAGCGCAGCACTCGGTGCGGGTGTGTAATGGTGATGGGAGCCGCTGTCTGTCCATTCCCGAGGTGACGCTGTAGCCACTGGCGAGAGGTGCGCGGCATGTTCGCGGATTTTGATCCCTTGGACTTGAAGCCCGGCCAGATGGTGAGCGACTGGCGCATTGTCCGACGTATCGGAAGGGGC